>JAZUDO010000051.1:0-32495 GCA_045639685.1 Lachnospiraceae bacterium
CAAAAACAATATGGTAGGCCGGGAACCGGCCGAACCTAACGCCTGCGGACACCGTGTAAGACAGTGACTATGTTTCGGCGTAGTCAGTGCAGTGGTGGTTGAAACAGGAAGCTCGGTAATTCAATTACCGATGTGGTTCACGAGACAGAATACTGCCTTGATTTATACATATTTAAAACGGATTTTTACAATGATACTTTGAAAGGATAACTACAATGAAGAACAAAAAGATCATACTTGGGATTATTTTGGTAGCTGTTGCGGTTATATCGTGCATATTACTTATTGTTATATTTGGCGGAAAAAATGCGCCTTCAAATGAATTGTGCAGTTGTGAAACGCAGGGGTGTACTAAAAATATCGTTGTTAATCATTTAAGTGGGGAAGTTGTTGAAAAAGAAATCCCCGGTTTGGAGATTTTTTCGGAGGAATCGGAAAGCAAGCGGAAAAATGATATAAATGAAGACGATCCTTTTTATGGAGTGTATGATTCATTCCCGGAGGGAATAAAAGTTGAAAATGATTATGTAAATGATGAGGACAAGGACATTCGTTATTCTGAAATTTCGTATTACGAGAATGATGAAAAGTGCTGGACAACCAAAATATCTGAGTATTGGGTAACTGACGTGGAATACGCCGGTGATGGAATCTATGCAATCGGAAAAACTTTTCTTTTTACCTCTGAGGATGAGTATGCATACTTTTCAAAGATAGATTTGAACGGACAGATTTTGTTTACCTGCAAACTCGATCATGATATTGAGAGTGAAGCTATTGTTAGGGTAATCAATAATGGCAACGGAACATGTGTAGCGTTTAGTTATGGAAATGCCACGAAGTACATATGCGTCAGTCAGTATGACCAAAATGGCGAGGAAATATCCTGCAAGAAGCTGGAAATGGATATGAGGATAGCACTTCATGATGCTATCGTTTTAGAAGATGGCTACCTTTTACGGGTTGGAGAATTGATGTCCCAAGGTGAAGATTATTTTTACAGACTCGACAGTGACTGTAATATCATCGATAGCTATTTTTATGATAGCGAAGGAAGATTATTTAATGTGAAAGATATGATGGAATATGAAGGCCATGTATATATCTCGGCGTATGAGGTTGGTGTTCAGAAGGATACAGGCAACCGATATGAGATAGATAACTTGTTGCAATATATTAGGCAAAAACTGAATCAGGAAGGCAGTTCGGGTGACAGCCTGGCAGAACAAATCCGAGATGAATACAATGCGGTTCTTTTTGCTTGCGATGAAAAGACAGGGGAGCCGGTTAAGTGTTTTACCATAAGCGGTTCCATGGGAGCAGCATTATCCTTAACCAAGGATAATCAGCTTATATGGAAAGTGGAAAGGGTTAGCCATTTAGAGTATTCAAAACCGACTGTAAATTCTTACTCCATTTTTGGAACATGTGAAGATTATGAGTATTTATTTGATGTGAGTGGTTCGCTAATTGGTTCAAAATGGGTTGGAAAGTCTTTGTATTTTCGTTAGTGAGAATGTAACTTAATTTTATTACTTTTTAAAGTATTATGCATTATGAAATAGGGGACCATATTATGTCGGATTAGTCATTTATAAATCACTTATTTGATAGTATAATTACGTTAGCAATAAACAAAACATCAGAAAGGGGTTTTTTATGCCAAGTTTAGAAATCATTATTATTGTTGTAATTGCAGTCATTGCTTTCCTGGCACTTTTAGCCAGCGGATATGTTAAGGCTCCACCGGATAAAGCATTTATCATTTCAGGTTGGAAGAGGGAGCCTAAGATTCTTATAGGTAGAGCAGGTATCAAGTTCCCATTTTTGGAGAGAAAAGATACACTTGTTCTTAAACAGATTAGTATTGATATAAAGACCAATGGATACGTTCCGACACTTGATTTCATCGGTGTTGACATTGATGCAGTTGCCAAGGTCAGAGTAAAGACTGACGGAGATGGAATCAGAATCGCCATGAAGAACTTCCTTAATATGGACGAGAAGAGTATTATTATGGCTCTTACCGATTCATTACAGGGTAACATGCGTGAAATCATCGGTACTGTTAAGTTGAAGGAACTCAACACAGACCGTAAGAAATTCGGTGACGAGGTTCAGGAGAAAGCTCAGAAAGATATGAACGCCCTGGGTATCGAGATTATTTCTTGTAACATCCAGAAGATTGAGGATGAGAAGGGCTTAATCATTGCTTTAGGTCAGGACAACATGTCTCAGATTCAGAAGGATGCATCCATTGCAAAGGCTCAGGCCGACAAGGATGTAGCTATCGCTGAAGCAGAAGCTAAGCGTCTTGCAAATGAAGCACAGGTAGCATCTGAAACAGAAATTGCTTCAAAGAGAAATGAACTTCGTATTAAGCAGGCAGAACTTAAGCGTGAATCTGATATCAAGCAGGCTGAGGCCGATGCTGCATATGAGATTCAGCAGCAGGAACAGCGTAAAACAATTGAGATCACTACTGCAAATGCCAACATCGCAAAGCAGGAGAGAGAAATTGAATTAAAGCGTAAAGACGTTGAAGTTACAGAGCAGACTCTTGAGGCTGAAATCAAGAAGAAAGCCGAAGCCGAGAAGTTTGCAAGACAGCAGAAGGCCGAAGCAGAATTATTTGAGCGTCAGAGAAAGGCCGAGGCTGAGAAGTTCGAAAGAGAAAAGGAAGCTGAAGCCAAGAAGGTTCAGGCTGAAGCTGATCTCTATGCCAAGGCTCAGGAAGCAGAAGGTATCAGAAAGGTCGGTGAAGCAGAGGCAGCAGCTATCGAAGCTAAAGGTATTGCCGAAGCAGAAGCTCTTGAGAAGAAAGCAGAAGCTATGAAGAAATACGGCCAGGCTGCCATGGTTGAGATGATTGTTAAGGCATTGCCTGAGATGGCAACAGCTATCGCAAAGCCCCTTGAGAATATTGACAAGGTTACAATTATCGACGGTGGTTCCGGTAACGGAAACGGCGGTGTAGGTAATGTTGGTGGATATGTTCCCGCAGTTCTTGCCCAGACAATTGAAACAGTCAAGGAAGTAACCGGTCTTGATATCGTTGATATCATGAAGGCTAATACATATGATGCCAAAGTAACACGTAACATCAATGTAACCGGTCTTAACGAAGGCCAAGCAGAAGCTGCGGTTGTAGCAGAAGTTGTTAAGACTTCTGAAGGCGAGGCTGAAGCGAAGCCGGAGAAGAGCGGGAAAGGGAAGAAGTAAAGAGTAATGTAAAGTATTTATTGAAAAGAAAGAAATTGTAAGGACAGTTATAAAAGTGTTTTTAGCCCCTCCGGCAAGATTTGTCGGAGGGGGTTTGTGGCAGATTTGTTACAGATTGATAGTATAATAGAGTTGATATATAATAAAATCACGAGATGATGAGCTCGGAGATTGTTATTTTAAGCATTAAGAAGTTGAATGCAAAGGATTAATTGTAAAAGGGAAGGAAAAAGATTATGAAGAAAAAAATAAGGCTGTTATTATCAATTATTTTGGCAATGACGTTGATGCTGGGCATAAGTGTGAATTCATTTGCTTTAAGCGGAGCAGGAACAGAAGAATCACCATACTTAATTTCCTCACTTCAAGCTGGTGCTGATTTAGGAAGCGATTTCTGGTTGAAAAATGACTTGGATTGTACTGTATATGTCTATGCTGATGCTGGTACTTATGGTGGTCTTTATTGCACAAAGTATTATATTACTCTGACTAAGGAAGTGCCTAGCGCTGAATGCGACTATCTCTACCTGACATTAAATAGTGGACAAAAAGATAATCAAGCTTTCCACATTACTGTTGCCGGAGTTTCATTACCACAACCGACTCCTCCCGAACCTGCGCCGGCACCAACTCATACTCACGAATTCATTGAGGGTACAATTACTGAGCCAACAGCGGACAGTGATGGTGTAGGTGGAGTATATTGTAAGTCTTGCGGATACGTAAAAGAGTCATATCCGATTTCAGCAGGTGTATATTTAGTATATGATTACGGAACAGAAAAGATAAAGGCTTCTCAGCCGGGTCAGACGACTGTATTAGAGTTTGGTGAATGGAATTCATTCCCGAAGGCATTTATGGCAGATCTTGCAGCTAAGTCGGCAGCAGGAGTAACCTTTGAGTTCCATTATAAATGGAATCATGAGCAGCAGACCATAATCATTCCTGCAGGAGTAACTGTCGATCTTAACGAAGAATGGTACGGACCGGCCAAGATGAGAGAACTGTATCTTCAGTACTCAGTTGCTCAATAGGAAATGAGTCACTAGATATATTGATATCAAGTCATCCCCTTTTACCGATGTTTTCGGTAAAAGGGGTTTTTTACATTCTGTTCCATGCTTTATTGAATAATTCGAATCAAGATGGTATATTTCTCTTATAATAAGCATCGATTCTGACATGCAATAGGAACGCATGGTTTTGACTTGCATGGCCAACCATTGTTGGTGATTTGGCGTCTATTGGCGCATCTATAATTCGCTCGGAAATATCATTCTATGAAATCCATGCTTAAGAAACTAAAAAATTGTTTAAGCAGGATTTTACAAAACATGGTTATCCTGCGGAAAGGAAGTGCCGATGGCAAAGAAGTATGAAGAATTGACTTTTTCTGATGATTTCATGTATGAAAAGGTCACAAAAGATCTTAACCTTACCAAGAAACTGATGGAGATAGCCACTGAGGAAAAGATTGAGAGGCTGGAGGTTGCAGAGAATCAGAAAACTCTGATAGCAACCATGGGAGGAAAGGATGTAAGACTTGATACATATGTCTTTGATGAAAAAGGGACAGTATACGATGCCGAGATGCAGAATCGTGGTTGGGAAGAGCGAAAATGTGATTCTCAGCTTCCAAAGCGTAGCAGATATTATCAGGGAATGATAGATACCAATGTTCTAGGTGGAGGAAGCAGGTACAAAGAACTGAACAAATGTTACATAGTATTTTTTTGTACATTTGATCCATTTGGTAAGAATTTGAAGAGATATACATTTGAAAATCAATGTATCGAACTACCGGGATTGAAGCTGAATGATGACAGCATCAAGATTTTCTTCAATTCCAAGGGCAAAGAGGACAGCTATCCGATAACAGAGGAACAAGACAATTTTCTTAAATTTTTGGATACGGAAGAGGTAACGGATGATTTCACGAAGCAACTAAAGGAAGCTGTTGAGGAGGTTCGTGAGAACAAGAAGTGGAGGGCTGAATATATGCATACACTTGTACATGAGCAGGATATAAGAGATGAAGGCATAGCAATTGGTCTTGAGCAAGGCATAGAGCGAGGCCTTGAGCAGGGAATGCAACAGGAACAGGTGGTTATTGTGCGACGTTTGTTGCAAAAGAATTATTCGGACAGTGAGATAATGGAAATAACAGAATGCTCGCAGGAAGTAATAAACAGTATAAAAAGTGAAATGGTTTGAAAACTATGAATAGGACATTATACAAAACAATAGCAGTGCTATTTATATTGATGATGTGTATGTCATTTGCGGGCTGTGGAAATCAGGGCAATTCTGTGTACAACGTTGAGGGTACTTACGAAAATCGAGACATAAAAAAGGGCAAATACAAGATTACCGATATCTCCGTTGTCTCTGCCGTAGAGAATGACGACAATATATGGATGATCAATTGGCCGAAGTGTTACTACGTTGATAACTACTACGTCGATTTCTTTTCTTGCGAGGAAATGAGCGAAGAACAGAGAAATTTCATTTATTCTTTTGTTAATTCTCTTCCGAAGTATCAGGGAGATGAAGAATATCTGTACCTAATCAGAATGAACATTTCAAGCGGTAAGGATTATAAGAATCATGATATTGGTGCCCAGAGGTGTATATGCGGAAGTTATCCGGAAGAATTTGAAGAATTCGTCAATATAATTAACGATATATGCGGAGGAGATAAGGAGTATATCAATTCAAATACCAAGGTTGTGGAGATAACGCCCGAGCTTTTTACTGCAAGAACAAATGTTGCAGATATAAATGTATATGGCGGTACCGTTCCTGAACTGATGTCATTTTTGAATATTGACGACATATATTCATTAAACTCTTTCGGCAGTGGTAGAGGTTTGGTTGTAGACAGCGCAAGGAATTTCTCTGCTGTAAAGTACCTGGTAAATGAGGTAAAATCCACGCCCAGTACTGATGAAGAGTGCTATGATTATGCTGTGAAATTGGCAAAGAAACTGGATATTGATGATAAGCTGGTTGTAAAAGAAATATCCGAATACGGAGAACAGGAATGGTATAGCGTTCCCGGCTACAAAGATTATAATCTTAGAGTGTACAGGGCAGATTTGATTGAGGATAAGATTGCCCAGACCGGCGGATATGTTGATTTCTATTATGATACCTTCAAGATATATGAAGATATGACTTCCCCGGGGGACGAGCTTCAGGGATACGCGTTGTATGATTTTACATACAGTCCGGATTACAAATTTGCAATAGCGGTTTTAGGTGATATAGACAAGGATAAGAAAATATTTGCTGAGCTTGGTGAGGTAATTGCTGAACTTGGCATGACGGAAGAGGCCGTGGACATGCCTGATATGGAAACAGAGGAATAGAGCCGGACAAGGAAGACAGAGGAATAAGGCCGAATTAAGAAGACAGAGGAATAGAGCCGGATTAAGAAAATGGCTTGTGATTAGGATATGAAAAAGGGATTCTGGACATTAAGATATACAATAATAAATGTACTGTATTTTGCGGCATTTTGTACGATTCATGCATATGCAACGGTGTTTTTGCTGGATCGTGGATTTACCAATACCATGGTAGGTGTGGCTCTGGCTGTATCCAACATTTTGGCGGTGCTGGGACAGCCTCTTGTTGCCGGAATGATTGATAAATCTGAGAAAATAACCAACAGGAAGGTACTTTTGTGTTCTGTATTGATTATTCTGACCGGTGTATTGCTTCTGATGGCAGTAGGAAATAACATTCCGCTGGTATTTGCGCTATATGTAATAATCTATACGGTACAGTTCATTTCGATGTCGATTATGATAGCCATGAGCTTCGAATATCAGGCAGGTGGTTGTGAGCACAATTTTGGCTTGGCACGAGGATTGGGTTCTGCCGGCTTTGCGGTTACGAGTGCAATCACAGGAAGGATAATGGCTCAAAAGGGCCCGGTAATCAACCTGTATATTACCTCTGTTGTAATGATTCTGATGTTTGTGGCTGTTTTTACGTTTAGACGACGTGGCGATACCACGGACGCTCCCGTGAAATTGGGCGGCGAGATTGATGGCGGTGTGAAGCCGGATGAAGGCAGTGTGAAGCCGGATGCCGGTGAGATTGATGGCGGTGTGAAGCCGAATTCCGGAGAAGAACCCATCAACAATTTCTTTGATTTTATCAGAACGTATCCGACTTTTATGCTGTTTCTTTTAGGGGCGGCGTTGTGCTTCTTCTCTCACAATATGCTCAACGATTATCTGATTTTGATTATCAGAAATCTGGGGGGCGGTGAGACGGAACTTGGATATGCGTCATTTCTTCAGGCAATATTGGAGCTGCCTGTTATGGCTGTAATGGCAGGCTTGCTTAAGAAGATAAATGTTAAGGCAATTCTGGTTTTTTCAACGGTTGCATTTTTCATTAAGGTAGTGATTATGTATTTGGCAACCGGTCTGGGTGGCATGTATCTCAGCCAGTCTTTCCAGTTGTTTGCTTATGCTGTGTTTATCCCTGCGACTGCATTCTATTCAGACAGGATTATGAGGGAAAAGGATAAGGTAAAGGGACAGGCCTATGTAAACTGCGCCATTACCTTGGGCGGAGTGTTCAGCAGCCTGATTTGCGGTAAGATTTTGGACGTTAACGGAGTTTCATATATGCTTTTCATCGGAATGATTGTTGCCTTTGTGGGTGCCGTTATTTCCACGTTGGCGCTTGTTAAGGGAAATGATGGAAAGAGTAAAGCGGTGGCATCAGAAACATGACCGAATCTGAAAGAAGGCAGAACGCCAGAAACTGAAGGAAGACAGAATGACCTCAGGATTGGAAAATAAAACAAAAAATAAAATATCGATTAAGAAATACGTGCCTTTCATACTGGCCGGTTTGGTATTTGCTTTTTTGGAAGTATTGGGAGAACTTCTGGACAAACTGCAGGAAGTTTCCAATGATGTGGCCAAACTGTGGGAAGCGGCAGAGACGACGGAAGAAGTGGTAGCGGCAGCAGAGGCATCAGTAACAGCGTCAATCAGCTTTAGAGATGTTGCGCTATTGGGAGTTAAAGGACTTGGATGGTGGATTCTTCTGACGGTTATCATTTTTGCATTGTGGCATGGCGGAAGAAAGGCTTATCATAGCACACCCTCCAAACTGAAGGTGTTTGGAAATCGCTTTTTTACATGGACGATAATAATGGTTTGCTGGATTCCCTGCTTCATTGCTTATTTCCCGGGAATATATTCTTATGACGGGGAGCCGCAGTTACTTCAGTATACTAGCGGGCAATTTGATAATCATCATCCTGTGTTGCATACATTGATTATGGGCTGGTGCTACGACCTGGGACAATGGCTGATGGCTCATGGCATTATGATTGACGGTATTGCATTTTACAGTATTATACAAATGTCACTGCTGGCATTTGCTTTAGCTACGGTTGTTGTATATCTTTCAAAAAGAAATGCCGGAAGAGTTTTTATATGGTTAACGATGGGATTGTTTGCTTTGTATCCGGTAACTCCGATTATGGCAATCAGTACCACGAAGGATACATTTTTTACCGCATTGTTTGTTCTGCTTCTTGTTAATATGCTTGAACTGGCAGAATGCGGGAAGGGTGTAGAAGAAGGCAAGACTTCAGGGGAAGGCAAGGCTGAAGAGAAAGGAAAGGCTACGGGGAAAGGCAAGGTTGAAGAGGAAGACAAAGCTGTAGAGAAGAATGGCTGGAAGAAAAAGGCAGTTATAGTCGGTGTCATTGCTGTATTGGCAATGCTTTTCAGAAGAAATGTAAGTTATGTAATTATACTTATGACAATGGTGTCAGCTGTGACATGGCTGATAAACAGAGGCAAAAAGAAGAGTGCACAGGCTACGTTTGCCGGGAGAGTTGCTATTATATGTTTAATCTCATTTGTTGTATTTGAAGCATCTGAGAAGGCTGTACTTACAGTTACTGACGCAGTACCGGGTGAAGCAGCCGAGGCGTTGAGCGTACCTCTTATGCAGATGGCAAGAGCCTTCAAAAGTAACGATTATGAAGTCAGAACATCCGAATATAGCGAAGTTCTGTTTAGTTACGTTACAGAAACAGGATTATGCAATTACAGACCGCTTATTTCTGACGGAGTGAAGCAATATTTCAATAATGAACATTTTAAAGAGGATAAGGTAACCTTTGTTAAGTTGTACTTTGACATGATGAAGGATTATCCGAGTTCATACGTCCAGGCGTTTTTGTATATGACAAAAGGTTACTGGCAGCTTATGGATGATTCCTTCTGTGAAGTGTATAAAAACTGGTGGAGGGACAGAACAGGCTATCTGATAACAGATGCCACACCTGTCTTTGCGTTGGACTTTGTACAAAAGACTAATCTCTGGCCATCACTTAGAAAGCTTTATGAATCATTTGCCACGGACAGTTCTTACAGGTGTTTCTTCCTGTTACAGATGATATTTGCTCCGGCAATGTATGTTATGCTGATTGTTTTGGGTGGGGTTGCACTGATTAAGAAGAAATCCGGGTCGCGGCTGTTAATCTGGTTGTTTATCGGATTCTATCTTCTTACGATGATTGCTGGTCCCTGCGTTCTTGTTAGATACGTTTTCCCGCTCATGATGGTTTGCCCTTTGGTGGCATCTATGATCTATGATGGAGAAGCAGGAAAGATGGATTTTTAGAAAAGCCGAATAATTTCTTTGGAAGCATAAACTTGATTTTTAATGGAAACTTTCTTTTTACCATCAGCGTGCTGTGAAAAAGTACGTTGATGGTATTTATTTTGCTATAAAATTGTTAATTCCCTTGAGATTTTACCATTAAACTATGGCTGAGTATCTTATGATGGTAACTTTTTTCCCTTCAAACAGATATTTCTGTTATAAATTTACCATTGTTCATGAGTGGTGCTTAGGAATGATGGTAAAGATTTGTCAAAAAGGAAGCTTACTACCTTAAATTAGTACCATTAAACGCTTCGGTAAAAAGAATCTAATGGTAAAAGCATTACAAAACCTGACAATGCCATGTTTAAATGTGCCATCAAAGGCTTCAGTAACAAAGCTCTGATGGTAAAAATGTCGACACACCGGAAACCAGGCCATGCAAACAAACCAGGCCATGCAAACAAACCGGGCCCAACAAAACCCCAGCCACACCGGAATAACGATTATAGAATACTGATAGCGTATTTTCCAGCAGGAAATGATATAATGGAGCACAGAAGGTTATAACAGAGCGGAAAACACCACGGTTCTGATAAGGAAGATAATTCTGATAGGGAAGGTAATTCTGATAAGGAAGGTAAATATGGAAACGAGATATTATGAAGTAGTAAGCATTGACGGAGATTATGCAAATCTTAAGAGAATTGATGTTGAATCCGATGATTTGAAGCTGGTTGCAAGAGCATTGCTGCCTGCCGAGATTTACGAGGGATGCAGATTAAAATATGAGATGATGACATACTATATGGATTAATGGTGCATTTGCAGCAAAGACATAGGAAAAGGCAGCAAAGATATAGGAAAAGGCAGCAAAGACATAGTGCCGATTCAGAAAAAGAGGATTGTAAATTGATATCAACAACGTTGTGTTATATAGAAAAAGACAATAAATATCTGATGCTTCATCGTGACAAGAAGGAGAAGGATCTTAATGCACAGAAATGGATAGGTGTCGGCGGTAAATTCGAACCGGGAGAAACAGTTACGGAATGTCTTGTTCGTGAGGTGTATGAGGAGACGGGACTTACGCTGACAGCTTATGAATTTGTAGGAATGATTAAGTTTATTTCCAATACCTATGAGGCTGAGGATATGTATCTCTTTAAAGGAACGGATTTTACCGGTGAGCTGAAGCCTGACTGCAATGAGGGAACCTTACGCTGGGTTGAGGTGACAACTGTACTTGATTTGCCGACCTGGGAGGGTGATAAGTATTTCTTGAAGCCTATGCTGGAAGGAAAAAGAAACCTGAATATTACCCTCAGCTATGAAGGGGATACACTGGTGAAAGTCCTTGATTTATCTGAAGAAGTGCAGATTGACACGTCTGTCATATTACAATCGCGACACGCATTTTCCACAAGAATCGGTGGAATAAGTGACAAGGAGTTCGGGACCCTTAATCTTGGCATGAATCGTGGGGATGAACCGGTGCGTGTTACGGAAAACTGGCGTCGATTTATGGAGAAAGCCGGGATAGGTTATAAGCCGTTTGTGTGTGGCAAACAGGTACACGGAAATGTGGTGCATGTTGCATCCCATGAAGATGCAAGACCTGCATACGGAGAAGGTGAACTGATAGAGGCTGACGGTTATGTGACGAAGGAAAAGGGGCTGCCACTTGCCATATTTACGGCAGACTGTGTTCCGGTTCTGCTGGAGGACACAACTGCGGGAGTAGTCGGAGCTGTTCACTGCGGATGGAGGAGTACCGTTGCGGACATTGAGGCCAATGCCATAGAGAAAATGGTTGAGCTTGGAGCAAAGACCTGCAATATAAGAATTGCCATCGGACCGGCCATCAACAGGTGCTGTTTCGAGGTGGGACCTGAAGTGATTGACGCGGTTAAATGGCTTATCGGTGATAAAGAGGCAGCAGCATTTTATGATGCCAAATCGGATGGTAAATATATGCTTGATCTTAAGGGCGTTGTTGCCTGCAGATTTGAGCAGCTTGGTGTGCCCGGCGAGAACATGGAAATGGTTGGAGAATGCACAATGTGCCACCCGGAAAAATATTACTCTCATAGATACAGCAACGGAAGCCGCGGATCTCTTGCTTCTGTGATTGAATTGCAAAAATAATTGCAAAATGATATCTTACGAATGAGTTGGAGAGATAAAAAACACCGGCCTTATTCTTGGTAAGGCCGGCTTTTTGTTTGCACATCAAAGTGTGCTTTATGGGATAAAATAATTAATCTACAGTTGCAACTTTGATTAAATTGGTATTGCCTGACAGACCGTTAATCATACCGCCGGTGATGACAATGTTGTCTCCCGACTGAAGATTAAGAACATCTGCGGCTTTCTTTTGCGCGAAATAGAACAGAACGTCTGTTGAATCGAATTTCTCACAAAGTACAGGAGTAACTCCCCAGGAAAGGGCTAGTCTTCTGTAGCTTCGCTCATCTGTGGTAATACCGACAATGTCTACAGGACATCTGAAACGCGATACCATTCTTACCGTTATACCGGACATAGAACAAACAGCTATTGCCTTGGCATTGACGTCAATTGCCATTCCGCAAACTGCATGGGAGATACAGTCTACGTTATTTTTCATTTCAAACTGGTAATTATAGAACCTCTTGTCGTAATGAATCTCACTCTCTGTTGCTTCGGCAATTGAAGACATGATTTTAACTGCCTGCTCGGGGTATTTGCCGGCTGCGGTTTCTCCGGAAAGCATTATTGCGGATGTTCCGTCATATACAGCATTGGCCACATCTGATACCTCGGCTCTTGTGGGACGTGGAGAAGTAATCATTGATTCCAGCATTTCGGTTGCGGTTATGACTCTTTTTCCCAGCAGACGACACTTGGTAATAAGCTTTTTCTGTACTGCGGGAAGTTTTTCGGGCGGAATCTCAACACCCATGTCACCACGGCCAATCATAATTCCTGAACAAAGCTCGCATATCTCTTCTATATTGTCGATACCCGGCTGATTCTCTATTTTTGCTATAAGTTCAATGTCGGGATTGCCGTTGGCTGCAAGAAAATCTCTTACATCGGCCAGATCCTGTTTTCTTGATACAAATGAGCATGCTATGAAATCAACACCCTGCTCGATACCGAAAAGTATATCTTCTTTGTCCTGTTCGTTTAAAAATGTGGTACTCATGATTTTCCCGGGGAAATTCATGCTCTTTCTGTCAGAAAGTGTACCGTCTGTAAGCGTTTCACATATTACATCTGTTCCATTTATTTCTTTAACAATAAAATCCATTAATCCGTTGCATACGAGGATATGATCGTCCGGATGAACGTCCTTTTCCAGTCCTTTGAAATTAACCGAAACCTTCTTTTCGTCTCCCTGACAATCATCAGATGTGAAAGTAAATGTATCACCTGCTTTCAGTGCAACCTTTCCGTTTTTGAATGTCTTGATTCTGAATTCCGGTCCCTTGGTGTCAAGCAGAATTGCGATAGGCAGATTAAGATTATTGCTAATCTTTCTAATACTGCTGATTCTTCTTTTATGTTCCTCGTGTGTACCGTGTGAAAAGTTCAGTCTGGCAACATTCATTCCGGCCAGGGCAAGCTTTGTAAGCATTTCTTCACTTTCACTTGCAGGTCCTATTGTACATACTATTTTTGTCTTTCTCATCTTAAACCTCTTTCGTGTATATTAATCATTTTTATCTTTTGTGTTATCGTTGGTTTCTTCATCGGTTTTCTTGGCAGGTCTGTTTTCAAATACAATTCCCCAAATAAGTCCGCCAAGCACAATTATACCGATTACTATCTTAATTGCAATGTCATTCATTGTTGTTAACCTCCTCTTTAGTTAAAAAGTGAGATGCCGTTGGCGATTTTTCTGTAAAATTTCCAGACAATAACCGCAGGTAATGACAGAACACAATACAACGTAGACGCTACTCCTACGAGACCGCCTACGATAGCAATGATTAATATTCCAATATTCATTTTTTCTCCTTCTTTTGAACACCGGCGCATTCAAATTTCCCTTTGGAAAAGCGCCGATGCCATATCATTCCATAGTATTAGTGGATGTAAGAAAGATAATGGCGTTTACGGCCATCCATATTGTGAATGTATATGATAATAGACAGTCTCTGTTTAACGAGACCGGTTATCTGCGAAATATAAAATTGCTGTAGTGCAACAAATATTGAAAAGAGAGCAAGAATAAAGCCTAAAAAGATAAAGCGAATTGTGACCTTTCTGTAACCGGTATTCTTACTTCTTATTATTCTGACTGAATTGGCAAATGGGTTGGTTAGCACAGATTCTTTGGCCAGAGCTGTTGGATGTGCAGAATCTGAAACAGCCTTTATGCTGCAGGAATCCGATTGTGAAACATTGCAGATGCACTCAGCAGCCGTTTTTTCTGCAGGGAAAAGAAACCCTGCAACTGAAAGCATGGCAAGAAGCATACAAAGTATGGCAGTCATTCTGTTGTTCTTCTTACAAGTTATGCGGTTGTGCTTCTTAAAACAATGAATCAATATCATGTCTCCTCTGCGAATCAATATCTCTGTCTGCTACACTATATCATAAAAAACTGAATATGAGAATTCACGACAAGTGAATAGCGCAAAAAATGTCATTTCATGATATAATTACTACGTGTGTCTGGACGAAAAAACTGAGTTTGAAGGACACCTATGACGTATATTGGAGGGCAACATGGCAAATAAAGCAAAAGTAACAGTGCATCCGAGTTTTGAAATAGGAGAGATATCCCCGAGACTGTTTTCGGCATTTCTTGAGCCCATCGGAACGATGGTAAATGGAACGATGTTTAATCCAAAGCATTCCACAGCTGATGAACAGGGCTTCAGAAAAGATTTTATTGACGGAATTAAGAGTACCGGACTTGAAGCTGTAAGACTTCCGGGCGGAAACTTTGTGTCTGCATGGCAGTGGAAGGACTCAATCGGTCCAAAGGAGCAGAGAAAGGTACATCTTGACCCGGCCTGGTATCAGTATATTACCAATGAGGTTGGTCATGACGAATATCTTCAATGGGCAGAGAAGGCCGGAGTTGAACCTCTCTATACAGTTAATTTCGGAACAGGAACCATGCAGGATGCCATGGATATAGTTGAATATACAAACCACAAGGGTGGAACATACTGGTCTGATCTTCGTAGAAAGAACGGCCATGAACAGCCCTATGATGTTAAGGTCTGGTACCTTGGCAATGAGATGGACGGACCTTGGCAGCTTGGCAGCTGGGACAGAGACCCTGTGGGTTACGGCCGCAGATGTCTTGAGACATCTAAAGCCATGAAATGGATTGATGCAAGGATTGAGACCGGTGTGTGCGGATCCTCAGCTCCTTTTATGGAACATTTCCCCGTATGGGACGAGCAGGTTCTGAATGAATGTTATGATGTTGTTGACTATCTTTCAGTTCATCATTATCACAGTGCACCTCCCGGAGATTATAAGGCACTTCTCGGTGGCGGAGCATTTTATGAGGATTATATCAATACCGAAGTTGCCATGTGCGATTTCGTTCAGTCAAAGCACAGATCACCTAAGAAAATGATGATTTCCTTTGATGAATACGGCGGAATGATTCGTGAAAATGCGCCGCTTAATCCCGGTTACGGAAGATATAACATGGCACGTGTTCACCACAAATTTGATCCGAACCGCGAATATATACTTCATGACCCGGATAATATGAATCATTTCCGGTTCCCGGGCGGAGACATGGTTCATCTTCTTTCGATGACGTCTATTCAACTGGCATTTCTTCGTCATGCCGACAGAGTAAAAATCGGATGTATGACCGGAGGACTTGGGGCCCTTTGTGCTTCGGACCATGACCATGTATGGCGTGCAGCATCCTTCTATGCATATTCGGATCTTATTAAATATGCAAAGGGAACTTCCATGAAGACAGCTGTTGAGAGTGATACATATGATATTCCCGGTTATGCAATCGATGATACTTCTCAGTATCCCACAAAGGAGGGCGTAACATATATTGATGCCGCTTCGGCATGGGACAAGGACAACAGGCGTCTTACGGTATTTGTTATTAACCGTAGTGAAGAGGATGAATATCCCATTAACATTGATATAAAGGGATTTGAAAACTACAGCTTCAAAAAGCATTTTGAAATGTATGCCAAAGACATGGACATGAAGAACACATTTGAAAATCCGGATGTGCTCAAGCCATGTGAGAATACAGATACTTCATTTGATGCCGGAACTCTTTCTGCACATGTTAAGCCGCTTTCATGGAACGTATTCATTTTTGAGGAGTAATGAATTTAAACATTATGAAAAAAAGACTATATGTAATTACGGCCGCAATTATTGCGACTATGCTGATTGCCTGCGGCAAGGAACCGGATAATCCGGTTGATGAACCTGCAAACGGGCAGGATGCGGTAACTGAAATAAGTGATAACACCGAAACGCTTGGAAATGCGCCGGCGGGTGAAAACACCGAAACGGATACAACAGATGATGAGACAAAGGATGGAGCAGAGGAACAGGCTGAGATTACGCCGTCTGCTTCAGAACAGTCGGAAACAACAACCGAAGTCACAAGTGCAGCCCGGAAAGCGCGTCCGGGAGCACTGCTGGAAAAGTTTATTCTTGGCAAATACACCGCGAAGGTGGACGGCGTTCTGTATGAGTATCTGCCTGAAGGAAAGAAACAACCGGAGCAGGTGGACAGAGCAGAGCTTGTGGAGATTCTTGCCCTTGATGAGGAGGCTCAATGCCAATCAATATCCTATGGACAGCTTGAGGTCAACAATACGCCGGGAGACTGGTTTTGTATGACTATAGTTATAAAGGATGAAAATGACTATTCCGGCCCCCAGACCGAATACGTTATCATGTGCGAGACAGACACGGAATTGATATACAAGGGATATGTTGAGGACTATTACCGGGCTTCGGCCGGTGTATATGACAACGGTGTTGCAACCTACGGAGGCTCCATGGGAGCCGGTGCACACGGTTATACCTCTTATGGAATTGATTCCGAAGGGAATTTCAGGGAATTCTATTCGGAAACAGACTGTTATTATGGGTGGAGTCATTATGAATACTATGGTGAAAATAATGAAGAGTACACCTCAGATCTTCCGGTTAACAAGCTTATGGAGAAATTCGGAGAACAGGCTACTGAGCGCATGATTACGTCTGTGTACATGGTACAGGTCAGAATAGGTAATAATTATTATTACTGGCCGGAATCAGACGGCTATGAGCCTGCAGATGAGCTTGTTGCAGAGCTCGCCGAAGAATTGGGAATTAGCTTTGATTCCCCGGAAATAGTAAGCAACCTGGAAAAAGAGGCGTATTCAATTGAAGGAATAGAGTATTCTGTCACAGGAAGCCAATATCCAAAGACGATATATACCATGGAATTTTAGGAAAACCGATAGAATATAGAAACCGATAGAATATAGAAAACGATGGGATATAGAAACCGATGGGATATAGAAACCGGTAAGACATTGAAGCGGTGTTATATAGGAATATAAAGGACAAAAGTATGAAGGAACTTGAATATCCGTTTGACCCGGAGTTGATAATTAAAAAGAAAAAGTCAATAAAGAAGGCACTTCTTGAGCAGGACAGAACATTTGTCGATAAGAAAATCGCTATTCTGGGCGGTGAGACCACACAGAACATCAAGCTGATGATGGAATTGTTTCTGCTTGACAACGGTATAAGGCCGACATTTTACGAGTCTGAATATAACAAATGGTTTGAAGACGGAATGTTTGGCAATGAGGAACTTGATGCATTTGCACCGGACCTTATATATATCTGTACCGGCATCAGAAATATTGTTGAATTTCCCGTGATGGCCGACAGCAGGGATACGGTCGAGGAAAAGCTTGATTCGGAGTATGGTCGGTTTGAAGGCGTGTGGGGAAGCATTTCTTCCAAATTCAAATGCCCGATTATACAGAACAACTTTGAATATCCCTATTTCAGACTTATGGGCAACAAGGATGCTTCGGATTTCCATGGTAGGGTTAATTTTGTAACAAGGCTCAACTGCAGATTCTATGATTACGCCCAGACACATGAGAATTTCTATATATGCGACGTGAACTATATATCTGCTTCCTACGGACTGGAGAAATGGTCTGATCCCTATTATTACCATATGTATAAATATGCTGTTGCCGTACCGGCAATACCCTATTTGTCATTTAACGTGGCCAATATTATTAAGTCGTTGTACGGAAAGAATAAGAAGGTTCTCAATCTTGACATGGATAACACCCTTTGGGGCGGGATTATCGGAGACGACGGAGCCGACAATATAGAAATCGGGCAGGAAACCGCCGTGGCGCAGACCTACAGTGAGTTCCAGGATTATTTGGGACTTCATAAGCAGCTTGGAGTTCTTCTGACTGTTAATTCAAAAAATGATGAGAGCAATGCTCTTGCCGGTCTTGAAAGACCTGACAGCATCCTTAAAAAGGATGACTTTGTAAGTATAAAGGCAAATTGGAATCCAAAGAGTATGAATCTGGTGGATACCGCAAATGAACTGACACTTTTACCGGAAAGCTTTGTTTTTGTAGATGACAATCCGGCGGAGCGGGAGATTATAGAGCAGCAGGTTCCCGGAGTTGTAACAGCCAAACTGGAAACACCGGAGCACTATATAAATGCAATAGATAGGGCCGGTTTCTTTGAAGTGACAACACTGTCAGGTGATGACCTTAACAGAACCGATATGTATATCAGCAATGCAAAGAGAACAAAGCTGCAGGCTTCCTTTGATAATTATGATGACTATCTCAAATCTTTGGAGATGAAGGCTGAGATAGCACCTTTTGCGCCACTTTATATGGCAAGAATTGCTCAGCTCAGCAATAAGAGTAATCAGTTTAACCTTACAACCAAAAGGTACAGCCAGGCTGAGATAGAAAATGTGGCTGCCGATGAAGATTATATTACTTTGTACGGAAAACTTGAGGATAAGTTCGGTGACAACGGTGTTGTCAGTGTGATAATCGGACATATAGAAGGTGACAACAGGGATGAACTTCATATGCAGCTCTGGCTTATGAGCTGTCGTGTGCTGAAGCGTAACATGGAATTTGCCATGATGGACAAGCTGGTGGAAGCAGCAAAGAAAAAGGGTATTAAAAAGCTTGTGGGATATTATTATCCGACAGCCAAGAATGCCATGGTAAAGGAGTTTTATTCTCTTCAGGGATTTGAAAAGATATCTGAGAACGAACAGGGAGATACTGTTTGGAATTTTGTGATAAATGACGATTACGAGAAGAAGCAGAATGTGATTACGTGCACTGACTAAAACAGTCAATAGATAAAGGGTAGGAATAGAATATGATTGGGTACTATGATTATACGGTTTTATTGACATATGCATCCATGCTTTCGGCAGGATTGGGGATTGTTATTTCTCTTCAGGGAGAAGGACACCCTTATGCGGGAACATTTTTCCTTTTGTTCTGCGGTTTGTGCGATGCCTTTGACGGAAAAGTTGCCAGAATGAAGAAGGACAGAACACCTGAAGAATGTGCCTTCGGTATTCAGATAGATTCCTTGTGTGATCTGGTGTCATTTGGCGTGCTTCCGGCATGTATCGGAGAGGCGCTTATGTGGAAATCGGATATTGCGGATATTCTCAAGCTTCATATCGGTGAGGACGGGTTTGTTGTTCCTTTTATCTGTATAATTATTGCTATTACATATATTTTGTGTGCAATGATTCGACTGGCATACTTCAATGTTAAGGAAGAGATAAGGCAGAAAGAAGAAGGCGGAGTCAGAAAGCAGTATGAAGGCTTGCCGGTTACTTCTGCGGCACTTATCTTTCCGGTTATTATGCTTTTACAGTTTTTAACGCTTAAGGATTTGACTGCGTTGTATTTTGCCGGTCTTGTTGTTGTGGGACTTTTGTTTATTTCAAAGATTACGGTTAAGAAGCCTGACAATAAAGGGTTGATGAAACTGATTATTATCGGAGCCGTTGAGTTCCTTCTTCTGATAGGATATCTGGTGTACAAAAAACTGACAGGTGCCTGAATTTCGGCATTTGTAAAGTGCCGGGTGACAAATTGTAAAGCCCGATTGCTGGTGTGCAACCGACATATTTTTTATGATTAGGTCAGCTAAGACGAACGGCGCGGATGAAAAGTCCGACGCGGGAAGAAATAAAAAATGTGTCAGGGAGCGTTGTACTCCGGAAAGGAATAATATGATTTTAGCAGATAAGATTATTAACGAAAGAAAGAAAAACGGATGGTCTCAGGAGGAACTTGCAGACAAGCTATCAGTATCAAGACAGTCGGTATCTAAATGGGAAGGCGCACAGTCAATTCCCGACATCAGCAAGATACTTCAGATGGCCGAACTTTTTGGCGTAAGCACAGACTACTTATTAAAGGATGATATAGAGGCAGTTGGAAACGACGGCGAACTGACTGTTTCCGAGGAAAGTGTTCCTCCACGCAGAAAGGTTTCAATGGAGGAAGCCAACGCATATATTGATACACAGAAAAGAGTTATTCCAAGAATTGCCAATGGTGTTTCACTTTGCATTACATGCTCGGTGGTATTGATTTTCCTTGCTGGTTTAAGTGGGTGTGGATTTGTATCCGATGCATTGGCGGTTGGAGTCGGACTTGGTGTCCTGTTTGCATTTATTGCAATAGCAGTATTTATCTTTATCAAATGTGATGCGGAAACAAAGCAGTATGAATATCTTGAAAATGAAGATATAGAAACAGAATACGGAGTTATCGGACTTGTCAAAGAGAAGAAGAAGGCATTTGAACAGAAGACAACAAATTATACCGTTATCGGAACAATCCTTTTTATTTGCTGCTCAATTCCTCTTATCATATCAACTCTGGTTGGTGCACCGGATTGGATAGTTGTGGGTATGGTAAGCCTTTTACTGATACTGGTTGCAGTGGGAGTTAATCTGGTTATCAGGGTTTCCGGCATGAACGAAAGCTATGATAAGCTTCTTCAGGAGGGAGAGTATTCGGATAAGGGCAAAGAAAGAAGAAAAAAAATCGGACCCTTTGTATCGCTTTATTGGGGATTGGCTACGGCAATATTCCTTGGGTATTCTTTCCTGACAGGAAGATGGGACATCAGTTGGGTTGTCTGGCCTATTGCGGGCGTTCTGTTCTGGCCTTATAAGATGATTATTAAAATTGTCAAGCATGTAGAGGATTAATGCATAATAGTAAAAATGCACAACATAAAAGTGTCAGAGACCTAAGAAAAGGGAAAATGGTAGAAATGCCATTTTCCCTTTGTGGTTTGAAACAAATAGTGTTATACTAGGTGCGTACGGTTTTAACCGTCTTATTTTGTAAAATTATTTAAGAAAGGAAATTAAAATAATGGCATTAGTTACAACTACCGAAATGTTTAAGAAGGCTTATGACGGCGGATATGCTATCGGTGCTTTCAACGTTAACAACATGGAAATCGTTCAGGGTATTACAGAAGCTGCAGGCGAACTTAACAGCCCTGTTATCCTTCAGGTATCAAAGGGAGCACGTGCTTACGCTAACCACACATATCTTGTAAAGTTAGTTGAAGCAGCAGTTGCTGAGAATCCTCAGATTCCTATCGCTCTTCACCTTGATCATGGTGATAGCTTTGAATTATGTAAGAGCTGTATCGACGGCGGATTTACATCTGTTATGATTGATGCTTCTTCTAAGTCTTTCGAAGACAACATCGCTTTAACAAAGCAGGTTGTTGAATATGCTCACGCTCATGGCGTAGTAGTAGAAGCTGAACTTGGTACTCTTGCAGGTATCGAAGATGAAGTTTGTGTAGAAGCAGGTAACGAAGCTTACACAAGACCTGAAGAAGTAGAAGAGTTCGTTGACAAGACAGGTTGTGATTCACTTGCAATCGCTATCGGAACATCTCACGGTGCATACAAGTTTACAGCTGCTCAGTGTACAAGAAACGCTGACGGTATCCTTGTTCCACCTCCGCTTCGTTTTGACGTTCTCGAGGAGTGCATTAAGAGACTTCCCGGATTCCCTATCGTACTTCACGGTTCATCTTCAGTTCCTCAGGAATTCGTTAAGATGGTTAACCAGTACGGCGGAAGCATGCCTGATGCTGTAGGTATTCCTGAAGAGCAGCTTCGTGAGGCAGCAAAGCTTGCTGTATGTAAGATTAACATTGACTCTGATATCCGTCTTGCTATGACAGGTAACATCAGAAAGTACTTCGCTGAGAATCCTTCACACTTCGATCCTCGTCAGTATCTCAAACCGGCTCGTCAGGCTGTTAAGGACATGGTTGCTCATAAGATTATCAATGTTCTCGGTTCAGACGGTAAGGCTTGATTGCTACAGACATAGATTGAGACGGTCAGGTTTTGATTGAATTCTTTATAAATTGGGAGCCATCGCATTTATGCGGTGGCTCTTTTTTTCTATCCATAGGGGCAAAGGTTTTTTGCATATTTATGGAAAAAATGTTACAGTATATCTGTGGGGACAATGTTTTGGTCAGTTGAGAAATTAATGAATCAATGGCTGAAAGCAGGAGGAAAACAAAATGGATGTAAAGGCAAAAATTAACGAGATAGTTGAGAAGGTAAAAAAGGATCCAAAGCTTATGGAAAACTTTAAGAAGGATCCTGTTAAGACAGTTGAATCCCTTATCGGGGTCGATCTCCCCGATGATATCACGGAGCAGATTGTTAGCGGAGTAAAGGGTAAAATTTCTTTGGATAAGGCATCAGACCTTATTGATAAGCTTAAAGGTTTAGGAAAGTAAGCATTGTTGCAGATGACGATGTTTGAGCATTGTTGCAGGTGAAGATGTTTGTTTGGTGTGAGGATTTTGTATGCAGTTGTATGAATCCGGTGAGATGTATCTGGAAACCATTCTGACTCTTTCCAAATCCATGGAGAATGTCAGATCAATAGATATCTGTCGAAAGATGGGCTTTAGTAAACCCAGCATAAGCAATGCCGTAAAGAATCTGCGGGAAGGTGGGTTTATTGAGGTGAGCCCGGAAGGATTTATTACACTGACTGAAGCCGGAAGACAGGTTGCCGAGAAGATATATGAGCGTCATATGATTCTCACCGAAGGCTTTGAGATGCTTGGTATTCCTTATGAGACCGCCTCGGAGGATGCATGCAAGATAGAACATGTGATAAGTGATGTGACCTTTGAGGCTATAAAAAGGCGTGTAAGAGGTTAATAAAAGAGTGGCCGTCGGCCACTCTTTTATTGTTTTATCTCAATTGTATTGGGAAGATAGATAACAAGTTCATCACCGGCTTTAAGCTTGGTATTGGGTATTAAATCAAGCTTCTTACCGTCACGGAAGGCATTGAGCAATTCCATTTCAGGAGGAAGAACAATGTCCTTGACGGCAATTCCGTTCCAGGGATGTTCCGGAGCAATTGTAGGAGTAAGGAAATTCTGATTTCTGTCATCAATCATTCCACCCCATTTGAACCTGTCATAATGCTCTACGAAGCCGGCACTGATAATACCGGTTGGGATGGCAACAAGCCCCACGCCCAAAAACGTGATTACAATAGAAAGTGCTTTTCCCAGTGTTGTAACCGGATATATATCACCATAGCCAACGGTCATAAGTGTTGATGTCGCCCACCATAAACCTGAAAAAGCATTGCTGAACTTGTCCGGCTGGACATCATGCTCTACGCTGTATACACAGAGGCTTGTGGCAACCATAAAAATCAGGATAATGCTGACTGAAGAGAAAAGCTGATTCTTCTTATCTTTAAATACATCGATTATTACGTTAAATGCATCATATTGAGAATTGATTCTGAAGAGTCTGAATATTCTGATTACTCGCAGAACTCTGAAGGCAACCGCTCCGTTGGGGAATACTCCGAAGGGGAGGAAAATCGACAAAAAGAACGGAGCAAAAGCAAGCAAATCAATTATACCGAATAGGGAAAAGATAAAATGTGCTCTTGCCTTTCCTTTACTTTCTTCGGGATACAGGTATTCCGCAGTCCATATTCTAAAACCATATTCAATAAGGAAGATAACACTTGTGATTCCTTCTACTATATTAATAGGAACAGTATATGCTGCAGCCTGTTCATAGGTTGAGAACAGTGTTGCTCCCAGATTTAGAAAAATCAGAATCGCAATGGATATGTCGAAGGCACGACTTGGGAAATCGTCTTTAGAACCGATTTGTATTATTTCAAAAAATCTTTTTTTGTTGAGCTTCATATTTGACACCTCTCATATTACAAGTGCTTTTTATCATCCGTGAACCCCATCTTAACTTAAAAAGGCGGATAAGAAATAAAAAACAACTATTTTGTCTGCCCGGATTTCACAAAAGCGGCGGATAAGAAATAAAAAACAACTATTCTGTCCGCCCGGATTTCACAAAAGCGGCGGATAAATAATAAAATTCGCTTATTTTATCTGCAATTTTTCCTTTAAATAAGCAGATAAAAACAAAAAGTCCTTGGATTTATCCGTCCCAATGGTAGATTCTCATATCCGTCAATCAGTAAGCAGTCCTAATATCTTATAAGTTTATCTCATTTGACAGGATTTTGAAATAGAAGAGAAACAGATTTTGAAATAGAAGATAATAAGGATTTAAAATATAGTAGAAATATATATTGTGCATGTTCAATTTTTTTCATCAATAAAATGAAAAGATTTCAATTTTTCACTTTACTTTTCATTTGCCTCGTGTATAATAAGAAAAGTTGATGAATGGATGTACAAATAAAGATGAAATGAATTCACCAAACAAATAATAAAACATTACATAGATTGAGGAGAGCATTATGAGCAGTCAGACATTGGAAATCAGATGGCACGGCAGAGGCGGCCAGGGAGCAAAGACCGCAGCACTTCTTCTTGCCGATGTAGCCTGGAAGACGGGAGCACATGTTCAGGGTTTCCCGGAATACGGCCCGGAAAGAATGGGAGCACCTATTACGGCTTACAACAGAATCAGCAGGGAAGTTATCAGAGTTCACAGTAACATTTACACACCGGACCTTGTTGTAGTTGTTGATGAGACACTTCTTGAAAGCGTTGATGTAACTGCAGGACTTGCAAAGGAAGGTGCGATAATTATTAACACAGCCCGCAGCAAAGCAGAGATTCTTCCTTTATTAAAGGGATACGAAGGCGCTGTATATACCGTTGATGCCAGAAAGATTTCAGTAGAGACACTCGGAAAGTATTTCCCGAATTCTCCTATGCTTGCCGCAGCGGTTGCAGTCAGCGGAGTAATGGAGAAGGAAACCTTTATTAATGAGATGAAGAGTTCTTATGAACATAAATTTGCAAAGAAGCCTGAGGTAATCGAAGGAAATATGCAGGCACTTATTCGTACCTTTGAATCACTTGAAGATGATCTTAAGGGTGCCAAGCCATTAGTATAGAAGAACGAGAGGCGAGAGACAGATGAGAACAGATATTAGTAAGATAAATGAGACTACACCGCATCAGGGACTGACAGAAGGTCTTCACATGTATGCGGCAGCAACATCAAAACAGTTTAACACCGGCGAGTGGAGAACCAACACTCCCGTGTTCAATGAAGAAAAATGCAAACAGTGTCTGTTGTGCGTTCCGGTATGCCCGGACAGTTCAATACCTGTTGTTGACTGTAAGAGAAAAGATTTTGATTACAATCATTGCAAGGGATGCGGCATTTGCGTTAAGGCATGTCCTTTCGGAGCAATAACAATGAGGGAGGGACAGTAAAATGGCAGTAAGAGACAGAATGAGCGGCAACGAAGCGGTTGCTTATGCTATAAAGCAGATAAATCCGGACGTAATGCCCGCTTTCCCGATTACACCTTCTACCGAGATTCCTCAGATGGTGTCGTCATACATTGCAAACGGTGAGTGTGATACAGAGTTTATTCCTGTTGAAAGTGAACATTCTTCAATGAGTGCAACACTTGGTTCGGAGGCAGCAGGTGCAAGAAGTCTTACGGCAACATCAAGCTGCGGACTTGCACTTATGTGGGAGGAACTTCTTGTTGCGGCATCAAACCGTATGCCCTGTGCACTTGCACTTGTGAACAGAACATTATCGGGTCCGATCAATATAAACTGTGACCATACAGACGGTATGGGAGCACGTGATACGGGCTGGCTTCAGATATATGCTGAAAACAATCAGGAAGCATATGATAATTTCATTCAGGCTTATCCTATTGCTGAGGATAAGAGAGTTCATCTTCCTATTATGATTTGCCAGGATGGTTTCATTACCAGCCATGCTGTCGAGAACATTGAACTTCTTGAGGATGACAAGGTTAAGGAATTTGTGGGAACTTATAAGCCCGAGGAATTCCTGCTTAATCCCGGACAGCCCATGTCGGTGGGACCTTACAGCGTATCAAACTACGCTATGGAAGCAAGAAAGAACCAGCTGATTGCCATGGAGAATGCAAAGGAAGTAATTCTTGAGGTTGCAGCTAAATATAGAGCCCTTACGGGAAGAGGTTTCGATTTCTTCGAAGAGTATAGGACTGAGGATGCTGACTATATCATGGTTATCATTGGTTCTGCTGCAGGAACGGCTAAACAGGCGGTTGATGATATGCGCGATAAAGGAATGAAGGTGGGTGTGTTGAAACTCCGCGTGTTCAGACCATTCCCTGCAAAAGAGATAGCGGAAGCACTTAAGGGATGCAAGGCTGTTGCGATTATGGACAGATGCGAAAGCTACAATACAAACGGCGGTCCGCTGGGAAGTGAAATAATGGCAGCTCTTTACAGGGAGCATATTGATGTGGAGGCGGTAAATTACATCTACGGACTTGCCGGAAGAGATTTTACAGTTAATCACGTATATGATATCTTTGCTACACTTAAGGATCATGTTGATAACAAGACACCGTTTGAACAGTTCAAATATATTGGACTTAGAGAATAATTTGCACACAGAAAGTAGGCATTGAAAATGAGTGAATATAATTTTAAAGAAGTAATGAATAAACCGGAGAGACTTGCACCGGGACATCGTATGTGTGCAGGCTGCGGAGCAACTATTGCGGTAAGAGGCGTGCTTCGTGCTCTTCATGAGGGAGACAGGGCTGTAATCGGAAATGCAACCGGATGTCTTGAGGTTTCAACATATATGTATCCATACACGGCTTGGGAGGACAGCTACATCCATAATGCATTTGAAAATGCGGGAGCAACCTTAAGCGGTGTTGAAACAGCATATAAGGCACTTAAGAAACGCGGACGCCTTCCGGAAGATGAGAATTTTAAATTTATTACATTCGGCGGTGATGGTGGTACATACGATATCGGCTTCCAGTCACTTTCAGGGGCCATGGAGCGTGGGCATGATATGGTTTATGTATGCTACGACAACGGAGCATATATGAATACAGGTATTCAGAGATCCTCTGCAACACCAATGTACGCAGATACAACCACAACACCTGTCGGAAAAAACAGTAACGGTAAGATGCAGAACCGCAAGGATCTTGCAAGCATTATAGCGGATCATGATGTTCCTTATGTTGCGCAGACAACACTTACAAGAGATTTTAAGGACCTTTATCTTAAGAGTGAAAAGGCTATATATACACCGGGAGCAGCTTTTCTTAATATTATGGCACCATGTCCGAGAGGCTGGAGATATGATACCCCCGACATCATGGAAATCTGCAGGCTTGCAGTTGAGACATGCTACTGGCCGATGTTTGAAGTAGATCACGGTCATTGGATTTTGAATTACGAACCAAAGAAGAAACTTCCGATTGAAGATTTCCTTAGAGCACAGGGAAGATTCAAGCATTTGTTCAAGCCGGGTAACGAAGACCTTATTGTTCAGTTCCAGGCTGAAGTCGACAGACGTTGGGAAGAACTTCAGTATAAATGTGCTCGCTTCTAAAGTTGTGCTGAGGCTTGTACTTAGTTTTTGTAAAAATGAGAGGTAAATAATGACATTACTTACATATCAGGTTTTTAAAACAGTAGCTGATATCGGTAGCTTTCATAAGGCGGCGGACCTGTTGGGCTTAACGCCTTCGGCTATAAGTCATGCCATAGGCTCTATGGAGGCGGAACTGGGATTTTCGGTTCTTACAAGATGCAAGAGTGGTGTAACACTGACAAACTACGGAGAGCATTTGCTGCCATATGTAAATGCGGTACTGAACAGTGATGAATCACTGCAGCAGTTTATTGCTGAAACAAATGGATTGAAGGCCGGAAAAGTTAAAATCGGTGTTTTCTCCAGTGTATG
Source organism: Lachnospiraceae bacterium (assembly GCA_045639685.1). Lineage (GTDB taxonomy): Bacteria > Bacillota > Clostridia > Lachnospirales > Lachnospiraceae > Colinaster. The sequence continues at coordinate 28,166 of JAZUDO010000051.1, forward strand.
TACAAATTGGATGCCGGATATCATGAGCTCATTTAAGGAAAAATACCCGGAAATAAAAATAGAGGTTTTCCAGGGCTCATACGAAGATGTATACGTATGGATTAAAACCGGCGTTGTGGATTTGGGATTCTTGTCGGTATCTTCGGCAAAGGATATTGCAATCGAACCTCTTTGCGAAGATCCGCTTGTATGTGTACTGCCCAGAGGAATGAAGACAGAGGGTGATTACATGGAACTTGATGAAATGCGTAACAACTCGTTTGTTACACAGCGTGAGAGTACCGATGCGGATATACAGACATTTTTGAAGGAACATAACCTTTCTGTTCAGTCCAATTATCACGTGGTGGATGACCTTTCGACGGTTCGTCTTGTTGAGAAAGGCTTTGGAATCTGCCTGATGCCGAAGCTTTGTATGAATGATATCCCCTATGATGTAGACATTTTCCCATTACGGGGTAATCCTTGCCGAATAATCGGTATTGCTACACAGAACCCGGATTTTATGGCCCCGGCCGTAAGAACCATGTACAATCACATAGTTGAAAAATACAAAACGATAGAAACGCTTGAGGCTTAATGCAGTTTTCTATTTTTGAGGTTATTGATTTTCTTTGAGTTGACGCATATTGTTATCTCTGCTAGTATATAGTAGATTTGCAAAGGAAGTATTATGGCACGTAGAACAGGAAGACGACAGAGTAAGAAATCGTTTTATATTGCTTGCACAATACTGCTGATAATTCTTTTGGCAGTATTTGTTGCGTTATATATTGCACTTGACAGAAGTTCAAAGACCGAGATTAATCTTAATGACTGCACATCATTTGTTCTTACCGGATTTAACGGTGAAGGAGAAATTACAGCAACACTGGATGTGACGATGGGGTATGAGGCATTTTTTGATACGGTCGAGGTAAATTTCAGTAAATCACAAAATCTCAGTAACGGTGATGAGATTGATATAACATTTACCTACAGTGAAGTGGTGGCAAAGCAATACAGACTCAGGGTAATAGCAGAAGACAAGCACATTGTTGTTCGCGATTTGATTGATCCGGTGGAATTGTCAAAGGAAGACTTTTTTGAGGGAGTTGCAGTTAGTTACGAAGGAATATCACCTCTTGTTACGGCATCTCTTACCTGTGACAATAAGCTGTCCGAAATTGTTGAATATATGATAGTCGGAGATAAGGACTATTATAGTCTGGGAGAAAGTGTAACGGTCAAAGCAATATATAATGAAGAAACACTTGCGGAACATGACTATGTAACGTGTGTCGGTTCGGAAGAATGTTTGAAGGATTTTGTTGTTGAGAATGTTGACAGATATGCCTATAGTTCGGATGATATTACCGATGAAATGATAGCTTCCTTGCAAAAGGAAGCTTTAAAATTGTTTAGCGACAGCAGTGCAAATGAGTACGGAATGAGAATTTTCTGTGATGCCGGACTTATGCCTGTATATATTAATAAGAAAACAACCTTTGTATGGAACTCTCCTCAGTTTGTGTCTTCCTATTTTAACAGGCTTAAGGAAGAGAGCAGAGGTAAGGTTGGTACACATGTAAATGATGTAATGCTTTGCTATGAGGCGGTAATAAGTCAGGCCGACAGTACGGCGTGCAGGGCAGAAGTTATAGTTCGCTTTTCCGATATTATAATCAGAAAGGACGGAACGATAGATATGAACCTGGATAGCGGAGAGATAATATCCGCTGACAGAAGAGATTCCCATATCAAGGCTATTGTCAATAATAACTTTGATGATGATTATGAATCAGAGAAAATGTAAATCCGAAGAGCGGGGAGCGGATTGACATATAGATTTAATGTACAATAGAAAAAGTTTTTCAAAAAGAAATGAGAGGGATTGGTTATGAACTTTTCAGCATCAACAGTATTAATTTTGCTGGCATTTGTTGTTTATCTTGCCATGATGATTTTTATCGGAGCAATGTATTCAAAGAAAAGTGCCAACACAGAGGATTATTTCCTTGGAGGAAGAAATCTTGGCGGTTTTGTGGCTGCACTTTCTGCACAGGCTTCCGACATGAGCGGATGGCTTCTTATGGGACTTCCCGGAGCTATTTATCTTTCGGGTATGAATTCCGGAGACGGCTGGTGTGCACTTGGTCTTCTTATCGGTACAATTCTTAATTGGGTACTTATAGCTCCAAGACTTCGTAAGTATACAATTAAGGCCAACAATTCGGTAACACTTCCGAGATTTTTCGAGAACAGATTCAGAGATGAAAAGAAGATTCTGCTTCTTGTTTCTTCTATAGTAATAGTAATATTCTTTACAGTATATTGCGCATCTGCTCTTGCAGCAGGAGGAAAACTCTTTGATTCAATATTCGGACTTGATTATCATATCGCTCTTTTGATTGGTGCAGTGGTTATTTTGATATATACACTGCTTGGCGGATTTATGGCAGTATGTACAACTGACTTTATTCAGGGAACCATGATGCTTATAGCACTTATGGTTGTTCCTATTTGCGCAGTATGTTTTATGAATGCAGACGGTGTTTCTGTTGCAACTGCACTTGAGCCGGCAGTTGCAGAGAATCCCGGTTTTGTAAATATGTTCAAAGGCGTTTCTGCTTCAGGTGTTATCAGCGGACTTGCATGGGGCCTCGGATATTTCGGTATGCCTCACATCCTTGTAAGATTTATGGCTGTTAAGAATGAAAAGGAAATGAGAAAGTCAAAGGCAGTTGCCATTACGTGGGTAACAATTTCCCTTGCGGCAGCAGCTGTAATAGGTATCCTCGGAAGAGCATACATGGATTATGATGAACTTACCGCTGCAGGTACAGAGAAGATCTTCATCGAAATGATTAAGAAGGTATTTACACAGGATATGAAGGCTCCTTTCATTGCCGGTATTTTCCTTTGCGGTATACTCGCAGCTATCATGTCAACAGCAGATTCTCAGCTCCTTGTAAGTGCATCGGCTATTGCTGAGGATATTGTTAAGGGTTGTATTAAAAAGGATGCAGATGACAAATTCATTATGAAGTTTAGCCGTGTAACAATTATTGCGGTTGCTGTTATAGCATTTTTCATCGCATGGAATCCGGATTCTTCTGTAATGAAACTGGTTAGTGATGCATGGGCAGGACTTGGCGCAGCATTCGGACCTCTTGTAATAATGGCTCTTTTCTGGAAGAGAACCAATATTCCCGGTGGTGTTGCTGGACTTATCTCAGGTGCGGTTACAGTTATTGTATGGGATTACATTCCTATGATTTCTTCAGCTGACGGACTTGTTACAATCGGAACCGCTACAGGTCTTTACTCACTTGCAATCGGTTTCCCCGTAAGTCTTATCTTTATCGTAGTTGTCAGCCTTCTTACCAAGGCTCCCAGCCAGGAAATCTTAGATGAGTTTGAGGCAGTAAAGGTCAGCATGAAGGTTAAGGACTGATTGGGATTCTGCTGAAGCTTGAATTTGGATGATAACAGGAAGCCTCTGCGCTTTGGCGCAGAGGCTTTTATATAAGTAAGTTTTACGGTGTAGAGGCTTGAAGCGTCGTAGAGGTGGAAACTGCCATCGTAGAGGTGGAAACTGCAAGGCTGATGGTAAAATTAAGCGCGAAAGAAGCAACATTGAAAGCTAAATTGCCATCAGAGCGGGGAAATTACCATTAGCGAAAGGGAAATAACAAGTCTGATGGTAACAATAACACCGAATAAAGCAATATGGTTGCCATCAGAGAAGGAAGAACGGCTAGTCTGATGGTAAAAATAAGCGCGAAAGAAGAAAAATTGAAGGCGAAACTGCCATCAGAGAAGAAAAATGTGCCATCAGCGAAGGGGAAATAGCAAGTTTGATGGCAACAATAGCCCTAAATATAGCATTTTGGTTGCCATCAGAGAAGGAAAAATGGCAAGTTTGATGGTAAAACAGGCAGAAAGAAAAATACAATCCCCATTCTGCCCCCCAAAACGAAAGATGCAGACAAACCGGTCGGCCATATAATCAAACCGGTCGGCCATATAATCAAACCGGCCGATCATATAATCAAACCGGCCGATCACATAATCAAACCGACCGGCCATATAATCAAACCGACCGGGCACATATAGCCCGCTGATACCCCAAAAACACAAAATATAGTGAGGGGTAAAAAATACACAAAAAACATTATAAAATTTCGTAAATTTTTTTCAAAAAGTTCTTGCAAAAGGGAAAAGGACAGTGTATATTAGTCTTTGCTGTGGCATGATAGCTATGAAGCGTGAGGTTGCTGCCCGCCGTGGCAGGTTTTCCGTGGAGCGAATGTCAAGTTAGGAAACTGACGACAAGTCACTGTACAAG
>JAZUDO010000052.1:0-24798 GCA_045639685.1 Lachnospiraceae bacterium
GTAAAAAGCACAATGTAGCCAAAACAGCAATAGCAAGAGAGCTTGCATGCTTTATGTGGGGTATGATGACAGACAACATTGCCTGAGGTATAACATCGAGCTGCTAATATCAAGGCCAAGCCGCTAAAGCGGTGCTGCGCAGCCTTGACATCATCATCCCGCTGTTATAGTGGGTAATCAAGCAGATGTAAGATGGCTTACGCCACATACATCTGGCCAATAATTAAAAAGCAACTGAAGACATCTTGAAAGGGCTTCGGCCATTTCAAGGTTCGAGCTATCTACGAGTGAACTATGTCGGCACAGTGTAATCTGTGATCCACGCAAGTAGACAGTAGAGCTCACGGCGGACCATTGACCTGTAGGTAACCAATCCACGTATATCAGAGTGGCCAAGGCCGGGAACTGATACTCCGAAGCTCTTTTCAGATGCCTTCAGAAACAACTAAATATAAGTTTGTGGTGATTTCCTGAAAAAACACTTGACAGGAGGTCATCACATATCAGTTCATCATACTATATAAGGATTTATATTACGGACCGCTCAAACTTAATGCAATGTTTGGCATGAAAGAGATTTAGTTACAAATCATACAAGGAACTGTCTTGTGACAGTTCCTTTTTTCGTGTAGAATATGCAACGGAAACAATCAATAGAACAATACAGATGAATATAGAACTAAGAAAATACAGAAAAGTGGGCAGAGGCATTTGGGATGGAACTTGTTAAAGGAAGACCGGTTACGAACGATGGCAGAGAAGCGAAGGAGATACGTGTTTACGATTTCCTGGATAAGCTTGGAATTGAATATGAACGAATAGATCATGAGCCGCTTATGACTATGGAAGCTTGCGCTGAGGTTGATAAGGTTGTAAATGCGGCCATTTGTAAGAATTTGTTTTTGTGTAATCATCAGAAGACTGCATTTTATCTTCTTATGATGCCCGGTGATAAAAAATTTAAAACAAAGGAATTGTCGGCACAGATTAATTCCGCGAGATTGTCATTTGCAGGTGGAGAGGAAATGGAGCAGATGCTTGATATCATTCCGGGTTCATTGTCGGTTATGGGACTTATGAATGATACAGATGGCAAGGTTAAGCTGTTGATTGATAACGACCTTATGAAAAATGACCATATCGGATGTCATCCGTGCGTCAATACGAGCAGTTTGCGAATTCAAATAAAGGATTTGATGGATGTCTTTCTGCCGGCTGTTCATCATGAACCTACATTTGTAACTCTTATAGGAGAATAAAGCGGGAATCCCCGCTTTTTTTATTGTCAATAAAGCACATGTTTTGGAAAAATTTTTATAAATGATATTGACATATTATCAGAATGATAATAACATACGAATAGATAATATCAATTTGATAATAACAGGCAAGGGAGGTGAGGATGCATTATGGAAAAAATACATGGATTCTACGGAGGCAAGTTTATGCCGCTACACAAAGGCCATTTGTACTGTATTGATACAGCGGCGAGAGAATGCGATGACGTCGTAGTAATAATGTTTATTAACGGAGATGATGAAATTGAAATCAGCAGGACACATCATGAGCCGGAGCTTACGGTTGAGAACAGAATAAAGCAGCTTGAACGCGTATGCGAACTATATGATAATGTTACATTTCACATAATAGACGATAAGTATTGCCGGGACGAAAACGGTGTGGAACTGTGGGACATGGAAACACCGCTTGTCAGACAATATGTTCCGTATATGAATTATGTTTATTCCAGTGAACCTTCCTACGGAGAATATTTCAGCAGAGCATACCCGGAGGCAACCCACAGAATTGTAGATGAAAAAAGGATCACATACCCAATAAGCGCAACAATGATTCGCGCAATGCAGACAATGGAGGAAAAGGCACAATGGATGGTTTAAAACAGGTTAACGGATTCGTGAAAATATTGCAGGCAATCAGGAGTTTGAAATGGTATGAAGCAAGCATGTGTATTGTGATGCTTGTAATATCCGTATATTATGCAATCAAGCCTGTTGAAGGCTGTCCGCAATGGCTGGCTATAATCAATTTAATTTCAGGACTTTGCGGTATAATGTGTGTGTTTCTTACCGCAAAGGCGAACAGGATGAATTTCCCGTTTGCAATTATTAATACAGGTGTATTTATCATTTACCTTTTTTATTTTGCAATGTGGGCAACATTCTGGCTGGAACTGGTTGTGTATTTGCCTCTTGAGGTAATTTCATGGTGGAGATGGACAAAGCATAAGGACGATGACAATGATTTACTTGCAAAATCAAAGACTCTAAATCTGTGGCAGAATATTGTGGTGTTCCTTTCCATTGCGGCCATTGCAGTGCTGGTGTATTTTACATTATCAGAACTTGCAGGGGATTCATGGATGAGCTTCGCAGTTGCACACGGACTTAACGTTGCACTGATGCAGTGGCTTGACTGTGCAATATTTGCTATCGGAATTGTTGCATCTACACTTGAACTTTTTAGATTCAAGGAGCAATACTCATGGTGGATTATTACTGATGTAATAGCGGTTGCGCAGTATGCAATCAAGGGCGATCCGGTCTATACAACAAAGAAAGCAATATATCTTGTGGAAGCATTTATCGGATATGTTAACTGGCACAAACTTGCCGGAAAAAATACGGAAAATGAGTAACGAATCAGACAGTGATTATAGGGTGATATTGTGAACAGGGAAGAAAAAGATTTTTTAAAAAATTACAGTATTGAAAGATATGAAAGACCTTCTGTTGCGGCGGATATTGTTGTGTTTGCTGTAATGAATACAATAGAAGAGGAGAATTACAGAAAGAACAGGGAAAAACGCCTAAAGGTTTTACTTGTCAGACGCGGCGAGCATCCTTATAAGCAATGCTGGGCTCTTCCCGGGGGATTTGTACGTCCCGGGGAAACGGTTGAAGAAACTGCTGCCCGGGAACTTAAGGAAGAGACAGGAGTTGGTTCGGCGGCATTTATTTTGTCGGGAATTAATGCGCAGAATGGCAGAGATCCCAGGGGGTGGATTATTTCAACATCTTACATTTCGCTGATTGACGGTAACGAATGCAATCTGCGTGCGGATACGGATGCATGGGAGGCCGCATGGTTTTCTATGGAAGTTGATACTGTAGAAGTTAATGCGGCGGAAGTTGACGCAGCAAAAGTTGATACAGAGGAAATAATGTCGGATGAGAAAATACAAAGCGTAAGGAAGCATATCATCACATTGCAGCGGGACGGAGTTGTGGGTCAGAACAATATCGGAACAGAGAACATACTTACGTTGAAGGCGGAGATTATTGAAACAACAGAGTATTCCGGTTATCATATGAAATCACGATATGTTATTAAAGAAAGCGAAGATATCGCTTTTGATCATGCGGAAATTTTATTGAGCAGTCTTCTAAAATTGCGTGATATAACAGAGCATGATATGAGGGTGGCATTTGATTTTCTTCCGAAGGAATTTACGCTGGCTCAGGTTCAGGAGGTGTTTGAACAGGTGCTGGGGTACAAACTTCTGACAGCAAATTTCCGTCGAAAAATAGCGGACTATGTTGTTGAGGGGGAACATTATATTGAGGGTGAGGGACATCGCCCTGCAAAACTTTTTATGAGAAATGAAAAAAGTGGAGGTAATGGCTAAGACAGGATACCTGTAATTCTCCACAGATTTTCGTTGGAATTATAGAAGATGCGGACCTGCTTAAGCGTATCAAAAACCTGAATTTTGCACGCAAATGCCCAGGTGTGGTTGTGAACCACATTTCCAAACTGTGACACATACTGTCCGGAGGTCTGAAGCTCTTTGTAACTTTTTATGGTAAAGGTCTGGAACATACCATCCTCATCTTTGACACGTATGCGAAGCGGAATGATATTGCCGTCCCTTGTGTGCTGACAGATTACATCTATGCAGTTGTTACCCTTATCCGCGATAGCACTCATAATAATTTCCTCGATTGATATTATATCAGAACAAGTGTTCGAATTAAAGGGGGAATTGTTTGTTTTTTATAATCTTTGAATATTCAATAAAAAGTCTTGTGCCGTAGGGTACAAGACTTTTGATTTTATGTTTCAATTATTCACCGATAACAATTGTTTCTCCGTATTCCAGAACAAGTTTGCCGTCGGGATTAAAGTTATCCGATTTTCTCGGAGCGGCAGGATCCAGCTGGTGATTGTCAAATTCATGGATTGGGATGTTATATTTTGCACCGACAATGCCGGCTACTTCTGTGGCTTCCACAGCATCCATGTTGTATTTTCCATCGATTGGATAAAGCGCATAGTCGATATGTCTGTCGGCAAGCTCCGACATGGTATCAAGCTTGGAGGTATCGCCTGCGTGATAGATGGTTAATCCGTCAATTGTAATCAGGTATCCGACGCAGTACTTAACGTCGTGGTTTTGATTGCCACCGGCAGGAACAGCTTCAACTGTGAGATTGCCGAAATCCTTTATTTCATAAATACCATCATGAAGCATGTCTTCATTTGTGAGAAGTTGACCGTTTTCTGTGTAAGTTACCGTATGGTACGGCTGATGGTCGTCATGCTTATGGGTTACAAACACATAGTCGGCGGGAGCCGAATAGTCCCCTGTGTAATAGTTGGGGTCCACGTATACTACGGTTCCGTCCTTTCCGACAATCTTGATTCCTGCGTGTCCGCAGTAAGTTAATGTTGTTTTACCGTCATATGTCATATCTGCTCCTGAATCTGTTGCATTGTTGGAGTCTACGGCTGTGTTGGAGTCTGCGGCTGTGTTGGAGTCTGCGGCTGTGTTAGTGTCAGCGCCGGTGTCCTGTACTGTGGTGGTGTCTGTATCGACGTTCCGGTCTGCAGTAGAAACCGAGCCGGTTCCACAACCTGACAGAAGTCCACATGTTAATGCAACTGAAAGTGAAATTGTTAATAGTTTCTTTTTCATAATATTATACTCCTTTCGCGAGTGCTTATGAATTGAGTATAAAATTTCCAATGACTAAACCATGAGAATTATTTGCACCAATTAGTAGTAATATATGCACATATATTATCGGTGAAATCGTTTAAGCAGATATTAATTTCTGATATAATACAATTAGTTTGAAAAGTTGCATATGAGTGGGAAATAGTAGAAGATTATGAGCGAGAAACTTTATACCAGCAGGATGATAGAGGACTTTGAAAGAGTAGTCTATCTGCATATTGTTAAATCGAATAATGAGTTGCCGTATATCAATGATGAAGATACCTGTAAGATGGTTCTTGTCAGCAGGGGAACGTTGAAACTTGAGGTGACAAATGAAAACGGTAATGAGAATGTTGTACTGGGAGCGCCGGGGGCGATATTTATATCGCCGAGGGATAAAATCAAGCTTGATGAGAAGTTGCATTTTCGGGCTATAACCGTATTTTTCAGGCCTAGCGTTATTAACGATATGTTTACTTATGACGATATGTATGGCGAAAAGTATGAAGGTCAGTGGCATACAACCGTATATCAGGATTATCTGACTGTTCGAAACTTTTTTGCGAAGGATGGACTGGTTATAAAGTATTGCAGGCTTACCAATTCGGCGTTGGCCAGACTTACCGAGCTTATAGTGAAGATGGAGCATGAACTGCTGGAACCCTATGACGGTTACTGGCCTTGCAGAAGCAGATCCTTTTTTATTGAAATGCTTTTCTTCCTTAATTTCCTGTATTCAGAGAATCCGATTACTCTGGAGAGAAAAGATGATTTTACAAATGTGGTGATTGAATACCTTAACAGCCACATCAATGAGAAAATAGATCTCGAAACATTGACAAAGGAGTTCAATGTCAATCGTAATCTGCTTAACAGGATGTTTGAGGAGCAGACAGGGCTCACATGTCTGGCATATCTTTTGAAGCTGAGGCTTGATATGGCAAAACTGATGTTAACGGAAACTGAGTTGCCGATATCCGAGATAGGAGCGAGAGTCGGATTCCTGGAACCGAATTATTTTACGAAGGTTTTCAAAAAGGAATGCGAGATGACGCCGACCTCTTACCGAGACAAGAACAGCACCTTCCGCTGCCCGCAACCGTGAAACATAAAAGCGTGAAACATAAAACCGTGAAACATAAAACCGTGAAACACAAAGCCGTGAAACATTTCTTTATAGGTATATAGATGATTCTGCTATGGAAAGGAGTCGGAAATATGGATAAGAAGAAAATAGAAAAAATAGTGTATGGCCTAATATGCGTTGCCCTTCTGGCAGTACTGATTGTGCTGTTTGCAGGGGCCATGAAAAACAGAAATGAAACATTCACTCCGGAGAATGACAAAAAGAAAGAGGCTGATTCGGGGAAGAAACTGTTTGATGATGTGCTAAAGGTGGAGGAGACAGTCACAATCAATACGCAGATAATTGAAGACGGGCTCCGTGAAATGGGACAGCTCATAACCGAAGAGTATTATTTTACACAGGTGGAAGAATATTCCAGCTCAAAGAAAATATTGATCTTTGATTCAAAAGCATCATTTGTATACAGCTATGACGGAGTTGTGTCTGCCGGAATCGATTGTAACGATGTGAAGATAGACAAGGATGATGAGGCGAAGAAAATAACGATTCATATACCTGCTGCGGAGATTTATGAGGTATCGATTGACTATGACAGCTTCAAGATATTTGAGGAAAAAGAAGGTCTGTGGAATAAGACAAATATCAGCAACTACAACGATTCTCTTGTTGAGTTTGAGAAGGCAGCCAGAAGCAAGGCTTTGGAAAAGGGAATAATAGATAAAGCCGATGAAGGCGCAAGAAAGATGATTGAGTCATTTGTGAATTCCATTGTTGATACAGAAGATTATACGATTGAGTATGACACGGCATCATCAAAGTAGCATGTCATAACTGATGGAACAACTAACTGACGGGAGGTTAAGATATGAGCAGATTTTTAAAAAATACAGCCTTGGTTCTTGTTTTACTGGTTTTGATAATGTTATCAATAACGAAATTGACACCTGTGACCACTAATGTGGAGAATCATAAGCACACCATCGATCAGATAGATAAGGAAATCAGCAGTGCCTTGAAACTTACGGCCGGTGCAACGGCTGCATCTGCCGGAATATCCCTTCTTCCGGATGATCAGTGTACACCTATAGCGGAAGAATTTGCCGAATTGGGTAAATATTTCCTGGTTGTACTTAGTGCATTGTACCTTGAAAAATATCTGGTTACCTTATTGGGATATGTGTCATTTTCAGGATTGATTCCACTGGCACTTGTTTTACTGGGCTGGGGAATCCTCAGAAGGCGTGAAAAGGTAAGAGTGCTGGCACTTAAATTGGCAGTGTGTGCACTTGCAATATATTTTGTTATCCCTTTGGGTGTGAGAACCTCGGAGGCTGTTTACAGTAACTATGAGGATCAGATAGACGAGACTCTGAGTACTGCAGATCAGATCAGCATTGCAAATGAAGATGAGGGAGCAATCAGCAGATTTATCACATGGATTGAAAATGCAGCAGGTACGATTGTTGACTATGTAACAAATCTTCTCAGCAAATTTATAGAAGCTGTTGCGGTAATGCTGGTGACATCCTGTGTGATACCGGTGCTTGTGCTGTTGTTCTTTGCATGGCTTATAAAAATGTTATTTGGTGTTGACATTTCACTTACTGATGCAGAACGGGCATTTCGTGGTAAAATGAAGAAAAGCAGTGAGGCATAAAAATAACGAAGATCTGAAAAAGTAAGAAGAGAATTGGAGGACAAAAGAATGTTGTTGTCTACATTGGCTGATACTGCAAATGGCGGTACCGGTGGATTATGGGTTGTGTTTGGAATATTCTTTGTTATTGCGGTTGTACTGCTTTCCGGTCATGGGGCCGGACTTATTGCGGGATATAATACTGCCAGCAAAGCAGAAAAAGCTAAGTATGATGAAAAGAAGCTTTGCAGAGTTACCGGAACAGGTATAATGATTATCGCAATACTGATTTTGGTGATGACACTGTTTATGAATGTGTTGCCTGCTTCGTTTGCTTATGTCTTTTTTGCGGTTGTTGTCGTGGACTGTGTGACGATAATTGTTTTATCGGCAACCTGCTGTAAGAAAAAGCAGGAGGAACAGCAAGAGGAACGGTGATATTAATGTTTCTTATGTCTGTTATTACTTAGTGACAAATTACTTTCTTATTTGCTAATATACTTATCAGAGTAAGTATTTGAGTAAGTGATTTAGGGAATAGGGAAGTATATTATGTGGTTTTTGATGGCAATGATCTGCTTACTCGGCTGGGGGTTTGCAGATCTTTTTTATAAAAAATCCAGTGATACTGATGATAATTATTCACATCTTAAGATAGCGGTGTGGGTCGGACTTGTTATGGGAGTATGTGCTATTGGATTGTTACCCTTTGCAGAGTCAGGATTTTCACTGAAATCATTGTTTGTAAATGCATTAAAGTATGCACCGGCATCTCTTTGCTATATTATTTCAATGGTAATAGGATACGCCGGACTCAGATACCTGGAATTGTCCATTATATCGCCGATACAGAATTCATCCGGGGCATTGTCTGCAGTTGCAATGATTGTCTGGTTTGTAATACGAGGTAACGGCGCAGGTATAACCGAAGAGATAGGTACTTTGGATATCATTGCAACGATAATAATTGTTATCGGTGTGGCAAGCCTTGCAGTCGTTGAACAGAGAATTGACAGAGCAGGTTATACAAAAGAAGAAAAGGCTATGGGGAAAAGTGCCAAGGCACTGGTTTTTCCGTTGCTTTATTGTTTGTTTGACACAATTGGTACTGCGGCAGACGGAATAATTCTTGATGAAGAAGAGGGACTTGGACTTGGCGAGATTGATGTAATCATTCTTTACGGTCTGACTTTTATGCTGATAGGTATCGTGTGCTGGATTATTATTTACATTCGTGAAAAGCATTTTTACAATCCTTTTGCGGTAAAAGAACTGAAAACAAAAGGAGTGGCGGCTGTATTTGAAGAGTTCGGACAGATATTTTATGTGTTTGCAATGGCTATGAATCCGGTTATTGCGGCACCGATGATAAGTGCCTACTGTATAGTTTCGGTTGTTCTTTCAAGAGTATTTATTAAAGAAAAGCTCAGAGCGTCCCAGTACGCTTGTGTTATTGCAGTAATTGCAGGCATTCTTCTGCTGGGAATATCCGAGGGTATCGGTGCAATGGAATAGCATTGGCAATTTCCGGAGTTTAAGAATTGCTTTGTCATTTTTTACAAAAACCGCTTTTCTAATTTTTTATAGTTTGGTGATTTTATTATTGACAAGTTTTGTGGCAAAAAATTATTATATTTTATGTTGGTGATATGTTTTTTGTTTGGGTCGGCAACAATTAAAATTTATTATTATATAGGAGAAAAAAGATGGAAAAGAAGCTTGTTTACAAGGGAAAAACCAAGGATGTATTTGAACTCGAGAACGGAAATTATCTGTTAAAGTTCAAGGATGACTGCACAGGTAAAGACGGTGTATTTGATCCCGGTGAGAACTCTGTCGGATTATCTATCGAGGGTGTTGGCGATGTTAACCTTCGTATGACAGACTATTTCTTCCAGAAGATTAATGCAGCAGGAATTAAGACACATTTTGTAAAGGCTAATTTCGATGATACAACAATGGAAGTTCTTCCCGCAAAGGTATTCGGACATGGTCTTGAAGTTATCTGCCGTTACAAAGCAGTAGGAAGCTTCTTTAAGAGATATGGTGAGTACATTGAAGAAGGTGCAGATCTTCCTGCATACGTTGAGATGACATTCAAGAATGATGCAAAGGGCGATCCCCTTGTAATCAAGGATGCTCTTGTTGATCTCGGAGTTATGAGCGCAGAGCAGTACGACAAGATTAAGGCTATGACACAGGATATTACAAAGATTGTTGCCGATGATCTTAAGGCTAAGGGACTTGATCTTTATGATATCAAGTTTGAGTTTGGTTACGATGCTGACGGCGGTGTAATGCTTATCGACGAAATCGCTTCAGGTAATATGCGTGTTTACAAGGATGGTCAGTATATCGATCCAATGACTCTTTCAAAGCTCTTTTTCGCATAAATCTTTTAATTGATATTAACCCTGCAGAGTGTTCTGCAGGGTTTTTTTATGTTATTTTGGGGCGCGGGCACGAAACTTAAGAAAGTTTAAGGTTTGTCCGTTGCGAAAGGAAAAAGTAATAGGGTATAATTGTCCAAGAAGGAAAAACGAAGGAAGGAACTAAAGGGTTATGGGGTTATTTAAGAGTTCAGCTGAAAAAGAACTGGATTACATGATTATGCGCCTTGATATGAATCTTTCGCATAACTACAAGGACAATGCGCAGGCTGATTTGAAGCAGTTCGAAGAGAGATATGATGACATGCGCAAGTACGGTTTGTTAAAAAATTCGGCATTGATAAAATATGCCAATGAAATTGATAACTATACCGTTAAGGTTAAAGCCCTTGAAGGACATAATCGCAGTACTGTTGGTCGCTGGAGATAATACCAAAAAATAAGACATCGAGGGATGTCTTATTTTTTTCCGTAAATATGCGCTGCAGGGGAAATATGTGCCGTTATTTGTGACTTTTAATATTGGTAAGTCGGGTGCAGATGTGCTATTCTTGAAAAAAGATCGGATATCAGAGGAAAATTGTGAATAGAAGTATGAACAAGGACATGAATAGAAGTATGAACAAAGATACAAACAAAAACATGAACAGATTCATGAGAAAAAACATAATTTCATTTATGGCGATTATGCTTTTTTTAATAATTTTACAGGGCTGTGGCAGAGCAACGGCAGAATATGCATATATTGACAAAAAGGATGCCGAGATTGTAAGTCTGTTAAGTGTTGGTGGAAAAGTATTTGTTGAGGGAGAACTGACCGACGTTGGGGACAGATACAGTGACAATCAGCCGTATCCTTATATTAGGGTGAAGGATGGAAAAGGCTGTGAATGGGTGGAGGTTATTAATGTTCCTGGGCCTTACACAACGGAAGTCTTTGAAGAATTCATTGGGTGGAAGGTTAAGGTCTACGGGAAACTCTCTTTTGAAGAAAAATATATGTTATATTCGGATACGAATGTAGAACGAAACAAGACCATATTGGAAAATGTTGATGACAGGTTTCATATGCAGATATATTACGACGTAAGGGATATGCTTGTTAAGCCCGAGAAGCTTGACGAATGGTATCAGGCAAATTCAATTGAGGAAGAAGAGGCAAATAACGAATCATCAAAGGTAGAGGGGATTTATTACTCCGACGCGGTTGTAGAGGAGATTAAGGTTGAAGAGGGTACAGTAACCATGGCTCTTCGACATAAGAAGGAGTCTGCCGAAGAATACTATACAACAGTGGAAGAACTGGATCCTTTTGGTATCTATAGCGGCTATGATAAGAACAGCTGGAGAGGCAAGTTTAAAAAAGGCGATGGTATCAGACTCTATTATGTTGTTGATCGCAGTTATAGTCCGATTGCAACTCCTGTATATATTTCAAGTGTAAGTAAGCCGTTTACCTTGGAAAGGTCTCACGGATACTATACCGAAATGGATGAGATAATTGCGGACAAATTGTCTGAGAGGGGTACGCGTTTTATTGTTAAGAAGAATATAAAATCATCCAAAAGAAAAGTAGTGGTTATTAGTGAAAATTCGTCGAAAAATGATGCCTGCGCTGAGATTTTGTGCTTAAAGAAATTGCTGAAGGAGCAGGGGTTTGATGATTATGAGTTTATAACCGATTACTGGGAAAACGGAAATTATCTGTATATTGATGAGACAATTGGAACCATAGAGGATGTCAGAGTTGATTATTTCGGATATGTGACGTGGTCTGATTTGGATGCAAATGAAGATATCATTGTAGATTATTTGATTAAAGGCAGTGATAACATGGAATTTATCAGAAGTGTGAATATTGGCATTACAGATGAAAGCGAGGAAAATGCAAAGATAGTATTTGCATTATTCATGAATAGCTATAATAAGATAAAATAAGGCAAAATAAGTAAGCGCTTATCTTGTATCAGTTGCCTGAAGATGATAGAATGAACCTTGTATTAATCATTGTAAAAGTGGGGAAGGTTCTATGGTTAGCTCTTTGTACGCCGTTATGGCAATGGTCGGTTTTGTTGTACTGGCACTTCTTAGTATATATGCAATTAGCCTGAGGAAAAATATCAAGTCCGTTATGTTGCCATTGGTATTTATCGTGAATACTGTTTTTTGCCTTATCGATGGTACGTGGGGGGTAATTGCCGCCGGTCTGATAACTGACAATATTGAACTGTTTAGATTGTCGTCAATGCTTTTTCATCTGGGGGCATCTTTCATTGTATATATTTGGTTCGCATATTCGCTTCATTATCTTGAGTATAGGGTAAGTCTTCCCATAAAGATAATTCTTTCAATCCCGGTTGGGTTTGCCTTTTTAATTGCTTTATCAAACATTACAAATCATGAAGTGTTTCATATTGATTCAAATTGGGTATACAGCAGCGGTCCGTTAAGAATAGTTTTGTTTATTATTCAGTACAGTTATTTTACGGGAATAATTATTGCCGGAATAATAAAGCTTTGTAAAAAGCAGGATAAATTTCACATAAGAAGATATACCGTTGTAATTGTATATACGGTGATGTTTATGATGTGCGGAATACTTCAGCAAAAATTCCCGGATGCACCATTCTATTCAATCGGATGTATGCTTGCTGCAATTATTACATTTATTGGAAATGTAATGCGGGAGGATCAGAAGATCCTGAAGGATGAGACAGACTATTATCTGAACACCAGTAAGGAGATATTCGGAGCATTGCAGGCGCTGGGCGGAACGTATGTTTCAATTCATTTGTTTGATGCTGCGAACAATAAGCAACAGCCGGTTAAGTCTACGCCGCAGATTGATAAGTTTATTGATCCGAATGCAAGCGGAAGAGAACAGATCATGGCTGTTATGAACGGTGTGGTAACGGAACAGTACCGTGATGAAATGGTCAGGTTTGTTGACACGGACACTCTTGCGGGAAGAATGGTGGGAAAGAATATCATTTCCAAGGAATTTCAGGGTAAAAATGTCGGCTGGTGTGTTTCTTCATTTATCAGAATAAAGTCTGATGAAGACGGTAATCCGATTAGGTTTATTCATACTGTTCAGTGTATTAACGATATTAAGCAGATGGAATCCGATTATAACAATGCTATAAAGCAGTCACTTGAAACAACGAATATAATTTACTCCGAGATGCTTAGGGCACAGGTCAACGGGGTTATTGCAATTGATGATGAGGAAAATATCATAAAAATCAATGATGCCGCAGCAAAAATGCTGGGCTATAAGACATCAAAACATGTTCCAAAGAGTATGGAGGTTGTAATGGAGAAACTCCATATTGAAGATTTTGAGGGATATGCAATAAGCAGAGAAGAACTCAATAGAAGCGGTAAAGAATTTGAATTCACCGCAGTTTCATGTGACGTGGATAATCAGGAAGTGTATCTTTCATGTGTTATGAGTTCGTTTAAGCTCATGAACGGAGAGAAGGTAAAGATTGTCTCTATTTCCGATATTACAAAGAACAGGAAAGCGGAGGAAGAACTGAAGATTTTGTCAGAAACGGATGTGCTAACCGGTATTGCCAACAGGCGTAGCGGTGAGATGAATATAACCGGGCTGATGAAGAATGGAAATAAGGGTATGCTGTGCATTATGGATGTTAACAAGTTTAAGAGCATCAATGATACCTTCGGACATCACATCGGTGACATTGTTCTTACGGAAATTGCAGCCTGCCTGAAGCATTCCTTCAGAGACAGCGACGTGGTTATGCGACTCGGCGGAGATGAGTTTGCGGTATATGCCAAAGGACTTGATGACCGCATTGTGTGCCGTAAATGTATGGAGAAGCTTTTTGCGGAGGTTGATAGCATAGAGATAGCCGAGTGCAGGGAATGTAAAACAACAATCAGTGTCGGAATTGCATTTTTCGATGGCAATGAGAAGGTTGAGTACAGTAAACTCTATCAAAGAGCTGATTCGGTAATGTACATTTCAAAAGAAAATGGCGGCAACTGCTATACGATATACAAATAATAATTGATAATCAAACTTTTTGAGGGTTATACTACAAAGCTTTTGGGGGGCAGTCGTGAGTGGCTGCTCCTATTTTAGAACGGGATTTATGGTGGAGTTTGCATAGACAAAAAGGAAATAGTAGAAATGAGCGGACTACTATAATCAGGAGGTTATTAACATGATAAATGCGTTAAACGGGAAGAATGTTGTACTTTGGGACGGTGCATTGCTGTCAAAGGAAAATGACAATCAGAATTACATGATGGAGCTTGATTCGGAGGCTCTTCTTCAGAATTATTACCTCGAGGCAGGTATAGGCCAGAATTTTGGCAAAAAAGTAATGCGCCACGGAGGATGGGAAGATCCGACCTGTCAGCTTAGAGGTCATTTCCTTGGACATTATTTAAGCGCTGCAGCCATGAGATATTATGAAACCGGTAATAAAGAGGTACTTAGCAAGGCAGATGCAATTGTACATGAACTGAAGCGTTGCCAAAAGGAGAACGGTGGCTCGTGGGCAGCATCAATTCCGGAGAAATATTTTACATGGATAGCACAGGGAAAAGCAGTGTGGGCGCCTCATTATACAGTTCATAAAACATTTATGGGCTTACTTGATATGTACCGTTATGCAGAGAACAGGGAAGCACTTGAAGTGGCTGAAGCCTTTGCAAGGTGGTTCTATGAATATACCGACGGTAAATCAAGAGAAGAAATGGATGATATCCTTGATTTTGAAACCGGTGGAATGCTGGAAATATGGGCAGACCTTTATGAGTTTACCGGGGATGAGATGTACAGGATTCTCATTGACAGATATGACAGACACAGGTTGTTTGACCCATTACTTGAGGGTGTTGATGTGCTTACAAATATGCATGCCAATACTACCATTCCGGAGGCAATCGGAGCAGCCAGGGTATATGAGGCAACCGGTGATGAGCGTTATAAAAAGGTTGCATTTGCATATTGGGATATGGCAGTATCCAAGAGAGGAACCTTTGTAACAGGTGGACAGACTATGGGAGAAATCTGGACTCCCATGCATAGCATGGCACAGAGACTTGGTGAGAAAAATCAGGAGCACTGTACTGTTTATAACATGATGAGACTTGCAGATATTCTGTTCAGATGGACAGGAGACAGCAAATATCTCAATTATATTGAGCAGAATCTGTATAACGGAATTATGGCTCAGGGATATTACAGAGGCGGCCATACAAACGGCCAGACACCGGAACATCCGGAGGAGGGACTTATTACATATTTCCTTCCGCTTATGGCTGCAGGCCGTAAGGGATGGGGAAGCAAGAGAGATGATTTCTTCTGCTGCCACGGTACTCTTGTACAGGCAAATGCGGCACATAACAAATATTTGTATTATCAGAATGACAAGGAAGTATATACCTGTGTTTACGCTGATTCCAGGGTAAGTCTGAAGCTTGGGGAGGCAAATGTTGTAATTAAGCAGCGTCGTGATTCCCTCAGCGGAAGTCTCCATAGCGGAAGCACATCCTCAGCTACACAGGGAATAGATGAGAAGACGCGTATGTTTCTTCATCAGCCGGATCTTTGGATGACAAATCTGGAAATCGAGACGGATAAAACCGAGGAATGGACATTTAACCTCAGGGTACCCCGGTGGGTAAAGGGAACACCGTCACTTTTGGTAAACGGTGAAGAGATTACTCCCACTGTTACAGATGGATTTGTTAAGATTACAAGAGCCTGGGCTGACGGTGACAGGGTTGTATGGTCAATGCCCATGTCCCTTTACTGTACAAAGCTTGAGGGCAGCGAGGATATGTATGCATATTCTTACGGACCCTACGTACTTGCAGGAATCTGTAATGAGGAAAGAGTTCTGTATCGCGGAAATCATGAACCCGAGGAATTACTGGTTCATGATGCCGAAAGAGAGTGGGGCTCATGGAAGGATACCTTCAGAACCAAATATCAGGACAGAGGTATCAGATTTATCCCTCTTAATCAGGTAGGTTACGAAAGATATCAGATTTATTTTGAGATTCTGTAAGAAGAGTTGTGTGTATGGATGCAGTATTAATCAATGAGACAATTAACAGACTGCTGAGCGGTTGCATTGTGTGGGTAATAGCATGGCCTATTATTCTTCATGTTGCGTATTCATTTTCAACGACACAGAAGAAAACGAAAAGCATGATTGTGCTTTTTCTCTGTAAATGTCTGATTGTTGATGTTGTCTGCGACACTGTATTGGCAAGTATGTATCCCAATAATGAGTATGCCTTTGTAATTATCTTTCTGGCATGTATATTGGGCATAGTTCTGCTGTTTCTGGGTTGCAGATACTGGCTGGAAATTCCTACCGAAAAGATGTTTTTTGCGCTGATTTTGGGTGAAGCGTGGCAAATGGTATGCTGCAGCCTCGGAGAACTGATTGTTGAACTGATTACCGGCTACAATTTTAACGGATCCCGGGAACTTCCAATATGCAAATATGATATTTTTGTATTGATTGCAGAGATGATTTTGCTTGCACTGTCTTACAGACCGTTTATGGAAATGTGCAGATTTATTGCAAAGAAGTATAAGGTTAAGATGGAGTGGCTGGCCAAGGTATTGCTGGGAGCGTACTTTGTGGCTAATGTAATCAATACGGTTATTTCTGTTTCACCAAAGGGAAATGTTCTTTATCAGCAGGTTTGTGCAGGCGTTTTTGTTATTCTTGTTATTTCCGCAACACTTTTGTATCTGGATTACAGTTCTGCCACACAGCAGATTGAAGAACTGGAGAGACAGAGGGGAATCATGAAGGAATACTGTAATACACTGGATAATCAGATTTCCCAGACCAGGCAGCTTCGTCATGATATGAATAACAATCTTCAGGTCATGTCTGCTCTTGTTGAGGCGGAAGAGTATGAGGAACTTAAGCAGTATCTTGCGGAGTGGAGTGCTCACAGTGTAAAGGAAAAGACAAAACGCTACAGCAATATAGCTGTTGTTGATGCACTTTTGATGCAGAAGTCGACAAACTGTGAACAGAACGGTATTGAATTCAGTGCCGCAATGAGCCGTATGGAATTGCAGGGTGTATCTGAATTCGACTTTGTCACTATACTGTTTAATCTTCTTGATAATGCAATTGACGGTTGCAAGTCAATTGAATCAGGGAAAAAGCAGATAGAACTTATATGCAGTTGCCTTTATAATCAGGTAATAATTACAGTTAAAAATACATGTAATGAGCGAAGTGCCCTTCATAAGGCTGCAGGAAATGAGTACCATGGGTACGGACTCAGAATTATAAATGACATTGTTAAGAAGTATGACGGAGATATGACGGTAAATTCCGAGAATGGAATGTTTACAGTTAACATAAATCTGGACAGATCGCCAAAGGAGGAAAATGCATGAGAGTTGTAATGTGCGATGATGACGAACTTTTACTTGCTCACGAAGCGGATATCCTCCGAAAGGAATGGAGTAAGGACGAGGTCATTACATATTCGGATCCCGAACTTATGATGCAGGAACTGCCGGGACTTAATGCGGATGTAGTGATAATGGATGTGGAACTGGGACGCAACCTTGACGGTATTGATTATGCCACAAGAATAAACAGACTTCTGCCGGAGGTTCAGATTATATTTCTTTCAAGCTACGCCAAATATTCCATTGAAGCCCATGACGCAGATCACTGCTATTATCTTATTAAGGATGACTGGATTGCCAAGCTTCCCAATGTGAGGAGAAGAGTAGAAAGGCATAGAAGCAATATTAAAGCCGAGCCTGTAAAGATTGTTGTCAACGATGTTAACGAACGAGAGAAGAAACTGCTGAGTGAGGATGAGGTTATATATATTTCTTCGGGGCAGCGTCATCTGCTTGTGTATACCGCAAAGGAAGTAATAGAGACAAATGAGAAGCTGGATGACTTTATGAATCAGCTTAAGGAAACGAAAATTATCAGATGTCATCAGAGTTTTGCGGTGAATATCTCGGCAATAGCCAAATATAACAGGGAAATGCTGGTGATGAACAACGGAGATGCGATTCCAATAAGCCGAAAGTATATTACTGAAGTAAGGGACAGCCTCTTTAAGTATGCTTCAGAGCAGACATTTTAGAAGGACAGTTCGTGGCAAAAATGATGTTTTTGAATGGTAAAATGGTTATTTATGAATAGAAAATAGTCAAAAATGCATATTTTGTTGCCTTTTTATACTTACTTGGTAAAATGAACTCGATGAATGGGTGAACCATTAGTCTTAGTTAGTAAAAGTGGGGAACACTTAGGGAAAACTTTTTTACCAGGGACGCAATCGGGAAGCGAATGCAGATTATGAGAAATAATCGTTGCATAGCTTCCCGATTGCTTTTTGTGTAATAAAAAATATGCTATAATGGCTTGGTGTTTTGAAAATGGATATGCGTATGCATAAAGACAGGAACGATATATGAGAATATTACTTATAAGACACGGGGATCCGGACTATGTACATGATTCCCTTACCGAGAAGGGATTCAGAGAAGCGAAGGCCCTTGCGGAATATCTGAAAAATGAAGATTTGGGTGACTGTTATGTGTCAACCTGCGGAAGGGCAATAGCTACCGCCGAACCAACATTAAAGCTTACCGGAAAGACAGCTGTAAGATGTGACTGGATGAGGGAATTCAGTGAACAGACGATACTTCGGCCGGATAAGAACGGAGACAGAAAGCTTTGCTGGGACTGGCTTCCCCAGGATTGGACAAAGTACGAAGAGTTTTACAGATATGATGAATGGTACAAGAATCCGATTATGGAAGAGGGCGGAATCGGAGAGTATGCAAGAAGCGTTACAGAACCACTGGATGCTCTTCTGGCAGAAAACGGATATGTGAGAGACGGCCACATTTACCGTGTGGAAAAGGCAAGTGACAAGACACTTACTTTGTTCTGTCATTTCGGAGTGGGATGCGTTATGCTGGGACATCTTATAGGATGTTCACCGATGGTTTTGTGGCATGGATTCGCAGCTGCTCCATCCTCTGTTACTACAATTATGACAGAGGAGAGAAGAAAGGGAATAGCTTCCTTTAGGATCTGGTCCTACGGAGATACGGAACATTTGTATGTAAAAGGAGAACCGCGGTCATTTTCGGCAAGATTCTGTGAATGCTATGATTTTGAGAATGAAAGACACGACTGACTCGGCGGCTGTGCAGGGATGAAAAATCGGCGCAGGAGATAAAGGGAAATATATGGCAAGAAGAAAGAGAAGAGTAAATATACCGGCAATTATATTGTTGTTGCTGACACTGCTGATTATAGGCGGCTGTGTCTTTATATTTTATTACGGAAATCAGACCATGCTTAGGGGAGAATGGCAAAGGGAGATTGATATTACGGATTATGCGGTAGATTCAATCGCTTCATATCTGGGGCAGGATATGGATCCCAACCCGGACAGCAGGCTTACAATTAACCTGACACTTTCCGTGAATAAGGATGGGGAATGGAAGCAGACCGTTGATGAGGATTCCTATGATGAAGCATTACAGCAGGCAAAGAGTGTTCTGACGGGGGCTGTTTCTGACAGTCTGAAGAAGAAAATCGAAGATAGTTACATTAATACAGATATGACTGTGGATGAACTGGTAGTGGACGCAACCGGCATGAGTTTGCAGAAGTATCTTGATGAATACGGACCACAATTGCTTCCGAATTATTCAGAACTAATGGAAACCTATGGAATGTCGGCTTCGTATGTTGCAACAAGAGACAGTATAAGTCTTGACATGGCAGGAGAAATGACGGAGTTTGGATATGTTGTAACGAAGGACATTTTTGTGATTGATAATCCTGAAGAGACTGTCATTTACCATAAAATTAAAAGTGGTGATGACAATGAGGACGAGAATATAAGCAGTGAGACAGAACAGTCGGATAAGGAGGAAGCGGATGAGTAGGAAATTATGTAGGTCTTGCAGAACGTTTCTTCTTGTGGCTGTAATTTCTGTTGTTCAGATATTTACTGTTTTTCCTGTGGGTACATTTGCCGGGCAGACAAAGGATACCGTAAAGGTATATGTTGACGGAACAGGCTACGAGATAAGAGCTCTCAATCAGGATTATGATAACAATGTTTATCTGTCAATGAATGATATGTCTGTTGCCATGGCAAATACAAGCAAAGCGTTTGTACTGGACTGGACAGTGGATGAGGGTAATACTGTAGCTGTATTGACGAAGGGTAACGGAAACAGCGAAGGAGAATTGCCGGGAGCTGCAGATGAAGAAGAGGATAATCATGTAAATTATTCCCGTAAGCGCATGAAGGTGTGTATTGAGGACAGCGAATACAATATATACGTAATACCTGTTAATGAAAAGGATGAAAAAGATTGTTATGTAAACCTAGGCGAGTTTGCACTTGCTATGAATATTGATGTTGAGAACCCGGATGATACGGATGGCGTGGTTTACATAAATACAAAGAGCGAGTTTGATTTCGGCAAGCTTGATCTGGACCAAATCGGTGTTGCATTTATGGCTGACAGTATTCTTGTGGGAGATGCCACGACCGGTGAGATATATTATGCATCCAATGAGGATGAGACAGTGGCAATAGCCAGTACAAGCAAACTGATGACATATCTTTTGATAAAAGAGGCTTTGTCTGAAGGAAAAATCAGCATGAATGACACTGTTACATTTTCTGAAAAGGCAAGTGAACTTTCAAAGACGAGCGACGGAGTAATTCATGTAAGTGCCGGACAGACGGCAGATATAGAAGATGTAATCAAGGGAATGCTGATAGTATCCAGCAATGAGTGCGCATTGGCACTTGCGGAGCATCTTTGCGGAGATGAGCAGGCATTTGTGGACATGATGAATCAAAAGGTTAAGGCGCTTGGAATGAGTGAAACGGCAAGATTTTATAATCCTCACGGTCTTCCCATGTACCTTGATGACGTGCTGAATATTAAACAGTCAAATCATCTTACTGCCAATGATATGTTTATCCTTTCTTCATATATACTGGATAAGTATCCGGAGGTGACGGATATTACTTCGATTAAGAAAACAGAACTGACATCCCTGGGCAATTTTAAGGCGCAGAATACCAATTCGCTGCTTTATAATGTTCCCGGAACAGTGGGGCTTAAGACCGGAACAACGGATAAGGCAGCCTCATGTCTTGTCTCTTCTTATAAAATTGAAGACGGAGGAGGAAATCCTCATTATCTGACATGTATTGTGTATGGAGCCGAGAACAGTCAGACACAGGGATACGTATCCATGATTATGATGAGATATGCAATTCAAAACTTTAATGAGACAAAACTGGGAATTCTTCCTGCAAAGGATAATGAAGGTGAAATGCCTGAAAACTTTGATGAGTTGAGTGCGGCTGTACTTGGAGCCGCAAGAAGAAATGCCAAATACTAGGACAGAGAGAAAATAGAATGGATATTAATGTTATTATTCATCAAATGATTATTTTGTTTATATTGATAGCACTGGGATATCTTCTCAATAAGGTGCATATTCTCGGGCCGAAGATTGATAAGGGAATCACAGGACTGATTCTTTATTGCACTATGCCTGCAATGATTCTTGGGGCGGTTGTTACAAACGAGAATGAGCATGATGTGAAGCTGGCAATCGGATGCCTTATTGTTGCTGCATGTATGTATATTATTTTGCCGATAATAGCATTTTTCCTTGTGCGAATTATGAGAGTCAAACCGGGACTTCGCGGTATATATCAGTTTATGATTATTTTCGGAAATGTGGGATTCATGGGCTTTCCAATAATTGCAGCTCTGTTCGGTGAGGAGTCTGTAGTATACGGAAGCATTTTCAATATTTTCTTTAATCTGCTGGTATATTCTTACGGTATTATTATTGTTATGAAGGATAAGGAAGAGGGAGCAGATAAAAACGAAGCAGATTCAAATGAGACTGCTGAGAAGTTTCATTTTACATGGACAAAGCTTTTGACCCCTGGAATATCCGTTGCGGTTCTGGCGCTTATAATTTTCTTCGTGGACATTGATTTTCCGGATGTGATTGTAAGCCCTATTGCTTCATTGGGAAATATTACATCACCACTTGCAATGCTGATAATTGGTTCAACACTGGCAAACATGAATATTAAAGAAGTGTTTAACGACGTGAGGGTATATATATTTGTGGCAATCAGATTTTTCGTATTGCCCCTTGTTCTTTTCCCGATTTTAAATCTTGTAATAAAGGACAGCTTTTTGCTGCAACTGACTATGATAATGCTTTTGATGCCTGTTGCAAATACAACCGTATTGTATGCAAAGCAGTATGGCTCTGATGAAAAACTTGCTGCGAAGAGTATTTTCATAAGCACACTTTTATCGATAGTGACGATTCCGCTGGTGGCTTATATTTGTTTTTAGATGAATACAAATTGAATCAGTATCATATAGCAGGCTGTTCCGCCTACGATACTTAAAAGTGTATTTCGTTTCCACACATGAAGCACAACTATAAGTGCGCAGGAAATGAGTTCCGGCAATCCGTGAGAACCAGAGAAAAATGACACATTTCTGAGACAATATACAACAAGCATTCCCATAATGGAATATGGAAGCACCTTGCCAAGATAGGTTATGAAGGCGGGTGTTTTTCTTTTGCCGTTAAATATCAGAAAAGGAAGAAAGCGAAGAAGGATTGTTACCAGAGCAACAACTCCGACAATTATGAGATCTTTACTCATTGTGCAGCCTCCTTTCTGAATCGTTTTAGAAGGGTAAGGGCAAGGGTTATGACTGCCATGGAAGGAATCAGGAAGTTGTCACTACCGAATATAAGCAGACATACAACTGAGGAAAGAATTCCTACAATGGCATATATATGGTCCTTGCCGGTAAGCCATTGCTCCACAAGAACTGTCAGAAACAAAGCTGTAAGAGCAAAGTCAATGCCTGTTACATCAAAGGGTATGATCATTCCGAGAAGAGAACCGAGAACGCTTCCGGTAATCCAATAGCACTGGTCGAAAACAGATACCAGAAAACGATATTTGCGTTTCTGAGAAGAATCAATATCTTTGTCATCACACACCAGGGAATAAGTTTCGTCTGTTAGCGCAAATATAATATATGGCTTTTCAATGCCTGCATCCTTGTACTTGTCGACCATGGAGATGCCGTAGAAAAGGTGGCGGCAGTTTACCATCAGGGTGGTCAGAGCAACTGTAATGAGGGAAGCGCCTGTACCAAGAAAATCTATGGCAACAAACTGCATGGAGCCTGCATAAATAAAGGTGCTCATCAGAAATGACCACTTAACATCATATCCTTTTGTTCCAAGTACTATTCCGAAACCGATTCCAAGAACAATGTAGCCCGTAAGAACGGGGATTGTATCCAGAAAGGCTCTTTTGGTGATTGATTTCATGTTGTTTCCCCTACTTTGGTATAAAGAAAAATCTTTGTAAATTCGATGTTCAACCGGCTTATTTGTTTAGGTACAGATCTATTCCGTTGGCAATACCGGTAACAATCTTGTTCTGATATGCATCATCAGCCATCTTCAAATCCTCTTCAGGATTGCTCATATATCCCATTTCAACTATGGTTACGGGAACCTGGCACCAGTTGATTCCGCTCATGGTATCGGTTTCCCAGACACGTTCACGTTTGCATCCGGTTGCTTCAACCATACAGTCAAGGATCGCTGTTGAGAGCGCTTTACTTTCGGAAGCAAGAGCACCGTTATAAGGATTGTTCGGAGTCTGGCATATTGTCATGGCTCCGTTAACCGCTGAATTCTCTGAGCCGTTGGCGTGTATTCTTATAAAGGCATCGGCACCTGCGTTGTTGGCAATCATGGCGCGTTCGCTGTTGCTTAAATTTACATCATTGCTTGTTCTTACCATTGTTACCCTGTAGCCACGGGAAATGAGTTCGTCGTATAGCTTTTGGGCCACAATAAGGTTGAGTTCGTATTCCGCAAGGCCGCTGGCTACACCTGTTGTTCCACCTGTAACCTTGGCTTTCATTTCACTTGAACCGGGGCCTATTGGCTCCTTTTCACTGTTGCCCTTTTGCTGATGTCCGGCATCGATTACAATGTGGAAACTACCGTTGTTTTCATTGGAATTATCGGAAGCAATCAGGTCAGCAGGTGTGTTTTCAACTGTGTTCAATTCATCGTTTTTGGATAAACTATCGCTTTCGGTAACAGTGTCTATGTTTTCGGTAATATCGTTTTCCAAATCTGAAGATGGAATGTCTAATTCATTTTCTGTAGTGCTAATTTCAGGAATCGGCTCAATTTCAATTTTAACAGGCTCATCGTGAGCAGAATCATTTGCATCCTTCTCATTGAAGAGTCCGCAGGAACATACTGTAAGTATCAGGGTAATCAGTATGAACAGAGTAATTATCTTTTTGTTTTTCATATTAACCTCGTATAATATTTTTGCCATACATAAAGATACCACATTTGAGAAGAGATTTTCATACATTTATGATAAAATATTAAGTGATGTGATATGGATGGTATGGCATTTGCAAATAAGTAAAGCAAATGCGTGTAGTGAAGAAAGAAAATAGTTAAGAAAGCTTCCTGTATAATTAAAAGTGTAGACGAAACGTAGATAGTACTTAACAAAAATAGATACCTTAGTTAAACTGTCATTGCTGACCGCCCAGTTAGCAAATAACAGAGAAAGAAAGGTACCTACACATGAAGTCTAC
>JAZUDO010000053.1:0-12837 GCA_045639685.1 Lachnospiraceae bacterium
CAATAAATCTCGCATTCCCCCAGTTAATAAGTACACTAGTAATCTTTGGTAAAAAATGTCTTATACTTAAAGCAAATTTTTCGCTAAGTAGAATAACTAATAGACATGCAATAATAACAAACATCATTATTATTGCATAAAATGATGATATTAGTCTGACAAATATGACGTTTCTCGTCTCTGTAACTTTATTGGCGGTATTAAGCCCCATCATCATTCCCCATACTGTTTTACCAGCCGACCCCAATAGAACAATAATAGCAATAGGCAGAACTGATTGATACTGCTCATTTGCCTGATTAAGAACATCACTCAGAATACTATCAAGAAAGCCTGGCAAAAAGCGTTCAATAGTTTCAAAAAGTGTTCTTTCTGTGACAGGTAAATATGTAAGAATTCTACATGCAATTAATAACGTTGGAACTATAGATAATATAAAGAAAAATGACATCGAAGCAGCATACGCGCCTATATTATCTCTTTGAAGTTGTTTAGAAAATGTACTAATTGTTTTAATCAACTGTTTCATAATTCTAAAACCCTAAAAACAAAAAATCCCAAATGGTCCCTGAATTTTGACTCCTAGCTTATGCTAGGTGGGTTACCGCAACTAAAGCGTCTGTCTTCCACTGCAAACGGAGGCCTGACATGTTCTTTAGCGATATAGGAGTCCCGTTTAAAGTAAATGTAGGTTCAAAATATCAGGAAAATCCCATTCGGGATGAATTTATTATACTAAAAAATGCTTGTTTTTTCAAGTATATGACAAATTCCTTTCTCCCTGGATCTTTTTTACCCTTCCGCTACCAACGGGACATTACGTATATTCCTTTATTTCTCGTATTGGAACTGCTCGTAAGTTCCGCTCTTGTTATAACTCTTCCCCAGTGTACACTGTTATTGTAATTTCCCTCTGCAACAGTAATATTATTGCCTTCAACCTTAAGAACAATTACCGAATGTTCGCCGCCGGTGCTGTTACGCACTCTCAAAATGTCTCCGTCCCTTTCTGTTAAAAATCTAATACTGCAACAATACGAACGAATTATATCATAAAGAAAAAAGAAAAACATTATTCAATTTTACACATTTAATAATTCATATTTCCTCTCTTATGCAATAATTATTGGACTTATTTTTGTAACAATATGTTTGTAACAAGGGAAACCTTATAATATAATTAAGAAAAATGAACATTAGGAGGAATAATAATATGTTTAGTTTTATTATTGCAATACTTGTAGGCGCACTTGCAGGTTGGCTCGCAGGTCTGATTATGAAAAAATCAAACGGCTTTTTGATGAATATCATTCTTGGTATCGTAGGCGGTTTTGTTGGCAAACTTGTTTTAGGCCTTATCGGTTTCGGTGCAACAAGCTTTCTCGGAAGCTTGATCTCAGCAGTTATCGGTGCTTGCATACTTATTGCTGTAGTTAATTTAATAAAGAAAAAATAATTGATGGTCCTTAGGGGAAGGAAAAACATTATTTTAAACGGTTTTCTTGTATGTATTGAAGACTGATTGCACCTAAATACGAAGCGCTGTACCATCCGAATTCTTTTATATGAATTCGGATGGTATTTTTTTGTATTATTTTTGTACTATTCTGTCGCATGTTATTAACTTTTACCATCAGGACGCTAATTTCCACAAACACAATGGTAAAAAAAGCCGCCAAATCAACCAATTCCGTGCCATCAAGCCAAATAGCGAACAATCGCAATGGTAATGTCACTAAAAAATGAGTCATTTTCGTGCCATCAAAGCTGACCTCTCCGTAAACTAATGGTAAAGTTTTAAACAAATCATATTTCCGTTACCATCAAGTAACAAAACAGTTTCTTCCAATGGCACGCCCCACCTATCAACCGCCAATCACCAAAGTTTCAAGACTGAAATATGACTCATAGCAAAAAAGACCCGGGCAACAGCCCAAGTCCTCTTGTATAACACAATGTCAATTCAGCACCTTAACTCTTCTTCAACACCATCTCAACTCTTCAACAACATCTCAACTCTTCAACAACATCTTGAATCTTCTACTTCATCACATCAACAAAATCTTTGACATTCTTCTCAATATCACCCTTGAAAATCGATGAACCTGATACAATAACATTGGCGCCCGCATCAAGAATTTTCTGAAGATTTCCGAGATATATTCCGCCATCAACCTCAACATCAATGTCAAGTCCGGACTTTGTAATCATCTCGCGGGTCTTCTGAATTCTTTCTGTCGATTCCTCGATATATTTCTGACCGCCAAGTCCCGGCTCAACGCTCATTATAAGAATCATGTCGACATATTCAAGATATGGCTTAAGCTCCTCGACAGGAGTTGCCGGTTTGATAGAAAGTCCTGCTTTGCAGCCGCATTTCTTTATTGCCTCCAAAGTGGCAATAACATCATCACATGCCTCAAGATGAACTGTTATAATATCTGCTCCACAGGAAGCAAAATCCTCTACACACTTAATAGGATCAACAATCATAAGATGTACATCAAATACCGCATCTGTACATTTTCTGATACTTTCAACAACGCACTGCCCATAGCTTAACTTTGGAACAAATACGCCGTCCATTACATCGATATGTATATAATCAGCGCCTGCTTTTACGGCACTGTTTATTTCTTTCCCAAGTTTTGTAACATCTGCAGCCAGAATAGATGGCGCAAGTATATTCATATTATTATAACCTCTTTTCCAGAACATCGGCACATGAGGATTTCCTTTGGGAAAGCGCCGACGCTAATACTCACTGAAATAAAAGTGGCAAATAAGGAAATATTTGCCACTTTTTAATTCAAATTACATATTTGCAAGAACTGTTTCAGCAACACCCTTGCCGTCAAGTCCGTACTTCTCAACGAGAGCAGCTGCGGGGCCTGACTCACCAAACTTATCGTTCATACCAATCTTAACAACCTTTGTAGGTGCATTTGCAGCGAGGCAGTCACATACTGCAGAACCGAGTCCTCCGATTACGCTGTGCTCTTCAACTGTAAATACCTTGCCTGTCTTCTTTGCAGAAGCAATAACAAGTTCCTCGTCAAGAGGCTTGATTGTATGGATGTTGATAACCTCAGCCTTGATTCCCTTCTCTTCAAGAATCTTAGCTGCCTGCATAGCAGAATCAACACAAATGCCTGTTGCAATAATTGTGCAGTCACTACCTTCAACAAGTTTAACGCCCTTGCCGATTTCAAATTTGTAATCAGCGTTGTCATTGATTACCGGAACAGCTGCACGACCAAATCTTAAATATACAGGACCATTCATCTCAAGTGCTGCTCTAACTGCAGCCTTTGCTTCAATATCATCTGAAGGAACGATAACTGTCATTCCCGGAATTGTTCTCATAAGAGCGATATCCTCGTTACACTGATGTGTAGCACCGTCTTCACCTACAGTAATACCTGCATGTGTAGCACCGATTTTAACATTAAGGTGAGGATAACCGATTGAGTTTCTAACCTGTTCAAAGTTTCTTCCTGCTGCAAACATAGCAAATGAAGAAATAAATGGAATCTTTCCACAGGTTGCAAGACCTGCAGCGATACCTGTCATATTACACTCTGCAATACCGCAGTCGATATGTCTGTCCGGATATGCTTTCTTAAATGTACCTGTCTTTGTAGCACCTGCCAAATCAGCATCAAGAACAACCATGTTAGGGAAGTCCTCTGCACATGCTACCAATGCATTACCATAACTTTCTCTTGTAGCAATCTTATCTCCCATTATTAGTTGCCCTCCTTTAACTGTGCATCTATAGCAGCAAGGTCAGCCATAGCTGTAGCATACTCGTCATCGTTAGGAGCTTTTCCATGCCATCCTGCATTGTTCTCCATGAAGCTTACGCCCTTGCCCTTTGTTGTCTTCATAATGATTGCTGTCGGCTTGCCCTTGCATGCCTTTGCATCATTCATAGCATTTCTGATCTGATCAAAATCATGTCCATCAATGTTAATTACATTGAAGTTAAATGCTTCAAACTTCTTATCAATCGGATAAGGTGAACATACATCTTCAATCTTACCGTCAATCTGAAGTCCGTTGTTATCAACGATAACTACCAGGTTGTCAAGATTTCTTGCACCTGCGAACATAGCAGCCTCCCAAACCTGACCTTCCTGAATCTCGCCATCACCGAGAAGTGTATATACTCTGTAATCCTTGTTATCCAACTTAGCAGCAAGTGCCATACCTGTTGCAGCTGAGATACCCTGTCCGAGTGATCCCGAAGACATATCTACACCCGGTGTCTCCTGCATACAGGGATGTCCCTGAAGGTAAGAACCAAGTTTACGAAGTGTAGTTAAATCCTCAACAGGGAAATAACCTCTGTTTGCAAGTACGGAATAAAGACCCGGTGCTGTATGTCCCTTTGACAATACGAAACGGTCTCTTCCTTCCATCTTAGGGTTCTTGGGATCAATGTTCATCTCTTCAAAGTAAAGGAATGTGAACATATCAGCTGCAGATAAAGATCCGCCCGGATGTCCAGCCTTTGCACTGTGAACAGATGTAACGATGCCCTTACGAACTTCATTGGCTTTTTGCTTAAGTTCTAAATTGGTCATAATCATTACTCCTTTATAATATTAAACTAAAACTTTTCCCTTTAACCTGTGGCAACCCACATGCAAAATTTATTCTAGCACATGTCCTATTCACAAACAATACAAAATGTTCACGTGCACAAAGCAAAAAAAGCCTGCAAATGGGGTAAAAATGCACAAACAGACATGCTACTTACAAAGTAACCTATAGAAAGCAGTAAAATATAGACCCCAAAAAAGAAGCGAGGGCCGGTATATTAGGGAGACCGGCCCTCTTGAGAAAAAGGGTATAACAGAAATAATTGTATAAATACAATTATCCATCTGACTATTTAATTTCTACGAATTACCAAGCATCTTTTTCTTCTTTGCTACGATAACACTCTGGATAACCAGGAATATACAAAGCATTGCTGCTACGGTAATACCTGTCCACCAAGCCTGATCAAGACCTGCAGAAGAAACTATATTCTGAATAGTACTCAATGACAATACACCGAACAGAGTTCCTATGATATTTCCTACACCACCCGTCAGCATGGTTCCACCGATAATGGATGATGCTATTGCGTTCATTTCAGCACCTGATGCATGTGATGCAGATCCGCTTCCTACATGGAGGAAATATACAAATCCGCCGATACCTGCAAGGATTCCACAGATAAACTGTGACATAAATCTTGTAAACTTAACATTGATACCAAGCATCAATGCGCTCTGGCTGTTACCGCCTACTGCATAGAACTGTCTGCCAAGCTTTGTCCACTTAAGCATTACAAACATAAGGATTACGATGATAAGCGCAACTACTGTTCCGATTTCCATATACGCAGGAATGAAATTACCGTTACGGGCAAAACTGCCAAGGAATGGAATTTCAATTCTTGTATCCTTAAGTGCAACAAACTTCTCATTTGCTACGTTAAACGGTGCATCATTTACAATTGTTGTCATACCTCTTGCAAAGAACATTCCCGCAAGGGTAACGATGAAGGGCTGAATGTCAAGGTAAGCAACAAGAACACCCTGAACAAGTCCGAATCCCAAACCGATAAGCAATGCTATCAGAATGGCTCCGCCGATGGTTCCGCCCTTATAATCAAGGTGAACCGCACAGCACATACTTACAAGAGCCGTAACACCACCTACAGAGATATCAATGCCGCCTGTAATCATTACAAGGCTGAGTCCGCAGGAAAGAATTATAAGTGCTGCGTTTGTATTAAGGATATTGAAGAATGTCTGTGGCTTCAAAAATCCTTTTCCCTGGAAAATGATAGCGCCCAGATACATGAGTACAAATACCACAATGGTAATTGTCAAAAGCAGGTTGCTGTCTGTCATTCCCCAAAGCTTATCCCATAAAGATTTCTTTTCTTTTACTACTGCTTCTGCAGCTTTTACTTCTGCATTTTCTGCTACTGCTTCCGTAGCTTTTACTTCAACGGATTTATCACTCATTATGCCACCTCCTTTGAAGCTTTACTTGTTGTAAGTTTCTTCCAGGTTTTTGACATCCACTCACGAACAGTCGGAGCAGAGAATACAACAAGAAGAATAACAACTACTGCCTTGTATGCCGGCAAAGCATCGGATTTAACCTTATATGCATAAAGCGTAATGGTCAAAAACTGAATAACATAAGCACCGAGAATTGATGCTGTCATATTGAACTTACCGCCGCCGAGAGCATTTCCGCCAAGAGCAACAGCAAGAATGGCATCCATTTCAATATCCTTTGCAACTACCGAATAGTTGATGGTTGCAAGACGGCTTACCTTGATAAGACCTGCAACTGCAACACAAAGTCCCAAAAGAACAAATGATATAAACTTAATCATTGTCGGATTAAGTCCGTTCAGTCTTGAGGATCTCTCGTTGATACCGACTGCCTGAACATAAAGTCCCAGGTTTGTGAACTTCAAAAGCAATGCCGTTACGATAAATACAACAACAGCAATAAGCGCCGGTGTCGGAATCGGAATACCCGGAATATATCCGCCGAAGTACATGAATTCCGGATCACTGATAATAGGAAGTTCGTTATTGTTAATCCATGCAGCAATTGAACGGCCTGCCGTAAACAGGATAAGCGTAGCAACCATTGGCTGAATCTTAAATACAGAAACCAGCACACCGTTAAATGCCCCAAACAGTGCAGCTACTACACATGCAACAAGAAATGCTACCAAAAACGAAGTGCGAAGTTGTCCGACCTCAGGTCTTGTATTGCTTCCGCAAAGGACCTTAAGAACAACACTTCCGGCGATAGCTATTGCAGCTCCGACTGAGATATCCTGTCCGCCGCTTGCTGCGGTAACAAATGTCATACCTATTGCAAGAATTGCAAGTTCTGAACCAAAGTCAAGAATCTGAATCAGGTTACCGTTTAAAATATAATTTCCGTCTGCGTTAAGCTGATATGTAATCTTAAAGAAGCCGGGATCGGCTATAAGATTGAACAATACAAGAATCAAAAGCGCAACAATCGGAATAAAAATCTGATTTCTTAACAATGCGGCAATAGAAAATTTCTTACTCTTATTCATCACTTTCACCTCCCGCAATTGTACTCATAATCATATTCTGTGTTAATTCTTCTCCGCTCAGTTCTCCAACAACCTTTCGGTCTCTCATGACAATCAGTCTCGAGCAGGTTCTGAGCATCTCGTCTGTTTCCGAAGAAATAAATGTAATACTCATTCCTTCACTGGCAAGCTTAAGTACCAGTTTCTGAATATCAACCTTTGTACCTACATCAATACCTCTTGTGGGTTCATCAAGGATGAGATATT
This sequence comes from Lachnospiraceae bacterium, assembly GCA_045639685.1. GTDB lineage: Bacteria > Bacillota > Clostridia > Lachnospirales > Lachnospiraceae > Colinaster. Next base: position 7,364 of record JAZUDO010000053.1, read on the forward strand.
CCGGATGTGTAAGCAGCCATCTTGCTACTATACATTTCTGCTGATTTCCACCGGATAGAGACTTAATTGGAGTATCGGCACTTGCTGTCTTAATTCCCAAAAGCTTGATATATTCATCGGCAAATGCATTTGCCTGAGCCTTTGTAAATGGCTTAAAGAATCCTTTCATAACCTGAAGAGCAAGAATAATGTTTTCTCTTACGGAAAGATCTCCGATAATACCGTCAACCTTTCTGTCCTCCGGAATATATCCGATACCGGCCTTCATTGCGTCGATAGGTTTTGTAATCTTGATTTCCTTGCCATCCTTCTTAACCTTACCGCCAAGAACTCTGTCTGCACCGAAAATAGCTCGTACACACTCACTACGTCCGGATCCCAGCAAACCGGTGAAACCATTAACCTCTCCCTTTTTGATATAGAAATCAAAGGGCTTGATTCCGGCATCGGAATAGAGACCGGTGGCTTCAAAAACATTATTTTCTACTGTAGCTTCGTATGGTTTGTTTTCACCCTGTATGTCTGCCATATCGTCAAGCTCCTTACCAAGCATCTTGGCAACCAGCTTAACTCGTGGTAAATCTGCTATTTCATATTCGCCTACAAGTGTTCCGTCTCTCAAAACCGTAATTCTGTCACATACTTCATATACCTGATCCAGGAAATGAGTTACAAAGATAATACCAACTCCTCTGCTCTTAAGATCTCTCATAAGATTAAAGAGCTTTGCAACCTCCTGCTCATCCAATGAAGAAGTGGGTTCGTCAAGGATAAGAACCTTGCAGTCCATATCAACCGCTCTTGCAATAGCAACCATCTGCTGAACAGCTATTGAACAGCTGGCAAGCTGCTGTGTTGCCTTTGCGGGAATTTTCAAATTTTCAAGAAGCTTGTCTGCATCCGCATACATCTTCTTCCAATCCTGAATAATATTGTCATTTCGTCCTATATACATATTCTCTGCTACGGAGAGGTTTGGACAAAGTGTTATTTCCTGGTAAACTGTACTAATCCCGGCATGCTGTGCATCCTGGGGACTCTTAATACTTACTTCACTACCGTTTAAGGTTATAGAACCTTCATCTTTTGTGTATACGCCCGTCAATACTTTGATAAGTGTAGACTTTCCTGCACCGTTTTCTCCCATAAGTGCGTGGATTTCTCCCTCACGAAGCGTAAAATCCACTCCCTGCAACGCCTTAACGCCGGGGAAGCTTTTATGAATATTCCTTAGCTTTAATATTTCGTTTCCCATTGTGGACTTACCTTTCTATCGTTTTTTACCCTCTTGCTCAAATACCGCTTCTCATATACCGAATTATTTATTGCTTCTCATAAATTGCGACGGAGCGAAGGCTCCGCCGCATTTTTCAAGTTTCAAATCTATTATTTTTAAAAAGTCATTACAGATTAGATACCGTAAGAATCAACATCTGCCTGTGTAATTGTTGTAGCATCGAAGCCCTTCTCGTTCATGATAACTGTCTTCTCAGCTAAAGACTCGCCTGCTTCAAGCTTCTTGATGATTTCATCAATGTATGAAGACTGGAAAGGATTACACTGTCCATCATAGTTCCAGTTCTGGTTAAGGAGCTCTTCAAGTGCCCACTTATTGCAGTCAAATCCCATAACGATTACGTCTTTGCCAACGCCGTGAGAGATGTTAGCCTTATCGAGAGCTGCAACAGCACCCTTAGCCATATCATCGTTCTCTGCATAGATTACGTTGAATGCATCACCTGCATTGATAACAGATGTAACGATCTGCTCTGCCTTCTCTGCGTTCCACTCAGCTGTCTGCTGTGTAACGATGTTCCAGTTAGATTCTGCTGCAACCTTTGCATCAAGAGCGCCTGAACGTCCCTGCTGAGCTGCTGAACCCATAACACCCTGGATATGGATTACGTTGTACTCTGAAAGACCCTGGCCTGCTAACCAATCAACAGCTGTCTGGCCTTCTTTGTCCATATCAGATACGATTGAAGCTTCATAGAGGCTTGGATCTGCATCGATTGTACGGTCAAAAAGGATAACCTTTACGCCTGCCTTCTGAGCATCCTTGAGAACTGAATCCCAACCTGCTGTGTCGGCTGCAGAAAGAAGTAAGTAATCAACGCCGTCCTGTACGAACTTCTGAGCTGCTGCGATCTGCTCATCGTTCTTTAAGCTGTAAGCGAAAGAAGCTTCGTAACCGTTAGCTTCACAGAAAGTAGCCTTGAGATCCTTGTCGTTAGCTGTACGATAACCGGACTCGTTAGGATCGTTGTTGATGATACCAACCTTGATAAGGCCGTTGCCTTTTCCGCCGCCGCAACCTGTTAACAGAGATGCAACCATTGCTACACAAAGAAGTGCGCCTAAAATTTTCTTTTTCATTTTGTTTGTTTCCTCCCTTTCAAGATAGAAATTTGTACATTTTGAGAACCCCTTGTTCTCTTAACTACACTCTATTCCTAACCTTAAGGACCTTCAACCGAAATTCTTGGTGTTTTGTACAGTTTATGGATGTTTTGCATACCAATTTGTGTCAAAATGTGCTATATTGAATACAAGTTTATTGTTTTACCTCAAAAATGTTTAATTTATAAACATATTTTGTATTTTCCTACTACGGAAATTTACGGTGAGTTTACATAAATTGATGTGTTTTGTTGTGCAATATTCACAACATATAGTATAAATGTTGAAAAAAAGGATGACTTTTTCATTATTTTCCGAAAAAAACAATGTTTGTTTATTTTATAAATATAAAAAAATGAAAAAAGTATAATTTTTTTGAGGTCAAAATGGGAATTCTTTACAAAGAAACAGCGGAAAGAATAAAAGAATATATCAAAGGGATGCCAAAGGATCAGGCGAAACTTCCCTCCGAAAGGGAATTGTGTGAACTTCTGAAGGTCAGCCGACAGACAGTCAGACATGCTCTTGATTTCTGCGAAGAAGCCGGTATGATAGACCGTCGACGGGGAAGCGGAATATATCTCTCCGATTCCTATCAGAAATCACGCAACAGGGTTGCAATACTTGTTCCCGACAGAGAGGAATATCTGTACCCATCCCTTATTCATGAACTGGAAGATAAGTTTTCAGAATGTATGTACAGTGCTGCAGTATTCGAAACCGGAGATAATTCCGTAAGACTGGAGCAGATACTGAACATACTGTATAAGGAGCCGGTATCCGTCATTGTTATTGCAGCTATAAGGAATGCCCTCCCTCTGCCCTGCGAAGATCTAATTAAGAAACTTAAGTCAATCGGAACCGTTATTATATTTATAGGAAATCCTTACCCCAATCTTAAGGATTGCTCTTACGTTAAAAGTGATAATTATTTTGCCGGCTACAGTATTGCCGCAAGAGTTGTTGCCCAGGGAAAGCCCTGGTGTGCTCTTTTTATGCATGACAATCTGTCTTCATATGACAAATACCTGGGGCTGTGCCAGTCCTTAAGTGAATTGTCCATAGAATACTCCGCCGGAAACATACACTGGTTTTCCTATGAGACCTATCTTCTTATGGAGCGCTCCAACAATTTGTCATTTTTCGAGGAACTGCTGAATTCCTTTGAAAGATTACCCGGAGTTTTCGTATGCGACAATGACGCCATTGCCTACTGGCTTTTGAAAGCAATTGAAAAAACAGATATTCCCGCTGATGAAATAACTGTTTTTTCCTTTGACAAAAGTTATATTCAAAACATCCTTGAGCATAATCTGTATTCCTTTGGGACAGACCTGTCTCTTATGGTTTCAAATGTTGTTCTCCTTGCAACCTCACATAAAAAAGAGAAGGAAGTAATAACACTCCCTTCTTCTTTGTAGAAATATACCTTAGGCTTGTAATGTCGGCAATACGATCTCAGGTCTCATTTCCGTTACGATAATCTCTTGGGCTGCAGCCCTGAACCTTTCTGAATACAACACTGAAATAATGCTGATCCTTATAACCTACAACGGTAGCAATTTCTCCTGTATGCATGGTTGTATTCTTAAGCAGTTTTTTAGCCTTGGCGATACGCTTGTTTGTCACATAATCAACAAATGTCTGCTTCATTTCATTGCTGAACAGTGATGAAAAATAGTTCGGGCTGACACTGCAAACCTTTGCTACGTCATTTAGTGACAATTCCTCATTTGTATAATTCTCATCAATGTAGGCAACCGCAATCTTTATAACATTCTTCGCCTGAATATCCTCCGGATCCCCGTTCTTTTCGCCTTCACTGTTTTCGGTAGCCTTAAGTACCGCTTCCTTAGTGATGATATGCTCATCCTTAATAATGAATCTGTACGAGAATATTCTGTTCACTTCTTCATAGCAGTCTGCCAAGAGGCTTAAGCGCTCAACATACTCTCCTATGCTTACGTTCCATTCGTTATCCGGCGATGCCTCGCATATTCTCACCAGATTCTGTCTACATCTGTCCGACAAACTGCTGATGCGATCATTTTCACCCATAATCAGAATGCAGAATACATTTATATTCCATTTGATAAGAATATATTCGCTGAAGCGGGAGAAATATCTGATTATCTCATCCTCTCCCTCCTTCATATATACCATTGCAATGTTATAGCAGGATGCCTTCAAATCGATGCTCAGCTTTGCGGCCTCATCATATATATCCTTAAGGGCAAGCTTCCTGTCGAATATTTTCTCAAAGAAATGTCTCTTTGAAAGCTGCTCATACTCCTGATATTCGCTCTGGAATTTTTTAAGATAATTTGACTGCTCTCTTTCGGCTTCAATCTTATCCTTGAGTTCAGTCAATACCTTCTGCATCGCACTTCTGGTAATAGGTTTGAGCAGATACTGCTCCACACCTATTTCAATTGCCTGTCTTGCATACTCAAAGTCATCATGTCCGCTGATAATGATAATCTTTGTTGCCGGCAGTTCTGTCGTAACAATATGGCTGAGCTCCAGTCCGTCCATAAACGGCATCTTTATGTCCCTAATCAGTAAATCCGGTTTTGTTTTTCTGATTAATGGCAAAGCCATCTCCCCATCAGCAGCCTCACCTACAAACTCAAAGCCGTTTTCCTGCCAGGAAACGTTATCTCTGATACCTTCCCTCACCAAACATTCATCTTCCACGATAAAAACCTTTAACATACAGAGTCCCCCAACATGATTTTCCACGATAATTGTAGCATTTCTTCTGAAAAACGTCACAAAAAAACTGGCCACCCCGTGAGGTGACCACCCAACCATTCATTTACTTTTTCTTTCTTCCGCCAAGAATAATTACAATGACAGCAGCAACAGCAACAACACCGAGACCAATCATCAATGTGGGAATGATTGAATTCTTTTCGGGAGCTATCTCCTCATTGTCAAGTTCAACGCTCTCAGCAGCACTTACATCATTGGATGCATCTTTGACAGGAGCGATCTCTCCTTCGGGATTCATGTGTATAGAGATGTCATCAACATAGAAGACACTCTCATTACCCTTAAATACTACAAATGCT
>JAZUDO010000054.1:0-41896 GCA_045639685.1 Lachnospiraceae bacterium
ACAATTGGTGTATTTGAACATAATGATATAGCTCATAGCTGTTATAAAAAAGTTGGCTTTGTTGACAAAGAGATTGTTCCATATGAGAGAGACAACATTATTGAAATGGCCATTACAAAAGAGGAATATCTTCTTTTGACAAAGTTGTAGTATTTTTTTCTTCTACTTCACATTTCGAGTAAAACTTCGTGAATCAGAGAAAAGATTATCACAAAATATTTATGAGCGCGGTGTAGATGATGCTGGTTTTGGTCGCATTAGATCAAGAGGTGACCAGGCTTTATTTGGTGGGAAATCTACACAGGATATGAAGAAGAAATATGAAATGTCACTTAAGCATGTTATTGTTTTTTCGATTGAGGAGGACAGAACACAATGGAGTATTGGGATCTTTATGACAAAGACAGAAAGCCTTTAGGCAGGATACACCTTCGCGGCGATAATTTTGAAGATGGTGAGTACTATATATGCTGTGAGATTTGGGTGATTAATCCGGAAGGGAAGTTACTCGTAACAAAGCGTCATCCGAACAAGAAGGCAGGAAATCTGTGGGAGTTTGTCGGTGGCGGAACGTTAGCAGGTGAGAACACAAAACAATCAGCGGTGCGTGAGCTTTTCGAGGAGACGGGAATCAAGATTTCGGAAAGTGAACTCAAACTTCTTGCAACAAACGCACATAAAAACTATTTTCAAGACATTTACATTGTTAAGTCGGATGCTTTGATTGAGTCTGTTGTCCTTCAGCCGGAAGAAACTGTGGATGCAAAATGGGTTTCGTTTGAGGAAATCGAGAAGATGATTGCAAATGAAGAGTTTGTATATACGGTTGGGAAGAGATTCAAGGCCTTCGGAGACAAAATATAAAGTGTTCGAATTTGAAAATTTTTTGAATATTTTAAGTACGAACAGCTTACATTACCAAGAGATTACGGTGGTGAATTGGTTACAAGTTGTAACCAACTGAAATCTGTACAATATTAAGGGGATTTCTGCGTTTATTGCTGATGTGTTCCCGCAAACGAGCAACTTGGTTGATATGTTTCCTTTGACGAGAACAGTTGAGACGGTCGTTCTCTTGAGCAAGAAAAATTCGAAGCCGAAGGACTATGTGGAAATTGGCGTAGATGTTGAAGATTTTTATAAAATCAAGGGCGGAAAGAATTATGGAAAAGGTTATGACATTTGAGGAAGCTCTAGATAGAATTTCAGAACTTGAAACAGAAAATGCAAAGCTTAAAGAAGAATTGGAATATTATAAAAATAGAAAAGCCAGTGGTCGGCAAAAGCATAATGCAAAATGGATGGCTATCTATAATGACTTTGTTGTTTGCTATGAAGGCGGTATGACGATGGTAGAGATTGCCAAGCGTAATAATATTAGTGAACGTAGCATTTATAGGTATAAGGCTTATTATGACAAATTAAGAGAAACTGCTGATAATGATTCAGGTAATTAGTTTAATTTCGCCGAATTCGACGGAATATAAACTTGAGGTGAAAAATAGCACACAAGATTTTTTCAAGGTGAATTATTTGCACCATGAAGATTTGCGGTCAAAATTTCTGACCGCAAGAGAAAATGAAACTTGAGGTCGAAAAATTCGACCTCAAGTTGGGGCGGTTCGCGATACCTACCAAGAGCGTTTACGGAAGAGGGAATATACATGCTGATGACAGTTCTAAAAGGTGAGATACTTCAGCTAAGTATGGAAACAGCAAAAAACAAGATTGCAATCAGTAAGATCAATCACGATATGCTCTCTCTTGAAAAGCAGATTTCAGATGTTGCGGAAGGGCTTAAGGATGTAGTTACAAAATCTGAACTTGCTGATATGATGAACAGTTTTGTATCGGAAGATAATGATATTCAGGTAGATAGCTACAGCTTGGATGCACAGAAGGATATAATCAGAAAATACGCAGAATTTCAGGAAATACAGGTTTAAGCGTGATGATGATTCTTGCCTATTTGGGACAGCGTTCTAATAATATGCGGACAACGTTCCGCATATTGACATTGGTCATATACAATGGTACTATTTCGATAATAAAAAAAGAAAGAGCACACTGAGTGTAAGGTGAAGAAATGATAATTAGATAGTTTGGTTTAAGTTATCACATTTGGTTTTAAGTCCTGCCGATGGCGGGGTATTTGTGTACGCTTAAATTAGATTATCGCATCCGAATTCACTTTATACTTATCCTAGGATAAATATGAAAGTTTTTTTGCGGGTCTATTTTGCGTATGCAAAACAGACCCCTTTTGTTATACATGATGTGTATAATGACTGCTGTTATGTATTAAGGGCAGGCGAAGGAGGAAATATATGGCACAGATTAATGTAAATAATCTTACCTTCGCATATGAAGGCAGTTTCGATAATGTATTTGAGAACACCTCTTTTTCTATTGATACAAACTGGAGGTTAGGCTTTGTCGGAAGAAATGGAAAGGGTAAAACAACATTTTTAAATTTGCTTCTAGGAAAATATGAATATGAAGGAAGTATTAGTACGAATACGGTTTTTGATTATTTTCCGTACATGGTTAATTCAGGGGAACTGACTAAAACTGCCGACGAGCTTATGGAATGCTGGAAACCCGGAGTCGAGAAATGGAGAGTTATGTGTGAACTGCCGGAATTGTCTATCGATGCAGAACTATTGTACAGACCTTTTGGTACACTAAGTTTTGGCGAAAGAACGAAGATAATGCTTGCAATATTATTTTCCGGTGACAACGATTTTCTTTTGATAGATGAACCAACAAATCATCTTGATAAAGAAGCTAGGGAGATAGTCAAAAGTTACCTTAAGAATAAGAAGGGATTTATCTTGGTTTCTCATGATCGTGATGTGCTTGATGCTTGCATTGACCATGTGTTGGTACTTAATCGCGCTTCAATTGAAGTTCAGACAGGTAACTTTAGCTCATGGTGGGAGAACAAGGAAAAAGCAGATATCAATGCGCGTGCTGAGAATGAAAAGCATCTTAAAGAAATCGGGAAACTTGAGGCGGCAGCAGACCGAGCCGGCAGATGGGCAGAGAAAAGTGAAAACACAAAGATTGGATTTGATCCCATTAAGGAGCACGACAGGTCTGTAGGTACCAGGGGATATATTGGCGCCAAAACCAAGAAAATGCAAAAGCGGGTGAAGGCTTACGAAAGTAGGATTGACAGAGAAATTGAAGAAAAAGAAGGGCTTTTAAATGACATCGAAGAGGTGAAGGACCTTAAATTAATGCCACTTAAATATCATAAAGAGCGTTTGCTGTTTGGGCGAGATTATTCGTTTAAATATAAGGACTCAGATAATAATGTATTTGATGGATTAGCATTTGAAATTAATAATGGCGACCGCATAGTAATTGATGGTGAAAACGGAACCGGTAAATCCAGCCTTATCAAGGCAATTCTTGATATGAATCGTGGAATTGTTAAAGAAAATGCAAATTATGAAGGGGAAGGAACACTCGTAGTTCCTGAGAATCTGGTTATTTCCTACATTAACCAGGATACATCCCATTTAAAGGGCTTTCTTAAGGATTACTGTGAATTACAGGGGCTTGATTACACGCTTCTTTTATCACTGCTTCGACAATTGGATTTTGAGAGAGTCCAGTTTGTAAAGCCGATGGAACAGTATTCTGAGGGACAGAAGAAAAAAGTCTTGATAGCCTCAAGCTTACTTACTTCTGCGCATCTGTACATTTGGGATGAACCGCTTAATTACATAGATGTATTTACGAGAATGCAGATAGAGGCGCTTATTGAGACCTATAAACCGACTATGCTTTTTGTGGAGCATGATATTAGATTTAAGGAGAAGATTGCTACGAAAACAATAAGTTTGTAAATAATTATTGCTCACGCGAAATAACGTCGAAACCACAGCCTTATTTCACGGAGCAGTAAAAAACGTATCGCAGAAGAAATAGAAAACCCGAGGTCGGTGACATTGACCTCGGATTTTTGCATATAACATATATGCTTTTATGGAAAAGGGGTTAAAAGGGTTTAGTAATTGTCATTATGTAATTCAAAGAATGCCTGGGGGTGATTACAGGTAGGACAGATTTCAGGTGCCTCCGTTCCCACAACTATGTGCCCGCAATTACGGCATTCCCAAATTTGAACAGAACTTTTGCTGAAAACAGAATCTGTTTCCAGATTTTTTAGCAAAGCACGGTAACGTTTCTCGTGACGTTTTTCTATCTCGGCTACCCGAAGGAATTTTGCTGCCAGTTCAGGGAAGCCTTCGTCCTTTGCCGTCTGGGCGTAAACGTTATACAGACAGGTCCATTCGTGATTTTCACCTCTTGCAGCATCCAGCAGATTAAGCGAAGTACATTCATTTCCGTAAAGTTCTCTGTACCAAAGCTTGGCGTGTTCCTTTTCGTTATCTGCTGTATTCTGGAAAATGGCTGCAATCTGTTCAAAACCGTCTTTTTTTGCTCTGGAAGCAAAGTAAGTATATTTGTTTCTGGCCTTTGATTCCATACAGAAAGCCTGTTGCAAATTCATTTCTGTCTGTGTGCCGGTATATTTATTCATTAAGGTTATCCTCCTCATCAAAGATAGAAGCGAATTCATCACTCTCTAATTTTGAATGAACTGTACCGGAATTTGTTTTTGATTGTTTGTCCATCCTGATAGTCTGATGGGTGTAGTAGTGTATTATTGCGTATCCCAAAAGAAGTATTGGGACTAAAATGATTACCGCAATTGTAATCAAAGTTCCCGATAATTTCATAAAAACCTCCGTTCAAAATAGAATCTACGGTGTCTTATAGAGACCGTGAAGATTGCAATATTCATAGGCACTGATCACTTTTTCATTGTCGCAGAGTTTGAAGCAGCTAACAGCATCTTTGCTTCCGTCAAGTTTTTTTAACTGGAAGCCTTTATTGGTTTCCAAAACAATGAATTCAATGTGGTGAATCTGCTCCATGGGGTGGGGTTCGATTCCAACCTTAACATATACAGTGTCATCGTTTATTTCGTATACAGGCACATGCTTTTCCGCCGCGCCGTCTGTCGAAGAAGGCCTAAGCTCAGTCATCTGACGTCCGCAGCAGGTGAGGGGCATTCCGGAATCTTCGATTTTGCATACAATGTTTCCGCATATTTCACATTTGTTAAATTTGATTGCCATATGGTGTTCCTCCTTTCGTTTTGATTGATACGGCTTTATCATATTTCAACCGTGAGGCTGAATAAATATGCCTGAAGAAAAAAGAATAACAGACAAAAATATCAAAAAGTATGTCCAAACACAAAAAATGCGCAGATGGCTTAAAATCAACATTTTTTCATTGATTTCAAAAAAAAATTACGATATTCTATGAACATATAATCTTGGGGAGGATATTTTATGGTAGATAAAATGACGTTGAGACAGTTGTCAAATCAGTTGGTGGCAGAACCGGATGATTATATTAAATCTTTTAGAAAGAATTTGTTTATGTATATAGACAGAAAAGATATTACTTTGGCGGAACTGGCAGAGATGGCAGATATTTCCACAAATACATTAAGATCTTTTCTATATGGAGATGCAACGGATTGTCACGTCAGTAATGTAGTTAAACTGGCAAGGGCTTTGCATGTCAGCTGTGACGAACTTTTGGGAAGCGGGACAATAAGTCCTCAGACCTGTGAATCACTTCAGCTTACCAGAATGCTGCCGGAAAGCTTTACACATTTTGTAAGGTGGGCAATTCATTATCATTATAATCTGCAGTATACACAGGTTGTTACCGATAAAGCCATAGAGATAATGTCACCGGAGTGTAAAGACAACGGAAATCTCAGAATGAACAATAATTTTGATGTTATGGACATCAGTGATCTGGATGATGAGATTCGCCCCAAAATATTCATGGGAATTCGAATTCCGTGCAATCATTATATGCCGTTGTACGTAGAAGGTGATATTCTTCTTATTGCAAATGACAGAAATGCCCGAACCGGAGAACTGGTTGTAATCGGTGTGGGTGAGAATATGTGGATTTTAAAACGCAAAGACGAAGTTGAAAACGGAGAAAAAGTAGTAAACTATTATTCTCCCAGAGACGGAAGAAAGCGCGTGTCTGAACATGAGGTAAATTTCCTTCTCGGATATGTTGTTAAGGTTGTAAGAAATATGTCCTTGGGAGAAGAATAAGAAAAGGGAAGGTTTCGTGATTATATCGAATCCTTCCCTTTGTTATATAAAGTAGTGAAATAATATCAGGCGATGTCATCCATCTGTGCGGTATAGAGCTGGTAGTATGCCCCTTTCTTGGCCATAAGCTCGTCATGGCTACCTGCTTCCACAATACCACCGTCATCTATATACATAATTCTGTCACAGTTTCTGATGGTAGAAAGTCTGTGAGCAATGATAAATGACGTTCTTCCCTTAAGCATCGTGTTAAGTCCCGTCTGGAGAGCCTTTTCTGTCTGAACATCTATACTTGATGTGGCTTCATCCAGTATAAGTATTGCGGGATTCGAAAGAAGAGTTCTAGCAAATGAAACCAGCTGCTTCTGTCCCTGACTTAACAGTGAACCTCGTTCATGAACCTCACTCTTGTAGCCGTCCGGAAGAGAAGATATGAAATCATCTGCGCATACCTTTTTGGAAGCCTCGAATATTTCGCTTAAGGAGGCGTCCAGCTTACCGTATCTTATATTGTCTTCAATGGTTCCGGAGAAAATGAAGCTGTCCTGAAGCATGATGCCCATCTGGGAACGCAGAGACTTTAATGTAACCTTTGATATATCCTGTCCGTCTATGAGAATTCTTCCGGAATTCAGATTATAGAAGCGGGATATGAGATTAACAATTGTGCTCTTTCCGGCACCTGTAGGTCCTACAAGGGCAATACTTTCTCCGGGGTTGACACTGAAGGAAACGTTGTGCAGAACTTCCTTTCCTTCTTCATAGGAAAAGCATACATTTTCAAACTCAACCTTACCTTTAATAGGAGGCATTTCCGTAGCGTCCGTTGCATCATCAACAGTAACTTTTTCATCCATTGTCTCAAAAATTCTTTCAAGATAGGCGATGTTGTTGATGAAATTGTTAAATATATTTCCAAGGTTCATAATCGGCTGCCAAAAACGTGAAGCATAACTTGAGATAGCCACTATTGTACCTACGGATTTGTTACCTGCTCCAAAGATAATAAGACCGGCAATAAAGATAGCTGCTCTGATAAACACGGCTATTGTATCGATTCCTGGCCATACAAGGTTGGAATATCGTACTGCAGTCATCCAGGTTCCGCGGAAATCTTCTGTCAGATCTTCAAAAATCTTGGCATTTTCATCCTCACGGGCAAACATCTGGGCAACCTTGGCACCAACTATATTTTCCTGGAGGTAAGCGTTCAGATTGGAACTCTTGTTGGATACGGCCTGCCATGCCTTTCGCTGTTTGTTTTTCATCCACAGCATAAAGAAGGCAAGTATCGGAACACCGCACATTACAATAAGAGAAAGCTGAACGTCTACAATAAACATAAAGACGATTATAAATATCAGATTGATAACTTCCAAAATGATATTAATTAAACCGTTGGAGAGCATATCCGATACTGAGTTAACGTAGTTAACAACCCTTATAAGAATCTTTCCGTGGGGTCTGTCGTCATAATACTGAAAACTTAATTTCTGAAGGTGTGCAAACAAATCTTTACGTATATCGTAGATTATTGTCTGACTGACCTTAACCATTATCCTTGATCTTATTGTTGTAAACAGGACGCTTACAGCAAATATGCCGACAAGCGAAGCTGCAAGAATAATAAGCATTTTTTTGTCACCGGCGGGAATTACATCGTCTAAAGCTTTCTGGGTGATAATGGGACCCAAAAGAGCAGTGGCACCGCCGATTGCGCTGAAGGCAAAAGCAACAATCATCTGTTTCAGATAACGCTTGATATATGATGATGCTCTTAAAAGGTGTTTAATGTTAAAGGGTTCTTCAAGCTGCTCATCCTTACGATAAGTATTCTTCGTTGCCATTAAATCACCTCCCCTGTCTGCAGGCATACCAAATCGTAATAGTAGCCTTTTAATTTAAACAGTTCATCATGAGTGCCTTCTTCGATGATTGTTCCGTTCTTGAGTATGAGAATTCTGTCGGCAAACTTGGTGGTTGAGATTCGCTGTGCGATTATAAGCTTAGTGCATTCGAAATCCAGATGACGCAGGGCATGCTGAATTTCCTTCTCTGTTTCCAAATCGACTGCAGAAGTGGTGTCATCCAATATTAAAATAGAGGGCTCTATTGCCAGTGCTCTGGCGAGAGAAATACGCTGCTTCTGGCCACCTGACAAACCTACACCGCGTTCACCGACGATGGTTTCGTATCCCTCGGGCATTTTTGAGATAAAGTCGTCCGCAGCGGAATATTTGGCAAACTTAATCAGGTCTGTCAAGGACATGTGGCTCGTTCCGTAACTGATATTGCCTTCAATTGTATCGGAATAGAGCAGTACATCCTGGGATGCCAGACCGATATTTCTTCTAAGATCCTTGATTTTGTAATCGGATACATTGACACCATCTATAAGAATTTCACCGGAGGTGGGCTCATGAAAACGTGGAATCATCTGAATAAGGCTTGTTTTTCCACAGCCTGTTTCTCCCATGATTGCTATGGTTTCTCCGGCATTGGCCCTGAAGGAGATATTCTTAAGAACATTGTCAACTCCGTCGGAATACATGAAGGATACATTTTTAAATTCGATATCACCTTTGAATCTGTCGGGATGGGGGATGGAATCAACCGTATCCACGATAGAGGGCTCAGAATAGTATATTTCCATTACCTTTTCGGCAGCAGCTGAGAAACGCTGAAATTCGTTCATGATATTGCCAAGCATTCTCATTGGATTGGCAATTGCCCATATGAGACCGGAAAATGCAACATACTCACCCATGGTGAGCTCTCCGGCTATAATGAAGAAACCACCGATAACAAGAAGGATAACCGGAAGAACATTTACAATGGTTTCTATGTATGGAAAGAAGGTTATCCAGGTCATGTGGGTTTTTTTACCTGTTTCACGGTAATCCACATTTGCTTTGTCGAATTTATCAATCTCGTAGTCTTCTCTGGCAAATGCTTTAACAACACGGTTTCCGGAGATGTTTTCCTGGGCATCTGTGTTCATGGAAGCAAACTTTTCACGAAGAAGAGCATGCATTGGAGCAACCTTTTTTTTAAACACAAGAATAATGCATAGAATAAGGGGCGATACCAGAAGAAGTGACAGAGCCAGTTTCCAGTTCATAACAAAGAAGAATACCGAAGTGGCGGTGTACAGAGTCAAGGCTTCAATAATAGCTCTTATAACCCAGGCAATGTTGTGTCTTACAGCATCAAGGTCACCGGTCATTCGTGTCATCAAGTCTCCGGTTCGGTATTTGGCATAGAACTTCATGTCCTGTCGCTGAATCTTGTCATATAAGTAGTTTTTGATTTTTAGAAGTGCAAACTGTGATACATGCTCATAAGCCATGCAATCCAGATAAACTATGGTTACTCTTATGACTGTAAGAATAATCATCATCAGAATAAGATGATAAAAATGATCCTTATTCTGGGCAATCTTTGTGGCGGCATCCTCGGTCAGAAACTGATCGACAATCTGACCGGAAAAATAGGGCACAACCAGTTGCATGGAAGAATATATAATTGTTCCTAAAATGCCCAAAATAAACATCAGGTGGCGACCTTTGGTGTTTTCCCAAAGCCAACCAACCTTGCTTTTCGGATACTTCATAGCAACCTCCGCTTGGTAAAATCTTTTGTAAATATTATATATCCGTAGCAGATAAATATATATTTCATATTTTGATATTTTGTTTTTCAATATTCTACATTGAAAGTGGCTGTTACAGATACGAATATTCCAATAATGACGATTTGCGGCAAAGAAAAAAGAAGGCATCGCTGCCTTCTTTTCCTTTGTGGTATATATCTTAAATTCAAAACAGATTAATAAGCACCTGTTGAGTTATCTGAAATATAATTGCCACCTTCCTTAGGATTCTCGCCGTAAGCATTTGTGCCGGGTTCAGAATCTGAGGCAAGCCTAACAATCAAAAGGATTGCTCCAACAATTGGAATAAGTGAAATAAAAATGTACCAGCCTGATTTGCCGACATCGTGAAGACGACGTACACAAACTGCAAGACCCGGAAGTAAAACTGCCAAAGAATAGATAACAGACAAAATGCTGAACAGTGTTAATCTCTGACCGAGTGCTGAAAGAATTGAACTTACAATTGTGTTAGCAAGGTAGAACCACCAGTACTCACTACGACGTGCTCTTCCATCAAAAGTTACATACTTGGAAAGAACAGTTACAATTGACTCTTGAAAACTCATTTTTTTCCCTCCCATTTGAGTGTAAAAGATTTATTACAGTAATAAGGTATCATATATTTTGTGCATTGAAAAGTATTTTTTTGCATATATTGTGGGGCTTATTTTGCTCCTTTTGCGGTATTGGAAAAACTTATTCAAAGTACAGTGTTTTATTGAACAAATCGGTCAAAAATGGTATAATATGCATTAACATTTTTCACACTCATATGTGTGAAGAAAGCATGTAAAAGGGATTAGTATGAGAAAGAGAATCTGCGTTATTCTCGCTCAGCTTGAGGAGAAAACTCAAAAAGGAATAATGGAAGAATTTACGAAGGAAGCATATGCTCATGATTATGACATGTGTATTTTTTCCATGCATCAAAAATATCAGGACACCGAACTGAGAAATATCGGAGATTCAAATATTTATTCTCTGATTAATTTCGATTTGTTTGACGGTGTTCTTTTGTTTTTGGATACACTTCTTTTTGAGGGATTGGCAGAAGGAATCGAGGAGAGACTTCACAATGAATTTTCCGGCCCTGTTATTGTAGTGGATAAGGAAAGCAAATACTTCGAGCACGTAATGATGGATCATTATACTCCGCTTGTGAAGATAGTGGATCATCTTATCGAGGTACACGGATATACGGATATAGCATTTCTGGGAGGCAAGAAGGACCATATTCATTCCATCCAGAGACTTAACGGATTTATGGACAGCATGGCTTCTCACGGACTTACGGTTCCGGAGGAGAGGATCTTTCATGGTGATTACTGGTACTCAAGCGGATATAAAACAGCAGACTATCTGAATGAACACAGAGATAATCTGCCACAGGCAATTGTTTGTGCAAATGACTATATGGCTGTGGGACTTGCAACAAGATTGAGCGAATACGGAATCAGTATCCCGGGTGACATTGCCCTTGTGGGATATGATTCCAACGAAGAGGGACGCCTCGCACCGGTTCCCCTTACCTCTGCAGAGATTCCCTTGGCCTCGTGCGGAAAGATGTGCTTCTATAAACTTCACAGCGCCATTACCGGAGAGAAAATGCCCAAGATTCATCTTGATTATGAGCTGTTTATAGGGGAAAGCTGCGGTTGTAAAGGCAACGGTAAGACATACGTTTTACAGAATCGTTCGGAATGGAAAACAGACCATGCGGTTTCAAGTTATTATTCTGACTTGAATCATATTACAGAGGATATGCTTTGTCAGAAGGATTACGACAAATTCTTCAATATTCTTGTCAGATATACATACCAGATCAGACCATTTTACAGATTATGGTTCTGCCTGAATAAGGAATTCAAGAATCCTCTGAATTTTATAGGAGAAAATGCGATTATCAGAGGATATGCAGATACCATGAATATGGTGGTCAAATGCGGTGAGGGGATTGAACCGAAGGATGCGGTGGATCTTGACAGATCATTTAAGACAGATATCCTTCTTCCGGAAATGTATGAGGAAAGGGATTATCCGACAACCTTTGTATTTACACCTATGTTTTTTGAAGATCGATGCTTTGGATATTCTGTCCTTAATCAGGGGCCGGAGCAGTGTATTTATAACAAGACTTTCAGAGTCTGGATGAGAAGTGTAAATCAGGGAACGGAGGCTTTCTACAGACAGAAGGCTTTGGCGCAGGTCGTTGACAGAGTAACGGCGGAGCAGGTCCGTGATGCCCAGACCGGTTTGTATAACTATCAGGGATTTCATCAGGAACTTTTACGATTGTCTGAAGAAGAGAAGAATAAGGATGCCAAGGTGGCAATAGTGGCATTCGACCTTGAGAATATGAAGGGCCTGAATGAAAAGTACGGCAGACGTCAGGGAGACGTTATGCTAGCCGCGCTTGCCAAGCTGATTACTAACATTTCCGGTCCGAATGATGTGTGCGGGCGTTTGTGCAATGATGAATTTCTTGTAGGATATATTGGGAAGAATTGTGAGGAACGATATCACGAAATTGAAAAGATGATTCCCGACGTAGGAATTTCGTCACAGGATTCAGAGGGAAATCTGATTACCATGAATATACATCATGCCATGAGATGTGAGGAAATACGAAAACTGGCGGATTTCGATTTCCTTATCAATCAGACGGTTAATGCTAAGAATCACCTTAAGAAGAAAAAACTTGAAAAGGAAAATGTGTATACGGAAATGACTCCGGAAGAAAAAGAAAAGTGCCGCAGAGTTGAGGAACTTCTTGATAACGGAGATTTATCATTCCACTTCCAGCCGATAGTTTCTGCAAAGGATGGAGAGGTATTTGGTTACGAGGCATTGATGAGAGATGAGAGCGGATCGGGACTTAATCCTTTTGACATTTTGCAGGGGGCATCGAAGCTTGGACGAATGTACGATATTGAGAAGGCAACCTTTAACGGCGTGCTTGACAGGATAGAAGCAACTCCGGAGGAGTTTGACAGAAAGAAGATATTTATTAACAGTCTTCCGGCATATCAGCTGAACGGAATCGATGAAGCAATTCTTCTTTCAAGATTGAACAAACACAGGGGAAGTGTGGTTGTGGAATACACCGAGGATTCAGAAGTAAGTGATGAACTTCTGGAAAAACACAGGAGAGAATACAGCGCGGTTAATGTAGACATTGCGTTGGATGATTACGGAAGCGGTTATTCCAATACCAACAATCTTCTGAGATATACGCCTCATTACGTAAAAATTGATAGGGCACTTATTTCTGAAATAGATAAAAATGCCCAGAAGCGCTATTTTGTGAAGAGCATTATTGATTATTCTAAGGAAAACAATATTTCGGTTCTTGCCGAAGGCGTAGAAACATCGGAGGAACTCAGAACCGTAATATCACTGGGAGTTGACCTTATTCAGGGATTTTACACAGGAAGGCCGGGAAGAAAACCCATACGGTCTGTTAATGAGGAAATCCTTTCACAGATTAAGCATTTTGTTCACAGAAAAGAAGAACTCAGTCTTTTGGCGTAACGTTTGGCAATATGAAAATAAATGAAGGGAGAACCTGAGTTTATGGGAGCATTTGAAATCAGTTCGTTATCATGTGTGGAAATTAATATATTCAGTATAACCGGGATTATTTTCTTTGGAATATTAGCTCTGGGCTTTATGAAAAACATAGATGAGAAAACAAGTGGTTTCCTTATCTATATGGGTGTGTTTTTCAATGTAGCGCTTATTTGCGATACTATTAGATATGTTTTGGCAGAAAATGGAAATGTATCTTTATTTGTGATATGTCTTGGGATTTTGTATCGTGGCTGCCTGTGGATGGCCGCAGCCTTTTGGTTTATATTTGTTGTAACCCGTTGCTGGCCTGTTGTAAGGAAAAAAATACCGGTGATGATACTTATGGCATTACCTGCGGTTGTTATGGCTGTTATTAACGCGGTGGGAAGCTGCAAAAAAGATTTGCCTACCGACGGTAATTTGCTGTTTGCCAAATTACAAATATATGGACCGGATGTATATTATGTTCTTGCCTTGCTGGCAGCACTTATAATGGTGATGAATACAAAGGACTCAGACAGAAAATCAAGAGCTATCGTTCTTTTCTTGTTTCCATATCCGATTCTTTTGAGCAATCTGTTCCAAAGCATGACGGGAAAGGATTATATCAGCCTGGGATGTCTTGCATCAATGACTGTTCTGATATGCATTAGACTTGTAACACTGGGAAGAATTCAGAGACGTGAGCTGGGGCATTTCTCAAATATAATGGATTCTCTTAAAAATGAGTATTCGGCTATTATCTACGTCAATATTGAAAAAGATACATTGGAACCCTATATGGTTGATAAGCGGGGGGAGATGTTCTATAAGGAACAGATGGCAGACTGTAATATGAGCCAGATGGTTGAATTGTATGCATCGGAGAGAGTATATTCTCCGGATCAGAATATGTTCAGGGAGAATTTGGACCTGGATAATATCGGAAAAAAACTGGAAAAGGACGATGTTTATTCCTTCACCTACAGAGCAAAGATAGAGGGGGAGGTTTTAACCTACGAGATTGATGTCTGGAAAGCAAAGAATGATACTGATAACAACAATTTTGTTATCGGTTTTTTGAACAGGACGAAAGAAAAGGAAATTGCTGAAATTACTGAACAGAAGGAATTGGTAATCAGGGGAATCGTAGACGGTTATGAATATGTCGGATATATTAACTACGGTAACGGAAGTGTTGAAGATTATCGTATATCCGAGAACTTTGAACGGGTACTTGAAAAGATACCCGGCGAGACTGTAGTTGATAAATGCTATACTTTTTTTTCGCAATGTGTTCCAAAGGATGACAGAGAGGAAGTACTGGGCAAACTTAAGAAAAACGTTGTATTTGATGAACTTGAGAAAAACGGAGATTATGATGTCGAGTGCCAGTTGGATGTGGGAGAGGGCTATAGATATCATCACATAAGATTTACGCCGGATCCCGGTAATCCGGAATGTTTAAGCGTAGGTATCGTTGATATTGATGATCAGATGCGTGCCGAGATTGAAAAGGGAGAGCGTAAGAAGGAAAAAGAATACAGTATTCAGCTTGAGGCAACCATAACAGACAGAACCGTTGAACTTCATGAAAAGGCTAAATCATTAAATCAGCTTAACGAGGATATTATTGAACTCCTCGGTAATATAACGGAGGCAAGGGATACGGAAAGCGGTGAGCATATTCGACGTGTGAAGGGCTTTACCAATATTCTTGCAAGACATATCATGGAAGACTGTCCGGAATATGGACTGAATGAAGAGAAGATTAAACTGATTACTTCTGCCAGTGCGCTCCATGACATCGGAAAGATTACGATTCCGGATCACATTCTTCTTAAGCCCGGCAAATTTACAGATGATGAGTTTGATGTGATGAAATCCCATTGCGAGAAGGGCTGCGAAATCCTTGAAAAGGCTCCTGCGGGATGGAGCAAGGATTACCTGGATTTCAGTATGGAAATATGTCATTATCACCATGAAAAATGGGATGGCAAGGGATATCCTAACGGACTTAAAGGAGACGAGATCCCGATATCTGCTCAGATTGTAGCAATAGCCGATTGCTTTGATGCACTTACCAGTGAGCGAGTGTATAAAGAGGCTTATTCATCAGATAAAGCAATTGAGATGATTCTAAACGGTGAATGTGGAGCATTTTCAGATGTAATGCTTAATGCATTCAGAGAATCTGCGGAAGAATTTAAGGAACATGTTAATGATACAAGAAAGGATTATTCTTCAGAGGTGTCCGGAGCAACTTCAGTACATTCACTTTCGGGAATCAGATTGATGCTTGTTGAAGATAACGAGCTTACCAGAGGAATAACAAAGGAGATACTTGAAGAAGAGGGTGCGATTGTTACTGAGGCGACTGATGGAAACGCTGCACTTGAATTGATTAAACAATCAAAGAGTGTCGATTATGATGCTATTCTTATGGATCTTGTGCTGCCGGATATCAGTGGATTTGAGGTTACTGCAACTATAAGGAATATGACCGATATTGAAAGAACCGACAGTGTTCCGATTATTGCCGTGACATCAAGCCTTGATCAGGAGAATCAGGACAAGGCAAAAGAAGTTGGCATGAATGCATTTACAACAAAACCGATTTCCATATCATCGTTGACAAATATTCTTCTTTCCACTATGAGAATGGAACATGATTTCCTTAGGAAGAAGATAGATGCGGTTGTAATTCAGGCCAATAAGGATCCTTTGACAGGAGTAAAGAATGTAATTGCCTATACTCAGGCTATAAGTGATATTACCCGAAAGATTGATATGGAGGATGGTATTGAATTCGCCATAGTTGAATGTGATATCAATCATCTTAAGGGAGTAAATGATGCCTTTGGTCATGATGTGGGAGACGAATATATCAGAAATTCCTGCAAGATTCTTTGCGATGTATTTAAGCATAGTTCGGTATTCAGAGTCGGTGGAGATGAATTTGAGGTTATTGTCACCGGAGATGATTATATAAATCGTGACGAACGAATGAAGATGTTGAGGAATCGTATTGAGAAGGCATCCAAGATTAGCAGCGTAAAAGAGGGGAAGGCATCATTTGCCGCAGGAATTGCAGTATATGAGCCGGGAACCGACGAAGGCGTTGCCAACGTTAAAAAGCGTGCCGACGTTGCGATGTACCAAAACAAGGCATTAAACAGATACGGTGCTTAAAAAAACAAAAAGAGAGTGGAAGATTTTCCACACTCTTTTTGTTTTATGTGTGTATTGCATACTTAATAGTGCTGTGCTATATTTATTAAGTTTTGAAGGCATTAGTATAAGAGGAAATGTTTTATGGTACAGACAAGAGAAAATGTAAGAAATGTTGCCATTATTGCCCATGTTGACCATGGTAAGACAACACTTGTAGATGAATTGCTCAAGCAAAGCGGAATATTCAGAGAGAATCAGGAAGTCGCAGAGCGTGTTATGGATTCTAATGACATAGAGCGTGAACGAGGCATAACCATTCTTTCAAAGAATACTGCTGTTACATATAAGGATACTAAGATAAATATCATTGACACACCGGGGCATGCTGATTTCGGAGGAGAGGTTGAGCGAGTGCTCAAGATGGTTAATGGTGTTATTCTTGTTGTTGATGCATTTGAAGGTGTTATGCCCCAGACAAAGTTTGTATTACAGAAAGCACTCGAACTTGATCTTCATGTTGTTGTCTGCATCAACAAGATAGACAGACCGGAAGCACGTCCAAAGGAAGTAATAGACGAAGTTCTTGAACTCTTTATGGATCTTGATGCAAGTGATGAGCAGCTTGACTGCCCGTTTGTATTTGCTTCTGCAAAGGGCGGCTTTGCAAGCCTTGATCCGGACGTAAAGGGAACGGATATGATTCCTTTGTTTGAGACAATCCTTGATTATATTCCTGCTCCCACCGGTGATCCCGAAGCCGGAACTCAGGTACTCATAAGTACAATTGATTACAATGAGTATGTGGGAAGAATAGGCGTAGGGAAGGTTGATAACGGATCAATTAAGGTCAACCAGGAGGTTGTAATTGTCAACCACCATGAGAAGGATAAATGTGTCAAAGTTAAAGTCAGCAAGCTTTATGAGTTTGATGGACTGAATAAAATAGAAGTAACAGAAGCGCAGATTGGATCGATTGTTGCCATTTCCGGAATATCGGATATTCATATTGGTGACACGCTTTGTTCGCCGGATAAACCTGAAGCTATTCCGTTCCAGAAGATATCAGAGCCCACTATTGCCATGAACTTCTGTGTAAATGATTCCCCTCTTGCGGGACTTGAAGGCAAATATGTTACTTCACGTCATATAAGAGAGAGATTGTTCAAGGAACTTAATACAGATGTTTCTTTGAGAGTTGAGGAAACCGATTCGACGGATGTATTCAAGGTATCCGGAAGAGGCGAATTGCATTTGTCTGTTCTTATCGAAAATATGAGACGAGAAGGCTTTGAGTTTGCAGTTTCAAAGGCCGAAGTATTATATAAATACAATGAGAGAAATCAGAAGCAGGAGCCTATGGAAATAGCTTATGTTGATGTTCCGGAAGAATTTTCGGGAAATGTTATTCAGAAGCTTTCTTCAAGGAAAGGTGAACTGCTGGGAATGACGGCAATTAACGGCGGATATACAAGACTTGAGTTCAATATTCCTTCAAGGGGACTTATCGGCTACCGTGGAGAGTTTATGACGGATACAAAAGGTAATGGTATTCTGAATACAAGCTTTGACGGATACGGTCCTTATAAGGGAGATATGATGTACAGAAAGCAGGGATCACTTATTGCTTTTGAAGCTGGAGAGGCTATTACATACGGATTATATAATGCCCAGGAGAGAGGAATTCTCTTTATTGAACCCGGAGAAAAGGTATATTCCGGAATGGTTGTGGGTCAGACAGGAAAAGCAGAAGATATCGAGATTAATGTCTGCAAGAAGAAGCAGCTTACCAATACACGTAGTTCAAGTGCTGATGAGGCATTGAGACTTTCACCAAAGAAGGAGCTTTCCCTTGAACAGGCACTTGATTTTATCGACACCGATGAGCTTCTTGAGATTACGCCCAAGAACCTTCGAATCAGAAAGAAGATTCTTGACCCTACGCTCAGAAAGCGTGATATGATCAGCAGAAAGAATGCTTCGGTTTAAGATACCATTTAATATTTTGGGTTAGGAAGAGGATACTGCGAAATATTTCTTGAAAATGAGTTTATGATATGATAAACTTTACTTCGGTCATTGGATCGATGAGCTGGTGTGTCGGAATGGCAGACGATGCAGACTCAAAATCTGTTGTGGGTAACCACGTGTGGGTTCAAGTCCCACCACCAGCACTACTGGAACCTTGAAATATCAAGGTTCTTTTTTTTAAGAAATATGCAGAGTTTTATTTATGCCATGTATGAAAGGGGATTTTGATGCAAACCGAACAAATTGTTAAGCTTGTGGTAATTATAGTATTGATTTTGCTTTCAGCCTTCTTTTCTTCTGCAGAGACATCTTTGTCGACAATAGGAGAGATAAGAGCCAGAGCATTTGTTGAAGAAGGAAGAAATGGTGCAAAACTGCTCCTAAAGGTTCTTGAGCAATACAGCAAAATGCTCAGCGCAGTGCTGATTGGAAACAATATAGTTAATATTGCAGTTTCATCCCTTGTTACAATGCTTGTTATGGATTTGTGGGGAAATGAAGCTGTTTCAATCGGTACAGGTGTATTGACACTTGTTATACTTCTTTTCGGTGAAATCATTCCTAAAAATGCAGCCAAGATTAAGGCTGATAAGATGGCTCTTTTGTATGCCCCTGTGATTTTCGGGTTGATGTGGGTTCTTACACCGGTTATATGGATTGTGGATAAAATCAGTCACGGGATCATGTGGTGTCTTCGCATCGATCCAAACGCCAAAAATGCCATGACAGAAGCTGAACTGCGTACATATGTTGATGTAAGCCATGAAGACGGAGTAATCGAATCGGGAGAGAAGGTTATGATAAACAATGTGTTTGATTTCTCTGATTCGAATGCCAAGGATATAATGGTTCCGAGAATTGACATGGTATGCGTCGAAGAGCAGGCAAAGTATGACGAGGTTCTTGAAATATTTAAAAAACACATGTACACCAGAATTCCTGTATACAGGGAAGAACCTGATAATGTGGTGGGACTTATCAATGTAAAGGATTTTATCCTTATTGAAGACAAGAAGAATTTTAAGATAAGCGATATCCTCCGCGAGACCTATTATACATATGAATACAAGAAGACGGCGGATCTGCTCAAGGAACTTCGTAAAACCTCATTTAGCGTTGCGATTGTATTAAGCGAATACGGTGTTTGTGTCGGAATGGTTACCCTTGAGGATCTTCTTGAAGAGATTGTAGGAGAAATAAGGGATGAATATGATGCCGATGAGGCTGAATTCATTAAGAAGGTTGAGAAAAATGCTTATCTTATCGATGCAAGCAGAAAGATTGATGATGTAAATGATGCATTGGAGCTTTCTCTTGACAGCGAGGATTATGATTCGATAGCTGGTCTTGTGTTGGAAATTCTTGACAGAATTCCGGAAAACGGAGACGAGGTTGTGACGGAAGACGGAATAAAGATTAAGGTTCAGGAAACACAGCAGAACCGAATCAAAAAGGTCCTTTTAAGAATACCTGAGAAAGATGTTCAAAATGAGCAGGAAGCTGACAATATTATTGCTTAAGAAGTGAAAATGTGCTATACTCGTGAAGATTGTGAGATAGAGTCGGTACGTGTGCCGACGGGAGGAGATATAACAATGAGTAAGAAAAAAGGTATTATTACGCTTGTGATTATGCTTGCAGTTCTTGCAGGCGGTATTTACGCAAGTATTTTCGGACTTGATTCCGCAGGAAGCGGAAGTGCCGGAGCAATTAAGCAGGGACTTGATCTTGCCGGTGGTGTAAGTATTACATACCAGGTTGTAGGTGAGGAAGAACCCAGTGACGAGGATATGGCAGATACCATATACAAGTTGCAGAAGCGTGTTGAAGGTTATTCTACAGAAGCTCTGGTATATAAAGAAGGAAAGAACAGAATTAATATTGAGATTCCCGGTGTTTCTGATGCCAATGCTGTTCTTGAAGAACTCGGCAAACCCGGTTCCTTGGAATTTTATGACAAAGACAACAACCTTTTGCTTAAGGGAACAGATGTTAAATCTGCAGAGGCAAAGGGATATAAAAATGATATGGGTAACACCGAATTCGTTGTAGCTCTTGAGTTCAACGAAGAGGGTACAAAGATATTCGCTGATGCAACAACAGCAGCAGCAGTAAATCATGATATTATTTATATCGTATACGACGGAGAGGTTGTAAGTTATCCCGCAGTGCAGGTTCCGATTACAAACGGCAGCTGTGTTATTACAGGTAGTGCAACCTTTGAAGAAGCTGACAAGCTTGCTACAACAATCCGTATCGGTGGTCTTAAACTTGAACTTGAAGAGTTGAGAAGCAACGTTGTAGGTGCTCAGTTGGGTGAGGAAGCAATCAATACAAGCCTTATGGCAGCAGCAATCGGTTTTGCTATTGTTGCGGTATTCATGATTGCTGTATACTTCATTCCGGGTCTTGCTTCTGTTATTGCACTTGCAATATATGTTTGCCTGACAGTGCTTATGCTGAATGCTTTTGATGTTACACTTACCCTTCCGGGTATTGCAGGTATCATCCTTTCGATCGGTATGGCTGTCGATGCAAACGTTATTATATTTGCCCGTATAAGAGAAGAAATAGCTTCAGGAAAGACAGTAAGTTCAGCTATTAAGATTGGTTTCCAGAAGGCTCTTTCAGCTATTCTCGACGGTAATATTACAACACTTATTGCGGCAGCGGTTCTTGGTGCTTTGGGAACAGGTTCTATCAAGGGATTTGCTGTTACATTGGCAATCGGTATCTTGATTTCAATGTTTACGGCTCTTGTAATTACCAGACTTATTCTTAATGCATTCTATGCAATTGGAATTAAGAATGAGAAGTTCTACGGCAAGACTAAGGAAAGAAAGAAAGTTGATTTTCTTTCAAAGAAGGTTGCATTCTTTATTTTCTCTGCAATCCTGATTGTATCCGGATTTGTATTTATGGGAATAAATAAGAGCAATATCGGTGATGTACTTAACTATTCGCTTGAATTCAAGGGTGGTACATCAACAAGCGTTGTATTTAATGAAGATCTTGATATTTCAACTATCGATGGAGAGGTTTGCAAGGTTATTTCAGACGCAATCGGTGGTGGAAATGTTCAGTTCCAGAAGGTTCAGGGAACAAATGAAGTAGTATTTAAGACAGAAACACTTGATGTTGCACAGAGAGAAGGCTTCTCAGATGCTCTTGTTGCTAAATACGGAGTTGAGAAGGAAAAAATTACAGCTGAGTCTATTTCATCAACAATATCAAGCGAGATGAGAAGTGATGCTATTGTGGCAGTTGTGGTTGCAACAATACTTATGCTTATCTATATCTGGTTCAGATTTAAGGATATCAGATTTGCTGCCAGCTCAGTACTTGCTCTTTGCCATGATGTACTGGTTGTTCTTGCCTTCTATGCTGTTGCAAAGATTAGCGTTGGTTCAACATTTATCGCATGTATGCTTACAATAGTCGGATATTCAATCAATGCTACAATCGTTATTTTCGACCGTATCAGAGAAACACTTCCTACACTTAAGAAGAAGGAAGATTTGAAGGATATGGTTAATACATGTATTAACCAGACATTGTCAAGAAGTATATTTACTTCCCTCACAACATTCTTTATGGTTGCTTCACTGTATGTATTCGGTGTAACAAGTATTAAGGAATTCGCACTTCCTCTGATGGTAGGTATCCTGATTGGTACATATTCTTCAGTATGCCTTACAGGTGCAATGTGGTTTATCTTCAGAACGAAGTTTGTTAAGAAGGACGCTAAGGCTTCCAAATAATTAAGTATTTTTCAAAGGGATGGGCGTTTGCTCATCCCTTTTATTAGTTGTAAAGAGGAGCAGTTTATGGGCAACTGGCTTGTGTATGGCAAGAAATGTGATTTTAAAGGTATAGGGGAAAAACTTGGAGTCGATCAGGTTATTGTCAGAATCTTAAGAAACAGGGACATGACGGATGAACAGGAGATGCGTCGTTTTTTATTCCCCTCTGAGGAATGTGTTCATGATTACAATCTATTGAGAGATTTGGACAACGCGGTTGACATAATATTGGACAAAATAGATGAGGGTGCTCATATTCGAATAATAGGCGATTATGACGTTGATGGAATTATGTCAACCTACATACTAAAAAAGGGCTTATCACTCTGTGGCGCAAAGGTTGATTATGCCATTCCCCACAGAATAAAGGATGGTTATGGAATAAGTGCCGGACTTATTGATGAGGCATTTGAGGCAGGAACAGATACGATTATTACATGCGATAACGGCATAGCTGCAGTAGAAGCCTTTGAACATGCCAAGGAATTGGGAATGACCTGCATAGTAACGGATCACCATGATATTCCTTACGAAGAGTCTGAGGGTGAACGAAGAGAAAGACTGCCGAGGGTGGAGGCAATTGTCGACCCCAAAAGAGAAGGGGATATGTATCCCTACAAGTTTATTTGCGGTGCAATGGTTGCCTATAAATTTGTTGAATGTCTGTTTGATGCCTGCGGTATGGAACCGGAATATCTTGATGAGTTTAAGGAATTGGCGGGCTTTGCATCTGTATGCGATGTAATGGAATTGCGGGATGAAAACCGCTATTTTGTAAAATATACATTGTCTTCCCTTCATAACAGCCATAATGTTGGAATGAGAGCACTGGTGAGAGCCTGTGAACTTGACGGACGACCGATTAATTCACACAGCATAGGCTTTGTATTGGGACCCTGTATCAACGCCACGGGAAGGCTGGAAAGCGCCGACCTTTCGATGGAACTGTTGATGTGCGAGACTGCTGAAAAGGCAATAGGCATAGCGTACGAACTTAAGGAACTTAACGAAACAAGAAAGAAGCTTACGGAAGACGGACTGGACAGGGCTATTTATCTGATTGAAAATGAGTATTCTCAGGAGGACAAGGTAATTGTGGCATATCTGCCGGAACTGCATGAGAGTCTTGCGGGAATAGTAGCAGGAAGAATAAAAGAAAGGTATTACCGTCCTGCCTTTGTTGTTACAAATGGAAAAGACGGATTAAAGGGTTCCGCAAGAAGCATAGAAGGATATCAGATATATGATGCCATGACAGAGGTTAAGGATGTCTTTGAAAAATATGGCGGGCATGCCATGGCGGCAGGCTTTTCACTTAAGGAAGGCAGACTGGATGAATTCAGGCGGAGAATAAATGAGAACTGCAGGCTTACAGAGGAGGATTTGGTACAGAAGATTATTATTGATGTTCCCATGCCGCCGGAGTACGTGACGGAGAAACTGCTTGAAGAACTTTCATTACTGGAGCCCTTTGGAAACGGAAATGAAAAGCCGGTATTTGCCCAGAAGAATATTACATTTACAAACGGAAAGACCATGGGAAAGACGGGTGAAATGGCAAGATTTTCTGTTACTACCGAAAATGGTTTTCGCACGGAGATGGTCTTGTTCAGACACCTTGATTCATTTATGAAATGTATCGATGACAAGTATGGTAACGGAGCGGCAAACAGGCTTTTTGAAGGCGGAGATAGCTTCAAAATGGATGTAATATATTATCCGTCGGTCAATGAATTCAGGGGAAAAAAGAGTATACAGTTTATAATTAATGATTTTGCCTGAAAGCAAAAGGGGCAAAGTGGTATAATGAAATGATAGAAGAAAGGAGGGAATAAAAGGCGTGTTTGCAAGTATAATAGTTGATATCAGCATAGAGAGTCTTGACAGACCGTTTACTTATCATATTCCCGACAGACTTCTGGAACGTGTTTTCCCGGGAACTAAGGTTTCGGTGCCTTTTGGCAGGGGAAACAGAGTTATAACCGGTTACATCCTTGAATTGATGGACAGACCGAGATTTGATGCGGACAAAATAAAAGATATTATTGATGTGGTGGTTGAGCAGTCGGCTTCCGAGGGAAGGCTGATTGAACTGGCAGCATTTATTAAAAGACAGTACGGTTCAACCATGAATGCCGCACTTAAGACGGTGCTTCCGATAAAGCAGTCCTATAAACCCAAAGAAAAAAAGACTATCGAACTTGTTGCGACTAGGGAAGAAGCAGTGAATGAACTTTCAATTGCTGTTAGAAAAAAACAGTATGCAAAGGAGAGAGTACTTCGGGAACTTCTTTCGGAGAGAGTGCTTGACTATGGACTGGTTACAGGGAAACTCAGTGTTTCCGCATCGACGTTAAATGGACTGTTGAAAGCCGGAATAATCAGAATTAATACGGAGAATTATTTTAGAAATCCGGTTGTTATAAAAAACAGCGAAGAGAAAAACATTGAACTGAACGTTAATCAGAAAAAAATAGTTGACGAATTTGTGGCAGATTATGACGAAGGAATAAGAAAAACTTACCTTCTGCACGGAATAACGGGAAGCGGAAAAACCGTCACCTACATAAAACTGATTCAGGAAGTGGTAAGCAGGGGAAGGCAGGTAATCGTACTAATCCCGGAGATAGCCCTTACCTATCAGACCGTTAAAAGGTTTTATCATTATTTCGGAGAGCGTGTATCGGTAATTAACTCTTCACTGTCTGCGGGAGAAAAATATGATCAGTGTCAGAGAGCGAAGAATGGGGAGATAGATGTTATTATAGGCCCCAGATCCGCTTTGTTTACTCCATTTCCCAATTTGGGACTTATTGTGATTGATGAGGAACATGAGAATACCTATAAATCGGAAAATATGCCCAAATACCACGCAAGGGAGGTTGCCGAAAAGCTGGCTGAACTGTTTAAGGCAAGTGTTGTGCTTGGGAGTGCAACTCCGGCAATCGAGTCCTATTACAGAGCGAAAAACGGAGAATACACTCTCTGGAAAATGAACAGCAGAGCCGGAGGCGGTGTTTTGCCGGAGACGGAAATCGTCGATATGAGAGAGGAACTGACCGCCCATGGCAATAAATCCATATTCAGCCTGAAACTGAAGGAGAGCATAGAAGACAGACTGGATAAAAAAGAACAGGTGATGCTTTTTTTGAACAGAAGAGGATATGCCGGTTTTGTATCCTGCAGAGCCTGCGGTGTTGTAATGAGATGTCCTCACTGTGACGTATCTCTGTCCGAGCATAAGAATACAGGAAAGCTTGTATGCCATTACTGTGGGTTTGAGGAAACGCGACCGAAGCTTTGTCCGAAATGCGGTTCAAAATATCTGCTTGGATTTAAGGCGGGTACAGAACAGATTGAAGAGGAAGTAAAAAGATTATTCCCCAATGCGAGTACCCTTAGAATGGATGCTGATACGACAAAACAAAAGGGAAGTCTTGAGAAGATTCTTTCGGATTTTGGGGAAGGAAACGCCGACATACTTATCGGAACGCAAATGATAGTGAAGGGACATGATTTTCCCAATGTTACACTTGTGGGTATTATTGCGGCGGATATGTCTCTTGCCATAAATGATTACAGGGCTGCGGAAAGAACATTCCAGCTTCTTACCCAGGCTGCCGGAAGAGCAGGAAGAGCAGAAAAGCCGGGAGAAACAATTATTCAGACATATCAACCGGACAATTATGCCATCGTACATGCAGCAACTCAGGATTATGAAGCATTTTATGAAGAAGAGATTCTTTACAGAGACCTTGGCGGTTACCCGCCATGTTATGATATACTTGCTGTACCGGTTACTTCCAAAAACAAAGAACTGGCGTATAATACTTGTGAGGCCATGGCGAAATACATAAAAGAACTTGCATTATCGGATTGCACGGTAATCGGACCTGCAAAGGCGGGAATAGGCAGAATAAATGATGTATATCGGTTCGTGTTCTATATTAAGAGCAAAAACAAGAATGCCCTTGTGGAGTGCAAGGACAGGCTTGAAATGGGTATAAATGAAAATGCGGATTTACAGGTATTGTTTGATTTTAATCCCATGAATCCCTATTAAAAATCCATATCGCGAAGATAACTGTTAAAAATGATGTGAAAGAAAGGAATACATTATGGCTTTGAGGCAAATTAGAGTTTTGGGTGATCCTGTACTGACAAAGGTATGCAAGGAAGTGACTGAAATAACACCTCGTACCTTGGAACTTATCGATGACATGTTTGACACTATGTATGAAGCCAACGGAGTGGGGCTTGCAGCGCCTCAGGTTGGAATATTGAAGAGAATATGTGTTGTGGATGTAACCTATGAGGATCCGATTCTTTTGATAAACCCGAGAGTTGTGGAGACGAGCGGTGAGCAGACAGGCTCTGAAGGCTGTCTCAGTTACCCGGGAAAATGCGGTGAGGTTACAAGACCGAACTATGTAAAGGTTGTTTATTTTGACGAAAATATGCAGGAGCAGACAATAGAAGGAACAGAGCTTCTTGCGAGGGCATTGCTTCATGAAATAGATCACCTTGACGGACATATGTATGTTGAGAAGGTTAACGGTGAAATTATGGATGTAGCCGGACCTGATGATGAGGAAGGAAACGACTGATATGCGTATAGTGTATATGGGCACTCCGGATTTCGCCGTAGGTGCTCTGGAAGCGATAATTACGGCAGGTCATGATGTTGTGGCTGTGGTTACTCAGCCTGACAAGGAAAAGGGACGCGGCAAAAGTATCAGTATGTCTCCTGTAAAGGAGTGCGCACTGAAATATAATATTCCGGTTCTTCAGCCTGTTAAAATCAGAAACGAAGAGTCGGTGGAAGAACTTAGGAAACTGGATGCGGATTTGTTTGTTGTTGCTGCATTTGGCCAGATACTTTCCCAGGAAATACTTGATATGCCAAAGTATGGTTGTGTAAACATTCATGCATCTCTTTTGCCTGCCTACAGAGGAGCGGCTCCCATACAGTGGGCCATCCTGGACGGCTTACAGGAGACGGGTGTCACTATAATGCAGATGAATGCGGGACTTGATACCGGAGATATTCTTCTGCAGGAGAAGCTTACAATAGCTGAGGACGAGACGGGAGAGAGTCTGTTTGACAGATTGAGCGTGCTTGGTGCAGAGGCGATAGTTAAAGCGATTCCGCTCATTGAAGAGGGAAAACTTCAGCCGGTAAAGCAGGACGATTCCAAGAGCAATTATGCCAAAATGCTTAAAAAGGAAATGGGACTTATCGACTGGAATGAAGACGCGGAAAAGATTGAGCGCTATGTGAGAGGCTTGAATTCATGGCCCAGTGCCTATACATATCTTGACGGAAAACAGCTTAAGATATGGAAGGCAGAGGTGGTTGACAGTTCTTCGGAACTTAGAAGATTCAGGCATATATTCGGACCCGATGCTAACACGATAGGAGCGATAATCGGAGCCGATAAAAAGAGCATTATAGTTGGATGCGGTAAGGATGCGCTTCGTATACTCGAGTTACAGCTTGAGGGAAAGAAGAGAATGGAAACGGATGCATTTGCAAGAGGATACAGCTTGCAATTTGGAGAAAGACTTGGATAAGAATATAAATGAAAGAGAAATGGTTGTGGATATGCTGCTTGAGCTTTACAAAAGTAAATGCCACAGCCATATTCTTTTGAAGGACGTACTGGATAAATACAATTATATAGATGAATCCGTAAAGGCATGGATTAAAAAGGTGTTTGAGGGTGTTCTTGAAAGGGAGATAACCCTTGATTACATAATCAACAGATATTCCAATACGCCGGTAAATAAGATGAAGCCTTACATACGCTGCCTTTTGCGTATGAGTGTTTATCAGATTATGTATATGGACAGAGTGCCTGACAGCGCAGCAATCAATGAAGCGGTTAAGCTGGCCAAGAAGCATAAATTTGTTAACCTTTCGGGATTTGTTAACGGAGTACTGAGAACAATATGCAAGAATAAGGATAATTGCCTTGAGGGAGCTGATTACGGAGTGATTTTTTCTGTTCCCAAAGTGATTGAGGAAAGCCTTGTGGCAGATTACGGAAGAGAAAAGACCGAGGAAATCCTTAGAAGCACTCTTGAAGAAAGACATCTTTTTGTAAGAGTCAGAGAGGAACTGGATGATAATCTGAAACAGGCTGTTGTTGATGAATGGAGCCGAAACGGTGTGAAATTCAGACAGGTTGACGGGTTGGATTATGCCTATGAGCTTCAGGGCACCGATAATATCGGAAGGCTTGAGTGCTTCGGAAAGGGCCTGTACATTGTTCAGGATGTTGCCAGTATGATGGTCTGCGAGAAGGCAGGCATAAAAAAGGGAGACAGGGTACTTGATGTATGCGCTGCCCCCGGTGGAAAGAGCCTTCACGCCGTAAGTAAGGGAGCAATGGTGGAAGCCAGAGATGTTTCTGAGGGAAAGGTAAGTAAAATAAACGAGAACATTGCAAGGCTAAATGTGGAAAATATTACTACCGGGGTTCATGATGCCACTGTATTTGATGAAAGGTGCACAGAACAGTTTGATGTTGTAATTGCAGATGTTCCATGCTCGGGCTTTGGAGTTATGGGAAGAAAACCCGATATTAAATGTAATGTCACAACCGAGGGATTGGAATCCCTTCTGACGTTGCAGCGAAGTATTATTGATGTGGTTCCGAAATATGTAAAGCGGGGTGGAGTGCTGATGTATTCCACATGCACATTGCGTAAGGCGGAAAATGAAAAGCAGGTGGAAAGGATAATTGAGTCATTTCCGGAGTATGAAGTGGAGAGTATGGAGACACTTTTTCCCAATGGAGACCATGACGGGTTCTTTATTGCAAAGCTTAGAAGAAGATAGTGGGAAAGATTAAAAAAGGTAAGCAGGAATAAAATGATTGATATTAAGTCATTGGATAAAAATGAACTGAAAGAAGAGATGAAAGCAAACGGCTTTCCGGCCTTCAGGGCAGATCAGATATATGACTGGATGCATGTTAAGCTTGCACGTTCCTTTGATGAGATGACAAATCTGTCCAAGGATATGAGGGAGAAACTTAAGGCACAATATGAATATACTTCTCTGTCCATAGAAAGACTTCAGGAATCACGCCTTGACGGAACAAAGAAATTTTTGTTTGCTCTTGCAGACGGCAATCTGGTGGAGAGCGTTTTTATGCGCTACAAGCATGGTAACAGCGTATGTATTTCATCACAGGTTGGCTGTAAGATGGGATGTCGTTTTTGCGCATCAACTCTGGATGGCTGGGAGAGAAATCTTACGCCTTCCGAGATGCTGGATCAGATATATGCCATTTCCCATTTTGTTGGAGAGAGAATTTCAAATGTGGTTGTAATGGGAACGGGAGAGCCCATGGACAACTATGATAATCTGTTGAAGTTTATAAGGCTTATTTCCAACGGAGACGGCTTAAATATCAGCGGCAGAAATATTACCGTGTCTACTTGTGGACTGGTTCCCAAGATGAGGGAACTTGCAGAGGAGAAGCTGACAATTACACTGGCACTTTCCCTTCATGCAACAACAGATGAAAAGCGAAGAGAACTGATGCCCATAGCCAATACATATTCGATAAAGGAACTGATGGATACCTGCAGGTACTATTTTGAATGTACCGGAAGAAGAATTACCTTTGAGTACAGCCTTGTGGCGGGAGTTAATGACGGAGAAAAGGATGCGGAGCTTTTGTCCGATTTGGCGTCTTCGGTGAATGCCCATGTTAATCTGATCCCCGTAAACCCGATTAAGGAGAGGGATTACAGACGAGGAACTGCTGAAGCAATAGGACGGTTTAAAAATAAACTTGAAAAAAATGGAATAAATGTTACTATTAGAAGAGAAATGGGGCAGGACATCGATGGTGCCTGCGGACAGTTGAGGAGACGTAAGCTTACCGAGATTTCAAAAGAATAGCGGTAGACTTACTTTTGTTGTGTTTTAAATTATGAGTGTAGGACGGGGATAATGCTTAAAACATTTTCAATTACCGATGTCGGTAAACGAAGAAAACTTAATCAGGACTATGTGTACACATCAGAAATGCCGATTGGTCATTTGCCTAATCTGTTTCTTGTTGCGGACGGAATGGGCGGACATAACGCAGGTGATTATGCGTCTCGTTATACTATAGAAACAATTGTTGACGAAGCCGGAAGAATTGAGGATGAGTCACCTGTTTTTATTCTTGAAAAGGCGATAAAGTGTGCAAATGTACTAATCAGGAAAAAGGCAGAAGAAGAGCCGGAACTTAACGGAATGGGAACAACTGTTGTTGCCGCAACAATTCAGGGGGATAAGCTCTGCGTAGCCAATGTGGGTGACAGCAGACTTTATATAATAAACAACCGTGAGATAAAACAGATTACAAGAGATCATTCACTGGTTGAAGAAATGGTACGCATGGGGGGACTTAAGCGAGAACTTGCCCGTACGCATCCGGATAAGAATATTATCACCAGAGCCATTGGAGCAATGGATGATGTGGATGTAGATTTCTTTGAACTTACGCTTGGAAAAGACGACGTAATACTTATGTGCTCTGACGGACTGAGCAACATGATAGAGGACGAAGAAATTCGTATGATTATGCAGGGTCAGAGAGATATTGTTGAGAAGGCTGAAAGTCTTATTAAGGCAGCCAACAATAACGGAGGCAAGGACAATATTGCGGTTGTCATTGTTGAGCCGTTCGGAGAGGAAATCAGATGATAAAAATCGGAATGATTATAGGAGATCGTTACGAGATCCTTGAGAAAATAGGAACCGGCGGAATGTCGGATGTATATAAAGCCAAAGATGGCAAGCTTAACCGTTTTGTTGCGGTTAAGGTTCTTAAGCAGGAATTTTCGGAGAACGCTAATTTTGTGTCCAAATTCCGTACCGAAGCTCAGGCGGCAGCAGGTATGATGCATCCGAATATTGTTAACGTATACGATGTCGGTGAAGAGGACGGAATTTACTATATTGTTATGGAACTTGTTGAGGGAATTACCCTCAAAAAATACATTGAGAAGAAAGCACGCCTTTCAATCAAGGAGACTATCAGTATAGCTATTCAGGTTTCGATGGGTATAGAAGCTGCTCATAACAATCATATTATTCACAGAGATATTAAGCCTCAGAATATTATGATTTCCAAGGAAGGAAAGGTTAAGGTAACCGATTTCGGTATTGCCAAAGCAGTAAGCTCCAATACTATTACCAGTAATGTAATGGGATCTGTACATTATACATCACCGGAGCAGGCCAGAGGTGGATTCTCTGATGAGAAGAGTGACATTTACAGTCTTGGTATTACCATGTTTGAAATGCTTACCGGTCGAGTTCCCTTTAACGGTGAGACAACGGTTGCCATTGCCATTAAGCATATTCAGGAACCTATGCCTTCACCCAGAGAGTATGTTGCTGAGATTCCCATAAGTGTAGAACAGATAGTATTCAAATGTACACAGAAGAGTCCTGACAGACGTTATCAGAACATGGCAGAGCTCATAGATGATTTGAAAAAATCGCTTATGAAACCGGATGAGGATTTCGTAAAGATTGTTGATCCCGATGAAAATGCCAGAACACGTATGGTAACCGAAGGGGATTTGCTCGAAATTAAGAATCAGATAAAGGATACAGGCGTTCATATGCGTAACAATGAAAGGCCTGCCTCCACAGGGAATAAAACTGCTCAGAGCGGTAATAAAAAGCCCTCCGGCAGCAAGCCAAGCGGTAAGCCTTCAGGCGGAAAAAAACCCGGAAACAAACCGAGCGGAAAGAACACCAAGGCGACTGCAAAACCGGTTAAGAAAAAGCGCCCGGTTCAAAATGATAAAAATAAGGTTAGTGCACAGAAGCAGCGCAGGACAGATGAGGACAGAGATGAGTTTATGGAGAAGCTTACAACTGTTCTTGCAATAATTGCGGCGGTTGTTATCGGTGTGCTCGTATTGTATTTCGTGGGAAAACATTTTGGGCTTTTTGAATCGGATGAGCCTGAGGACATCGTTGACACATCAATAGAAGAGTTAATACCGACTCCGACTGTGGAAGCAATTGAAGAGGATGACAGCGAAGGCAAGATGGAAGTTCCGGACTGTACAAATCTTTCTTATGCAGAGGCAGTTGCAAAGTTAAATAAGTCTGGATTTAAAAAGATTGAAAAGATACAGGCATCTTCGGATACTGTTGATAAGGGAAATATAATCGAACAGTCACCGGCTGCAAATACAAAGGCCGATTTGGAGGATACAATTATCCTTACGGTAAGTACCGGAACAGAAGTGATTGAGGTTCAGGTTCCGGGACTTATAGGATTGGATGAAATGGAAGCAACAGCAATTCTTGTGGAACATGGTCTTGCTGTGGGCGCTGTTACGGAAACAACAGACCCCAATGCCGATCTTATTGATAAAGTATGTTATCAGTCATATGCAGAAGGCGTAACTGTAGAAAGCGGTACAAAGGTAGATATTAAGATTAGTGTCGGAACGGGAGAAAAGGTTTATTTCTATGTGGGCAATGTTGAGAGCCCGGGAAATGAAGACCAGGAATATGTTCCGGGTAGCGAAGCTACTGTTATTTTGTCCACTATCGAAGGTTTGGAACTGAAGAGGGAGACTGTAACGTCGTTCCCTGTTTCCATGAATATTACAGGTATTTCCGGAAGCGGAGACGGCGTTGTAACAATCATTTACAATGTGTCGATTCCGGGAGAACCGACTACGGATGAGAATGGTAATCCGATTCAGGCAGAACCTGTCACTGAAGAAAGAACGGTTAACAGACCCGTTAAGTTTACGGAGTCGTAGGATAATTTATGCAGGGTAAAATAGTAAAAGGTATTGCCGGATTTTATTATGTTCATGTGGGCGCCGGAATTTCTGACGGGGACCCCGGGAACAGAAATATATATGAGTGTAAGGCAAAAGGCGTTTTCAGAAAGAATCACGAGAAACCTCTTGTGGGGGATGACTGTGAACTGGAAATTATTGATGAGGAAAAGAAAACAGGAAATATTGTCTGTATACTTCCCAGAAAGAACAGCCTTATACGTCCCAATGTGGCTAATGTCGATCAGGCGTTAGTCATATTTGCGTCTGTGAAGCCCGAGCCGAATTTTAATTTACTGGATCGATTCCTTATACTGATGAAGCAGAATGACATTCCCTGTCTTCTGGTATTTAATAAGCGCGATATAGCCGATGACAGCAGGCTTGACGAAATACGAAGCATATATGAAAATGCGGGATACCCCATGATTTTTACTTCGGCAAAGGAAGGAACATCCATTGATGATGTGGCCGAGTTGCTGAAAGGGAAGACAACAACAGTTGCGGGTCCCAGCGGAGTGGGGAAATCTTCGATTATTAATTTGCTTCAGTCTGAAGTGGAGATGGAAACGGGCTCAATCTCAGAGAAAATTGAGAGGGGCAAAAACACAACCAGACATAGTGAACTGATAGCCCTTGACTGTGATTCGTATATTCTTGATACACCGGGGTTCTCTTCGCTGGAACTGTTTGATGTAACAAGGGATACGCTGAAGGACTATTATCCTGAATTTGAAAAATATGAATGTGAATGCCGTTTTGCTGACTGCGTCCATAAAAATGAACCCGGATGTGGTGTTAAGGCAGCAGTGGAACAGGGCAAGATTAATAAAATCAGATATGATAATTATCTTTTACTGCTTTCGGAGTGTGAAAACAAAAAGCAGTGGTAAAGGATTGTTCAAAACACGAGGAGGAATATTATGAAACTAGGAATCGTAGGATTGCCCAATGTAGGTAAATCCACATTGTTTAACTCACTTACAAAGGCCGGGGCTTTGGCTGCAAATTATCCCTTTGCGACAATAGATCCCAATGTGGGCGTTGTGTCCGTGCCGGATGAAAGAATAGAAAATCTTGGAAAACTTTACAATACAAAAAAGGTTACTCCTGCGGTGATTGAATTTGTGGATATAGCAGGACTTGTAAAGGGCGCATCAAAGGGTGAAGGACTCGGTAATCAGTTCCTGGCCAATATTCGTGAAGTGGATGCAATAGTTCATGTTGTAAGATGCTTTGAGGATACCAATGTTATCCATGTGGACGGTTCTGTAAATCCGGGAAGAGATATTGAGACAATTAATTTTGAACTTATATTCTCCGATATTGAAATCCTTGACAGAAGAATTGCAAAGGTTGCAAAGCAGGCCAGAATGGATAAGACTCTTGCAAAAGAACTGGAGATGCTTGAGGCAATCAAGGCTCATCTTGAAGACGGAAAGATGGCGAGAACATTTGAAGTGCCCGAGGATGAGGAACTTGCGAAACTTTTTGAGGGTTACAATTTGCTGACAGCCAAAAAGACAATCTATGCCGCAAATGTGGCGGAGGATGATCTTGCAGATGACGGCGCAGGCAATGAGTATGTTCAGGCAGTAAGGAAAATAGCCGATACTGAAGGCTCCAAGTGTTTCGCGGTATCTGCAAAGCTTGAGGAAGAATTGTCTGAACTTGATGAGGAG
Organism: Lachnospiraceae bacterium; assembly: GCA_045639685.1. Lineage (GTDB taxonomy): Bacteria > Bacillota > Clostridia > Lachnospirales > Lachnospiraceae > Colinaster. Next base: position 34,883 of record JAZUDO010000054.1, read on the forward strand.
GAGAAGAAGGAGTTTCTTGCGGATCTTGGCGTTGAATCTTCCGGACTGGATAAGCTGGTAAATGAAAGCTATGACCTTTTGGGTCTCATGTCATTTTTGACGGCAGGGGAAGATGAGTGCAGAGCATGGACAATTAAGAAGGGAACAAAGGCACCTCAGGCAGCAGGAAAAATCCATACCGATTTTGAAAGAGGATTTATTAAAGCTGAGGTAGTAAACTATAAGGACCTCATGGAACAGGGCAGTCTTGCCGCTGCAAGAGAAAAGGGACTTGTGGGAATGGAAGGAAAGGATTATGTGGTTCAGGACGGAGATGTAATTCTTTTCAGATTTAATGTGTAGGTGCAGAAAAAAATAAACACAATATTGTGAAACGGTACGAAAGCAACCCGGAATTTGGGTTGCTTTTTTGTTGTGCAATTTTACAGAAATTTCAAATCAAAAACAGTGCATTTTAGACATGCCATTGTGGCGAAAGAGAAATAAAGCACAATATATAGTGCTCTCACGGTTGATACAACTAAATATGGGGCAAACATATTTTCTATAAGGGGAAAAACGCGCCAAACCGCATAAATACTGAGGATTAGCCACTTGAAATGACACAAAAAGTAGTATAAAATGGTGGCAAGTGGTGGAAAGTGCATCAAAGTGGTGCAAAGTGGTGATTTTTATGTTCATGGGAGAATACAATCACACAATTGATGAAAAGGGAAGAATCATAGTTCCCGTTAAGTTCAGAGAAAAGCTGGGTACAAAGTTTGTTGTTACCAGGGGGCTTGACGGTTGCCTTTTTGTGTACGATGAACAGGAATGGAGCTCATTTGAAAATGCCCTCAAAACACTCCCCATCACCAGCAAAGAATCAAGACAGTTTGTAAGGTTTTTCCTCGCCGGAGCTGCAGAAGTGGAAACGGACAAGCAGGGAAGGATTAATCTGCCACAGGTTCTGATTGATTATGCGGCTCTTGATAAAGATATTGTTCTGGTGGGAACCGGAGCAAAGGTTGAAATCTGGAGTGCTGCAAGATGGAATGATGCAGCGGATTTTGACGATGTTGACGAAATAGCGGAGCATATGCAGAATCTTGGATTCGGCATATAAGCTTTCGGGTGAAAATTATAGAATTGCTTAATAAAGATTATGGAATTTAAACATAAATCAGTACTGTTAAATGAATGTATAGAGGGTTTAAACATCAAGCCCGGCGGAATATATGTTGATGGCACTCTCGGCGGAGGCGGGCATTCTTACGAGATAGCAAAGAGACTGAACAGTAACGGCAGACTGTTCGGAATCGATCAGGATGAGGATGCAATCAAAGCTGCGGGAGAACGACTGAAGGAATTTGACAATGTAACACTGATTAGAAGCAACTATGAGAACATGAAGAACGTTCTTGCTGAGTATGGCGTTGAAAGCGTGGACGGAATACTCCTTGACCTGGGAGTAAGTTCTTACCAGCTTGATACTGTGGAACGTGGTTTCTCTTACAAGTTCGATACAGAACTTGACATGAGAATGGATACCCGCCAGGCACTTACGGCAAAAGACATTGTAAATGATTACAGTGAGAAGGAACTTTTCAGAATCATTCGCGATTACGGCGAAGACAAATTCGCACAAAACATAGCAAAGCATATTGTTAAGGCGAGAGAAACAAAGAAGATTAATACAACATTTGAACTAAATGAGATAATAGCGGCTGCAATTCCTGCAAAGATGAGACAGAACGGCCATCCCTCAAAGAAGACATTTCAGGCGATCAGAATTGAATGCAACAGAGAACTGGATGTTTTGAGAGACTCCTTGGACGATATGATCGGACTTTTGGGAGACGGAGGAAGAATAGCGATTATCACATTCCATTCGCTGGAGGACAGAATTGTAAAATCCGCTTTCAGGGAAAAAGAAAACCCCTGTACATGTCCACCAAGCTTTCCCGTATGCGTATGCGGAAAGAAACCGCAGGGAAGAATCATAACAAAGAAACCAATTTTGCCCTCTGAAGAAGAACTTGAAGAGAATTCAAGGTCAAAGAGCAGCAAACTCAGAATATTTGAAAAACAGATTTAATGAAAGGAAGTTTTATATGGCAAACGCATCATATATAAGAGGTAATGTCATAACAAAAGATAATGTTGTTGAAGAGATGAACAAGGACTACAGAACTGTAGACGTAAGAATCATCCGAAACAGAGAAAAAACCAAAAGGGTAAATTTTGGCTATACTCTTTTTATTACAGCAGCACTTTTTGCAATGGGTATTACGCTCATCAGTTTTATTAAAACAAAGTCTGAACTGACTATTGCAACCGGAAGAGTTGCATCAATGGAGAGCGAACTTAACGATCTTAAACTTACAAATGACGAGGAACTCGAAAGAATAGAGGCTTCAGTCAATTTGGAAGAGATTAAGCAGATTGCAGTTGAAGAACTTGGAATGACCTATGCAAAAGAGGGCCAGGTGATTACAATATCTGATGAAGGAAGCGATTACGTAAGACAGATGGAGGAGCTTCCAAGGAATTAGGAGCGAGGGACCTTGAACGGAGAAAAGAAGGTAAAAAAGACTAAAAGAATACATGCCGACAGCGGCTTAAATAAAGATATGCAGGGAAAGCTGGTGATACTGTTTTTGGCGGTATTACTGGCTTTTGCTGGATTAAGCGTTAAGCTGATTCTTATTACAAGAGACAACGGAGAACAGTATAAGAAGAAGGTGCTTAGCCAGCAGAGATATGAGTCAACAACAATTCCCTTCAAAAGAGGAGATATTCTTGATGCAAAGGGAAACAAACTGGCTGCATCCGAAAAGGTTTACAATCTGATAGTTGATTCGAAAATAATGCATGACAAAGAGGAGAGCGTAGACGCAACATTGAATGCTCTTCATACATGCTTCCCGTCTATTGATATTTCCAAGGTCAGAGAGTACGTTACTTCAAATGAGACGTCACAGTATTACGTTGTTGAGAAGCAGTTGACTTATGAACAAATCAGTCCGTTTGTTCAAATGCAGAACAACAAGGAAGAGTATCCGAACATAGCCGGAGTGTGGTTTGAAGAGGAATATAAGCGAGTATACCCCAATAATGAACTGGCCTGCGACGTTATAGGCTTTACGGGAAGGGACAATACCGGACAGTATGGTCTTGAGCAGTATTACAATGATGTCCTTAACGGTGCAAACGGAAGAAAATACGGTTATCTCAATGAAGAGGAAAATCTGGAAAGAACAACAATCCCGGCGACAGACGGTTACAGTATTGTTACAACAATAGATGCAAATGTTCAGCAGATAGTGGAAAAGTATCTTTATCAGTTCCACGAGGAAAACAAGAACGTCGCAAGGGAAGGAAACGGAGCAAACAATCTTGGATGCATCATAATGGATGTTAATACCGGCGATGTTATTGCCATGGCAAGCTATCCTAATTTTGATTTGAATAATCCCTTTGATACAGATCGACTGCTGGGATCAAAGAAGGTTGATGAAAAGGGAAATGTTGCATATGATGCGATTGTACTTACACAAGACAATATAGCAACGGAACTTGAAGATGAACAGCTAAAGAATATGAATCTTAATGCTCTTTGGAAGAACTACTGTATCAGTGAGACCTATGAGCCCGGTTCAACATATAAGCCCTTTACTGTTGCTGCGGGACTGGAATCCGGAAAGCTTACAGGAGAGGAATATTATACCTGTAACGGTGCATTACAGGTTTCGGATTATAACATCAGATGCCATAACCATAAGAAGGGTGGCTGCGGTACACTAAATGTTAAGGAGTGTATTGAAAATTCCTGCAACGTATCCTTGATGCTGATGGGAAGACAGATTGGCAGTGATGTATTTCTTGATTATCAGAACAAATTTAATATAGGATTAAAAACAAATATTGATTTATATGGAGAATCCAGAACCAATACACTTGTATTTAACAAAGACACGATGGGAGAGACGGAGCTTGCCACATCAACCTTCGGACAGGGTTTTAATGTTACCATGATTCAGATGATAACAGGCTACTGTTCTCTTATAAATGGCGGATATTACTATGAGCCGCATATGGTGAGCAAGGTTATCGCATCCGACGGATCGGTTGTAAAAAATGTCAGCCCAAGAATTCTTAAACAGACTGTTTCATCACAGACATCCGAGAAAATCGTTGATTATTGTATAGGTGTTGTTGAAGAAGGAACAGGAAAAAATGCACGTCCTGCAGGATACCGAATCGGCGGAAAAACAGGTACGGCAGAAACAATTCCCAGAGACAGGACCAACTATGTACTGTCATTTATGGGCTTTGCTCCTGCAGATAATCCCCAGATAGCAATTTATGTGGTTGTTGACAGACCAAACTCCTGGGCACAGGACAGTGTAAGTTATGCAATGGGTATAGCAAGGAATATACTTACCGAGGTACTTCCTTACATGAATATTTATATGACTGAAGAATTGTCTGAAAAGGAAGAGGAAGAACTTGCTCAGCTGAATATAGCAATAAAACGTGCAGAAGTTCCTGATGACGGTGAAACGGAAGCAGAGGGAGAGGAGCAGCCCGATGTGGATGAAAACGGTAATATTGATGCTCACGGCGGAGATACAACATCATCTATACCGCTGACGGATGAAGAGTTTGAAAGTGATGACGGAACCACGGCTCCATTGACGGGAACTGTACTCAACATGGAAAACGGAGAAGGAATTAAGAAGGATAATGGCGAATTATATTACGAATAGAGAAGTTAAGGACAGAAAAGAAAAGGCCTATATAGACTACAGTCTTATTATAATTGTTGCCTTTCTTGTGGGCTTTGGCTTGATTATGATTTATTCAACAACTTCATATGAAGCGGCATTATCGGACAAAACAAATTATGATGCGGCATATTATCTGAAAAAACAGTTAAGGGCAACTGCCATAGGCGTTGTGCTGCTTATTGTTGCTACATTCTTTAAGAAAGAATGGATAAAGAAACTGTCGCCTCTCGTATATGCAGTTGCTGCAGTGATGATTATTCTTGTAAAGACACCTCTGGGCGTAACGGTAAACGGAGCAAGAAGATGGCTGAATTTCGGAATTATGACGGTTCAGCCTGCCGAAATAGCAAAAATTGCCGTTATTCTTTCGGTTGCATATTTCATGTATCAGTTTGAAGATAAGATTCGAAATACAAAAGCCTACTGGTTCACGTTTGCATTGCCGATTCCGTTGATGCTTTTGACATTGTTTCTGACAGATGACCTGAGTTCGTCGGTTATTATTTTCTGTATAGGATTTGCCATGCTTTTTGTTATGAGTCCGGATACAAAGAAAACGCTTCTTATAGCACTTGCCGGTCTTGCATTTATAACGCTGGTGATTTTCCTTGTTTTAAAATTTCCCGATTTCCCATTGTGGGGATTCAGAGGCGAACGAATAAAGGCTTGGAGAAATCCGGAAGCCAGTCTTTCCGATGCGGCATACCAGACTTCACAGGGACTTTACGCAATAGGCTCCGGCGGTATTTTCGGAAAGGGAATCGGACAGAGCATTCAGAAATTGGGAACACTTCCTGAGGCACAGAACGATATGGTATTTGCCATAGTATGTGAAGAACTTGGATTGTTCGGCGGAATTTGTATTATAATAATGTTTGGACTTTTGCTTTGGAGAATGCTGGTTATAGCAAGTAATGCCGCGGATTTATTTGGCGGAATGATTGTTACCGGAGTAATGTCGCATATTGCATTCCAGGTTTTGCTTAATATAGCGGTAGTAACAAATGTATTTCCAAATACCGGAATTTCACTTCCGTTTATCAGTTACGGAGGATCATCTGTGCTTGTGCTTTTGGTGGAAATCGGTCTGGTGCTGAATGTGTGCCGTGATGTAAAATTCTAGAGTGTTCGTTTGGAGAGTATTGCCTGAATGAGCAAAAATACAAAAAAGAAAAGAAGAAAACACCCTGTAAAGAAAAAAACGGGGTTAAAACTGCATATAACGGGACCTGACAGACGTACAATAAAGAAAATTATTATTCTTGTTGCAATTGTCATGCTTTTTGCATTTGCTCTGGTTGTCGTTAATGAAAAATATACTGTAGATACAATTATTGTCGAGGGAAGCACTCATTACAGTAATGAAGAAATAACGGAAATGGTACTGGGAGAAGGAATATTGTCCCACAATTCACTTTATCTTTCCGCAAAATACCACAACAAAGATATAAAGGATGTTCCGTTCATTGAGACAATGAGTGTAAGAATTCTGTCGCCGGATTCCATAAAAATTACAGTATATGAGAAATCCATGGCGGGTTTTGTTGAAGAAATGGGCAGATACATTTATTTTGACAAGGACGGAACCGTTATTGAAAGTTCGGATGTAAAGACGGTTGGAATTCCACAGATTATAGGTATGAATTTTGACCATTTTGTTCTGTATGAAAAGTTGCCGGTTGAGGATGACAAGATTTTTAAACAGATTCTGGAGGTTTCACAGTTGCTTGAAAAGTACGGAATAAGTGTGGATAAAATATATTTTGACTCGGATTATAATTTGACACTTTATTTTGACAAGGCAAGGGTTAAGCTTGGTTCCTTTGATCAGATTGATGAGAAGATTATCAGATTAAAAACAATACTTCCTGAACTAAAAGGGAAAAAAGGCGTTTTGAGGATGGAAAACTATACGGCTGATACGTCAATTACTACATTTGAATACGATGAATAGTGGATTTTTAACTTGTTTTGTACATGGACATGTGAATTCTTGATAAATATATGCAAATTATTTTGAATATTAAACAAAAAATCGTTGCGTTTACTAAAAAATGATTATAGAATAAAGAGTGTGTCGTTATTTGGAACAAAGGAGGATGGAGCTTTGTTAGAGATAAAAACCAATGAAGCAGAGGCAGGAGCAAAGATACTTGTAGTAGGTGTCGGCGGTGCCGGAAATAATGCAGTTAATCGAATGATTGAGGAAGCTATCGGTGGTGTTGACTTTATTGGTGTCAAT
>JAZUDO010000055.1:0-75137 GCA_045639685.1 Lachnospiraceae bacterium
ATGATTCGTTGTTTGATGACCAAGTTAATCACTCCCTTCTAACCTCCTTTATCCACTAATAGATAAAGGATAACATAGCGGTCTTGGAGTGACCTAATTTTCAATGAGCCAAGTGACCTAAATTTAAGTTAGCAGAAACAGAAAGTGAGTAATAGGATTTGAGAATGATATTATGTGCCAAATATTAGATATTTTTGTTGTGATTTTAAAGATAGAGTGATAAAATAAAAACAAGGATACTAATAACAATATTAGTATCTTTATATTTTAAGGGAAAAGTACCGAAGAGAACGAAAAGCTTTCTTTGGGAATATATTTGGGCGGGGTAAAAATGCAAACTGAGATTTCATTGAACGACCTAAAGAGGTCTTAAGAATGAAGTTTTGATTTACATTTTTTTTTATTAAAAAAACACATTTATTGAAAATATATTGCCATGGGGATAGATATGAATACTATTTGGTCAGAAAAAATACAAGGTATAGATACTCTGTATTTGAGCAGGCAACTTAGGTTTAATGATATTTTCTTTGACAGATATGCACCATTTTTGAGACTAAAAAGGGAAGATAAATTAAGAATACTTGAAATCGGATGCGGTCCGGGAGCAATGGCAGCAGCGTTGCACAGGTGGTATCCAAATGCAGAGATAGTTGCGATAGACAGAGACAGTACATTTATTGAGTATGCAGGGAAAAATGTACAGGGGGTACAGTTTTTGGAGGGTGATGCGACGGCATTGCCATTTGAAGATGATTCCTTTGATGTGACGATATCATATACAGTGTGCGAGCACGTTAAAACGGATTTGTTTTATTCGGAACAGCGTCGTGTTCTTAAGAATAACGGAATATGCCTTGTTTTATCGGCGAGAACAGGATTCAAGCATGATGCAAAGTGTATGGAGGTTACAGAGGAAGAGAAAAAGCATACGGGAGAAATTTTTTCCAAAGTCAAACGTGTTCTTATGAAGTACGAAGTTGGGGCGTATAACATGACGGAAACACAAATGCCGTTGGAAATGGAAAAGAACGGATTTGTTGATGTTTCAACCGGATATGCTGTTATTGACCTTACACCGGATAATCCCTGCTATTGTGCTGAATTGGCGGAGCAGATGATAAATGCGGGAAGATATGCCGATATTGAAGCGATTGCTTCATTAAAGGATGAAGAGCGCAGTGCAGTAACGGAAATAATAAATAGGAAATACGACACAAGAATAATGCTGTATAGAAATAGGGAAAAACAGTGGGATACGAGTACGTCGGTTACGTTAATAATGAGGGGGATAAACAGAAAATGATGTAGATGGGGTAATTATGCAGAAAGATGCGCAGAAGGTTTCAATCGAGATGGGAGCGAGTTTCACGTGTGATACGATGAAACCCTACATTTCCCGCTGGCTGTCAAAATTTGACATGCAGCCTTCTATTGATGTGCTTCCATTTGACCAGGTGCTTCAGACTTTGATTGAACGTGAAGCCAGAGAAGACACTTCTGCAGATTTCCTGATTCTTTTACAAAGATTGGAAGACTTTGAGCATAATTTTTCCTCTGTTTCCCGATTCAAGGAAGATATTATTGTCGGTCTTAATCAGTATAAAAATTTAATTCAAAAGTATGTCGGAAAAGCAAAGCTGATGATAGGATTGTTTGACTTGTCCGATGAAGTAATTAAGTACGGTGAAGAGGCCTGCAATTTCTTAAAAGAGGCTAATGATGAGTTTGCCTCATTCCTTTTTTCAAAGGATTATGTTACGGTTCTGGATTTCCGAAATATAGGGGAAGATTATCTGGTTTCCCGGAAATATGATGAACTGGCATATAGATTGGGAGTTCTTCCCTTTACAGATGAATATGTAATTTCTGCTTCTGCAATTATTGCCAGGAGTTTGGTTTCTCATCTTATTGCACCTCATAAGGTGATAGTTGTGGATTGCGACAATACCCTTTGGAAGGGAGAGTGTGCCAACGATACAGCAGAGGTTACGTCTGATTATCTAATTTTCCAAAAATATCTGTTACAAAAGAAAAATGAGGGCTTTTTGCTTGCCATCTGTAGCAAAAATGATTATGCCGATGTGGAAGATTTCCTCAATAAGGGGGGGAATCTGCTTTGCATGCAGGATTTTGTGGCCTGCAGAATAAATTGGTCTATTAAATCTGAGAATATTAGGAGCATTGCCACCGAGTTGAATCTTGGTCTGGATTCCTTTGTGTTTTTTGATGACAGTGTGCATGAATGCCTGGAGGTAATGAATGCACTTCCTCAGGTACTGACCTTACAATTTCCTTCCGACAGCGAAGCTATAGGCGGTTATATCAGGCATATTTGGGCGTTGGATAAGGTAAATATCACGTCGGAGGATTTGATTAGAACAGATCTGTATCAGCAGGAGCGTGAGAGAAAAGAATTATCGGATTCTGTTGTGTCAATGGATGAATATATTGAAAAGCTTGAGATGAAGATATATGTAAGTCCGATAGAAACCGAAGATTATGATCGAGTAACGCAGTTAATAAATCGTACGAATCAGTTCAACCTTAATACGGTAAGAAGAAGCAAGGAGCAGCTATTGTCCTTCCTCCAACAGGAAGATAATGCGGGATTCATAGTTCAGTGCAGGGACAGATACGGAGATTATGGTATATCCGGTGTTATTTTGCTGTCTGAAAATGAAAAGAGCATAGAACTGGATACTTTTTTGCTTAGCTGTCGAGTATTGGGAAGAAGAGTTGAAAATGCTGTATTGGCATATTTGTTGTCTTTGTGCGGAGAAAGAAATGGCAAAACGCTTTTGGCAAGATTCTGTGACAGTGGAAGAAATAAACCTGTTAAGCAGTTTTTGGACAGTGGATATTTTGATTTGCAATGTGAAGGCAAGGAAGGCACGGTGTATGCTTGTGCACCTGAAGTTTTGCCGGATGTTAAAAAGAGTCTGTTAAATATTCAGATATGTAATACGAGATTTGTTAACGAGAAATCAAATGACAAGCTTGACGTGGCTTTTGAACATATAGGCGTTGCTGTCGGCAGTATGACGGAAGCAGCAAAGCTCTACGAAAAGGCGGGATTTCATGTAGGAAAAGCAGTATTTGATCCAAGTCAGAAAGCAACATTACGTATGTGCTCAAGGTTCGGTTGTCCTGATGTTGAGCTTATTGAACCGGCAAAGGACAATGCTTTACTTCGGGAGCTTTTGGGAGAAAAGGAATATAAACCTTACCATATATGCCTGGCTGTAACGGATATCGACTTGTTACTGAAAGAACTGTCTGATAAGGAAATGGATTATGTTGAAGTCAGTGCACCAAAACCGGCCCTGTTGTTTGACATGGACAGGGTTACATTCATTTATTTTGAGGGTGTTGGAATTATTGAGTTCAGGGAGAGAAAAGAACTGCAAAGGACTGTTTGCGGCTCAAAGGTATGCGTTAGGTATGAATCCAATGAATGTCATAATGCAGTAAAACTCTTTTTGGCGCTTGGACTTTCTGTATATGAAAAAACGAAAAACAGTGTAGTTTTTCAGGGAGATGGTTATCCCTATTTGGAATTTATTGAAACGAATAATGTCTCTGAAAGATACAACATTGAGAAAGTAGTTTACGAAGAGTCCGCATTGGGAGGAGAGTTCTTTGGTGCTGACGCAGGCAATGAGCTAAAGCAACAGGATGAACCGGTAGCTTATCATGAATGGGATGTGCTCTATGATGCCAAGAATTATGCCTATTCAAATGTTTTCCGTTTGGCACTGGATAAGCATTCTGCAGGAAAATTGTTGCAGGAATATGCACAGATTTCGCAATCGGATTCGGATTTTGAAGGAGATATTCGTTCGAGTATTTATAACCTTATCAAAATGGTATTAAAACATTCGGACATAGATGTGAAAAGAAATTTTGCTTCCAATGGCGGTAATTCTTTGCAGGCACTGTCACTTCTTTCGAAAATAAACAACAAATTCCACTTGGTTGCATCACTTGAAGATGTATTGCTCAGTGAAAGCATTGAAAAGTTTGCGGATAACCTGTTAGGAAACAGTAAAGCAGATGACGAGGTACGCTTTGAGCATTTCGAAGATGTAAAAAGGGTGCCGGCTACTGTCAGTCAGCGAAGAATGTATATGTATCAGGTACTAAATCCTGAGTCTACTGCATATAATATGCCAAGGTGCCTTTATATAGACGGAAGATGTGATACCCAAAAGCTTCGGGATTCCTTTAGACAATTAGTAGAAAGCCACAGAGGATTGCGACTTAATTTTGAGGATAACGAAAGCTGTGTATATCAGTATGAAAGAGAAGCTTATGAACTGCCCTTTAAGGAATATCGGTCGGAGAAGAGTACGTATGATGTAATCAGAGAATTTATAAGACCGTTCAATCTTTCCGGGGAGCTGTTAATAAGAATAGAAGTTGTACATACCGAAGATGATAAAAAACTGTTTCTGTTTGATATTCATCATATTCTTGTTGATGGGACGTCTTTAGCGAAGATAATCAATGACCTTTTTTGTGTGTATAATGGTAAAACGATTTACGAATCAGAATACGACATGATGGATTATGCCATTTACAGTGAAAAGGTGTATGGCAGAAATTCGGACTTTTGGAAGGAATCGATACCGGATACATGTTTACCGATAGATAGTACAACCTACACAGTAAACACCTTCAGAGGAAGTAAATCACTGTTCTCTGTAACGGAAACGGTAATGGACAAGTTGTATAAACTGGCAGACAGCATGGGAGTTTCTCTTAATGCAGTTATGCTTGCGGCATATGCCTTGTTGCTGGCGAAATATACAGGAGAGGACAAAGTTACCGTCAGCGTCCCGATGGGAGGAAGAGACAGGGCTGAAAGTGAGGATATTATTGGTCTGATTATCGATACGGTTCCTCTTTGTATTGATACGGATTATGAATGCAGTGTTGAAGAATTTATCAAGTATGTCGGAACGGTACTTGTGGAGGGATATGCCCACAGGAATTTCCCATACGATCGTTATAAGGAAAATTCATTCCGTCTTGCGTATATAATGCAAAACATGGAAAATCTCGACTTTGTGTCTTCAAACATTTACTGGGAGAAACCGGGAACAGATGATTTTGTGCTTGAGCCGATTGAATTTGATGAAGGAGTCTCAAAATATGATGTTTCTTTTGAGGTATCTGAGCATGCAGGAAGAGTAAAGGTTAGTATTGAGTACTGCACTGATTTGTTTGAAAAGAAAACGATAGATAATCTGTTTGATAACTATGTTGATTTGTGTGAGACCCTTTGTGCTGACAGCAGCAGGAAACTTAAGGATATTTCCGTTACGGAAGACCTGGGGAAATGTATTCTTGAGGGAGAAAAAAAGGAATATGAGACACATAGCCTTGTTGAAGGACTGACGAAAACAGCAGAATTATATCCGGATAGAACAGCGGTGAGCGATGACTGTGTTGAAATAACATATTCTGAACTGGTTGACAGAGCAGAGCAGATTGCAGGCTGTTTAGTGGAATATGGTGTAAAAAAAGGCGACATTGTTGCAGTGTTGGCTGACAGAAGTGCAAGAGTAGCGGAGATGCTGTTCGGTGTTATGATGGCAGGCGCAGCATATCTTCCTTTATCAAAGGAGTATCCTGAAAGCCGAATAAACAGGATATTAACTGCATCCGGAGCAAAGTTGGTTTTTAGCGATGAAGATGATTTGGAAATGAATATTCCGGTCATTCTCTTCAGAAATACTTTCACAGTGAATGCATGCACTGAACTTCCTGACGTTTGTGATGACGACAGATCATATGTCATATATACATCGGGAACAACAGGCGAACCAAAGGGAGTTCAGATACTCCATAGAGGTATTGTGAATTATGCAATGTGGAGAGTCGAAAACTATGGACTGACCCATAAAGACAATGCGCTTGAATTGTTGCCCATGAGTTTCGACGGATTTTGTTCAAACTTTTACTCTACGCTTCTTTCCGGTGGAAGGGTTGTCATGGTTGATGACAATCACTGGCGTGATTTTGAGTATATCGGAACAACAATAGAAAATGAAAAAATAACAAATATCAGTTTATTGCCAACCATGTACAGAGGGATTTTGGAGAACAGCTCTGATGAGCAGTTGGAAAGTCTGAGAATGGTCATTCTTGCAGGCGAGAAGACTGACAGAAATCTTATACAGAACAGCAGGGAAAAGAATCCTCAAATACTGTTGGTTAATGAATATGGTGCGACAGAGAACACTGTAACAACATCGGCAAACATTGGCATGAATGAAAACAATAATGATTCCGTGGGATGTCCGATAGCCAATAATTATGTTTGCGTCCTGGATTCTTTTGAAAATGTGCTACCCAGGGGAATGTGCGGTGAACTTGCCGTATGGGGAAAAAGCCTGTCCTGCGGATATTTGAATGATGAAGAACTTACCGCAAGAAAATTCAAAGGAAATCCGCATATACAGAACAATTCTTCCATGTACAGAACAGGTGACAGAGTACGAATAGATGCCCATGGACAGCTTAGATTTATAGGACGAATTGACAATCAGGTAAAATACAGAGGTTTTCGTATTGAACTGTCTGAAATAGAACAGGTGGCCCTCAGAATTGACGGAATAAGCGCTGCGGTGGCAACTGTTGTTAATCGTAAAGGCAAGCAGGAACTTTGTCTATTCGTTTGCGGTAAGGCAGTTCCTGAAGGAAAACTTATTGGGCAGACGCTTAAAGAATATCTGCCACCATATATGATACCTTCATTTTATGCGGTAGTGGATAATATTCCCATGACATCAAACGGAAAAGTTGATGTAAAGAAACTTGCTGAAAATGATTTACTGTTCCTAGGAGAAACGGAAAAATTATTACCGCAGAATGATATTGAGCAGAGACTGTGGAACATATGTGCTGATATCCTCAAAATCGACGATTTTGGAATGAACAGCGGATTTATGAGTATAGGCGGACAGTCATTGGATGTGGCTAAGCTTAAAAAGAGGATATATGACGAATTTGGCGTTGATCAATCGATGAGCGTATTGTTTAAGGCCGATTCATTGAGAGAGATTGCCGGACTTATTGCAATTGATGGTGAACAGAGTGTTGAAGAAATTAAACACTTTGAGTACGGAAGAAAAGTCCCTATGTCATCTGCACAAAAACGCATTTTCCTTCTGGAGCAGATTGAGGATGTGGGGAAAAGCTATCATATACCGGTATTCTTCAGAATAAAAGGAACATTGGATATTCCACGTCTTGAAAAGGCCTTGGGGGATATTGTAAGAGAACATGAAATATATAGAACAACCTTTGATTTTGTGGAGGGTGAGCCGGTACAGATAATAAACGATCCATTCGATGTTCATGTGGATAAAGCAGATGTCTGTTTTGAGGACATTGATTATGTTAGTTGGTCGGAGGACTTTGAATTGACACAGCTTCCGCTATTTCGTGCAGTATTGTTTAAAGACAATGTCCTTTTGTTTGAATTCCATCATATTGTAACGGATGGGGCTTCCATAAAGATGTTTACGGAAGAATTGTCTGACCGATATAAGGGTTATCCGGTGGCAATGGATCAATTGCAGTACGCTGAATACGTTCTGCATGATATGGAGTGTAACGGGAATAAGGAAAAGAACAAAGATTACTGGCACAGTGTGTTTGAAAACTTACCGGAACCGTTAAACTATCCTACAGATTTTCCAAGGAAGGACGTTGTTGGTCATAAAGGCCGCAGCTTGTCATTTTGCCTGAATGAAAATCTGACAAAAAAAGTATCCGAATGCGCGGCAACATTAAATGTTACTGAGTTTGCACTACTGTTTTCGGCATATAACATTATGCTTTCAAGGATTTGTGGAACAAATGATATTGTTGTTGGAATTCCGACGTTGGGAAGAAATCATGCGGAATATGCAGACATACAGGGAATATTTATTAATGTGCTTGCAATAAGAACCAATATGGATTCGGAACTGACTGTGGACGGGTATGTGTCCCAAATGGCGGAGAACCTGATTGAAGCCTATGAACATGAAGATTATCCATTTGAGAAACTGGTAGAGGAGATTTCGGTTCCAAAGGTTACAAATCGCAAACCGCTTTTCGATGTGATGTTCGTAATGAGAGACTTCGAGAGATTGCAGTTAATACTTGAAGATTGTGAATGTGATGTTATTGATTATATGCCGGATGTGGCAAAATATGACTTCACACTTACTGTGGCGAACGATGAAACTTTAAAATTAATGTTCCAGTATAATACGGACTTATTTGAAGAGTCGACAGCTTTAGATATGCTGAACAGATATGTAAACGTATTGGAACAGATGGTGGAACAGCCGGAGAGCAGGCTTAATAGAATAACTGCTTTGTTTGATGAAGAAGAACAGGCAATTGAGAGATATGAGCGGGGAAATATTGTTGAGAACTCATTTGATTCAATAATAGAAGCGTTGCTTAAAAACGCAGAAAATAATCCGGCCCGCCGGGCAATTGTCGGCCCGGAGAGGAGTGTCACCTACAGGGAATTTCTGATTGAGGTGAAAACTGCAGTTGACAAATTGTATTCTCTTGGAATCGGAAAGGGTGACATTGTGGCAATGGCTGTGGAACCCTCTGTGGAGATGATTGAGTGTGCAATTGCAATTCAGTGTCTTGGGGCAGCATATCTTCCATTGGATGTGGCTACACCGGCAGCAAGAATCAGCTTCTGTATTAACGATGCCGGAGCCCGTCTTTTTATTACAGATGATGAAAATGCTGTGAAGACGGATGGAATAAAAACTGTTTCTTCAAAGGAACTGATATGTTCGGGCATCGCAGAAAATGGCGGAGAAGAATTTGAGAATATATTCGATGCTATGCAAAAGTACCGAGTGGAAAATGATGACAGTGCATACATTATTTATACTTCGGGTACAACCGGTGTTCCCAAAGGAGTAATGGTATCACATGGAAATCTCGCAAACTATACCAACTGGTTTATCAGAGAAAACAGGCTGGAAACCGGCATAACCTCTGCACTTCTTTCCGGATTCAATTTTGATTTGGGATACAGTGTGGTATATCCTACCCTTGCTTTGGCTGGAACGTTGCATTTACCAAAGAAAACCGATTATCTTGAGAGAGAAGCTACACTCAGATTTATTAAAGATAAAGGTATAGATTATCTTAAGATGACTCCTACCCTTTTTTCATTCCTGTTTTCCGAATGTGAAGCAGAACTGGGAAAACTCAGGCTGATTGTGCTGGGAGGAGAAAGTCTAAACAACAGGGAAGTGGAAGAATTTATGAGAAACTATCCGGAGATAGAAATCATGAATCACTACGGACCAACGGAAACAACAATAGGTACGGTATTTAATAAACTGTCAGCAGGAAAATGCATTATGCATAATATGCATCCGATTATCGGAAGACCTGTTGACAACAGTCTGGTTTATATTTTGGATAAGGACAACAGACGAGTGCCAAATGGAACTACGGGAGAAATATGCGTAGCGGGCAAGGGCGTTTCAAAGGGATATCTGAATGTCGCTCAAAATGACAGGTTTGTTAAAAATCCTTATAGCAGCGAATCCCCGAGATTATACAAAACCGGAGATTACGGTTACAGGCTTCAAAATGGCGAGATTGTATTTATTGGTCGAAGAGATAAGCAGGTTAAGATTCACGGATACAGAGTAGATATCAATGAGATAAGAGACAGCCTGCTTGAATATGAAAAGATTGATAATGCACTTGTTGTTGTGGATGAGAGTGGGGAAAACGAAAAGAGAATACTGGCCTTTTACATTTCATCGGAAGAAATTGATGAAAAGGAATTGCGTATTTTCATGAGGCAAAGAGTAACGGAATATATGATTCCGGCTGTGTTTACCGAGGTTGCTTCATTCCCGATGAACGAAAATGGCAAATTGGATATGACTGAACTGTTAAGCCATGTAAGTGTTGACAGGAAAGTTATTGAGGAAGATATTTCCGACAACTGTAAAGCAGTTAAAGCACTGTGGGAAACGGTTTTGGGAAGAAATGATTTTTCTGTCGATGACAATTTCTTCGACGTGGGAGGTAATTCAATCCTTTTGATAAAACTGCAGGGAATGCTTAAGGATGAACTGGGACTTGACGTTCGTGTTGTAGACATGTTTGTACATCCTACAGTCAGAAAACTTGCTTCCCTTATGGATGACCGAAAAGATACCTTCGATATGGAAGGTATTAAGGTATCGGAAGAATGGTTTGACATATCTGAAAAAGATGATGTTAATGACAATTTCTATATTTCCTTTACCGGTGATGAAAGAGACAGAATCAGTAATCTGGTGCAAAGATTCGGTATTTCGGAAGAGGCGTTGTTTGCTGCGTTGTATACCTACATTTGGAATCAGATAACCGGGGAAAAAATACAGTTACCCTGGAAATGTGAAGACGGTCTATATCGCATCTTTGACTGTGATATGGATGAGATTGAAGATTTTGATGATTTGTTTATAAAGGCATATGAGGCGCTTGGTAAAGAGGCTCCCGCGGGAGAAGTAAAGCTGTCCAAAGAAGAAGACAGGCTCTATTTTGTGGGAGGTTCAAACAGGGATAAGCAAAATGAAATTTTTGATATTTTTGTTCAAATCATTAATGGAGACGAAGAACTGCGACTGACTGTTTGGCTGGATACAAACAGAATTAATCCGGGTCCTGTACGGATGCTTTTGGAACAGACAGGGGATGTACTCAGTTATGTGCTGGATAAATATTCCTAAACAGCCCTTATGTCGGAGTAGATGGAGAGAATATGAAAAACATACCAAGTTTATCAGAATTATCAGGGAAAAGTACAGCGGTTATTCATAGTGAGAATACAGCGGGTACACGGGAAGATATTGCTGTTATAGGGATGGATATGCGCCTTGGAACAGCAAATAACCTAAAAGAATATTGGGAAGCCGTTAAAACCGGAAAGGATTGTATAATCGATTTCCCGGCAAACAGAAAAAAAGATGCAGACGAGTATTTCAGTGTTCTTTCGCCCGAAAAGGTGCCTCAATATAAACAACTTGCATATTTGAACAATGTGGATGAATTCGATTATTCATTCTTTAAATTGTCAAAAAGAGAAGCTGATTTAATGGATCCTAATCAGAGACTGTTTCTTCAATGTGCATTCCATGCAATTGAAGATGCAGGATATCTGGCAACAATTGAGGGTAGCAATACAGGAGTATACTTTGCAAGTAAAAGTTCATTGTCCAACGTATATTACGATTTTGTGGATGTGATGGAGCATGAAAATCTTGATATGGCTGCTGTGGGAAATAAGGCACCCGTCACAGCTGCAAGAGTTTCATATCTGCTTGACCTTCACGGACCGAATATGATTCTTGATACAGCCTGTTCAAGCTCTCTGGTGGCCCTTCATTTGGCCTGTCAGGCATTGAGAGAAGGGGATTGTGATGCGGCGCTTGTGGGAAGTGTACGTTTGGATCTGTTGCCGCTTGTAAGTGAATTTAATATAGGAATTGAGGCAAGTGACGGAAGAACCAGAACGTTTGATAACGGTTCCGACGGTACAGGCGGAGGAGAAGGAGTTGCTGCAATTTTTCTTAAACCATTGTCGAAGGCTGTTGCAGATAAAGATCACATTTACGCTGTAATAAAGGGAACCGGTGTTAATCAGGACGGAAGAACAATCGGGATTACTGCTCCAAACTCGGTGGCACAGGCAGAAGTTATTAAGCGGGCTTGGAAGAAGGCCGGCATAAGCATAGCAAAGGCTGGATATATAGAGGCACACGGAACGGGAACAAAGCTTGGAGATCCAATCGAAATAGAAGGTCTGAAAAAGGCTTTTGAAGGCTATACGGACAAAAAAAGATTTTGTGGTATCGGTTCTGTAAAAGCCAATATAGGACATTTGGATAACTGCGCGGGAATGGCGGGAATTATCAAAGTAATATTGATGATGAATAATAAAGTCATTCCGCCGCTTGCACATTTTCAGGTGCCGAATACAGAGATTGATTTCTGGAATTCACCATTTTACATACCACAGAAACCACTGGAGTGGTCCTGTGATACGGGCAGATATG
Organism: Lachnospiraceae bacterium; assembly: GCA_045639685.1. Lineage (GTDB taxonomy): Bacteria > Bacillota > Clostridia > Lachnospirales > Lachnospiraceae > Colinaster. The sequence continues at coordinate 12,096 of JAZUDO010000055.1, forward strand.
CGGGAGTAAGTGCGTGGGGCCTGAGCGGTACAAATGCACATGCTGTAGTCGGTGAATATATTTGTGATGAAAATCCTGTAGAAGTTAACGGTAAGATTCCTTTTGTGCTGACGGCTAAGACCGAAGAGGGGCTTAGGGAGTATGCACAGGAATTTGTTGAGTATCTTTGTGATAGTCCGGAGGGACTGTATGAAATATGTTATAACCTTGCAATGCGCAGGAAGCATTATGAGAAGCAGGTTGTATTTATGGTTGATTCCGTTGAGGAACTGTTGAATGCGCTTAGGGGCTATCTTAAGGGTGAAGCCTGCAGCGTTATCGACACGGAAAATATAGAGGGGTTCTTCGGAACAAAGGTGAGCAATATCAGCCTTCCCCTTTATCCATTTGCAAAGGAGCGGTGTTGGGTAAAGCGGGTAGAGGCAGCAGAGGAAAACAAAGAAACGGAATCGCTCAGCATAGAGGATTCGGTTTCCAAGATATATGAGAAGGTACTTGGAAGCAATTGCATTGACAGAAACAGTGGATTTTTTGAATTGGGCGGAGATTCACTTATTGCATTAAAGATAGTGAATACACTTGCTTCTGAAATGAATATAAGTGTCAGCATATCGGACATTCTGGTGAACGGAAGTATAAACGCGGTAGCAGAAATATGCAAAAACAGGCAGGGTACCGGTGATGATTTGTTCTGTTATCTGAAGAAGGCTGAAGATCGGGATGCATACCCACTTTCTTCACCCCAAAAGAGAATGTTTGTTATGGACTGGTATAGGAATATCGGTTCTGTATATAACATGAACAGAGCATTTATGGTTGAAGGACCTCTTGATATAGAAAAGGCAAAGTCAATTTTTGAGAGTATTGTCAGAAGACATGAGTCACTTAGGACAACCTTTGATTTTGTTGATGATGAGCCGGTACAAATCATTCATGATGATGCGGTTCTTGAGGTTGAGGTAACTGACGTTACGGAGGAGGAAGTATCTGAAAAGGTAATGGCATTCTTCAGAAAATTCGATCTGAAGGAGGCACCGCTTTTCAGAGTTGGAATACTTCATCTTAACGATGTAAAAAATGTGCTGATTATTGATATGCACCATATCATTTCCGACGGAACATCTACCGGAGTAATTATGAATGAATTTGTTGCATTGTATGAGGGTAGGGAATTACCGGAACTTCCGTTCCATTACCGTGATTATACGATGTGGCAGATTGAGTGCGACAGGTCCGGGAAGATTAATCCACAGAGAGATTACTGGCATAAGGTTTTTGAAGACAGCATTCCGGTACTTCAGATGCCTTATGATTTTGAACGACCTGCAGAACGTGATTTTAAGGGAACACGTGTAGAATCCGTTTTGGATGAAGATATGACGGTACAGCTTAAGGAACTGGCAGGAAAATGTAATACTTCACTTCATATCCTTTTGCTTGCCGCTTATTACATACTTCTTGAAAAGTACAGTAACCAGGAGGATTTGGTTGTAGGAGTTGCCACCTCCGGAAGAAATTCAAAGCTTATAGAGAATAATGTGGGCATGTTCGTTAACACATTGCCTATCAGGGCATTCCCCAAAGGAAACTTTAGTTTGGATGAATTTATTAAGGAACTGACGAACATTTCATATGAAGCATACAGAAATCAGGACTACCAGCTTGATGATCTGATTGAAAGCATGAACTTTAAGAGAGACGGATCAAGAAACCCGTTGTTTGATGCAGTATTTACAATCACGAAGTATGAAGAAGTGAAGATGAAGGAACTGAAGTTCAGTGTTCTTGAATACGAAATGATTAAGGCCCGCTTTGATATCATTATGACGATGTGCGATTACGTCGATCATATAGATTTTGGTATTACCTATGCAACCTCACTGTTTTTAAAGGAAACAGTACAGGGAATGCTGGAGGACTATGTTACCATTCTCAAAGCATTTACGGGAGACAGAAGCATCAAAATTGAAGACCTTGAATTAAGAGACTTTGATAATGCAGATGGTATTGAAGATATTTCTTTGGATGGTATGAATTTTAATTTTTAGAAGCAGCCTTATATTGGGCAGGAGGATATAAATGAGCAAAAGAATTGATTGTTTTCTTATCGGTCATAACGAAATGAAGTTTGGGGAATATGAAAAAATGGTTAGGTCCATGGGGGAGACTTCAGGTGCCTACAGAGATTTGAATTACAGTTTTTTGACATATAAAAATCATCTGTATACATTACCGGATTTGATTAATTCTTATTCGGTATTTGACAGCAGTGACTTGTGCATGGGAGATACCTTCAGTGCAGGCATAGCATATCTTGGCACCTTCCTTCATCGTGCAGGACTGACATTCGACTTTGTTAATTCCTTCCAGGAGGAAAAGGAATATATCAGGACGATTCTTGAGACCTGTGAGGTAGGAGTTGTGGGAATTACCACCACTTTGTATGTTTCTGTATTTCCGATATTGGAAATAATGAGTTTTATCAAGGATATAAAGCCGGATGTAAAGGTTGTTGTAGGTGGCCCTTTTGTATCTACCAATATCAGAACCCAGGCAGATACTACTGTTCAGTATGTGTTCAGACAGATTGGAGCAGATTACTATATTAACAGTTCCCAGGGTGAGAAGGCATTGGCAGATCTGACTGAGGCAATCAGAGACAATAAACCTACAGATAATATCAATAATATTTATTACAAAAAGGGTGATGAATACGTTGTTTATTCTTCTGAACGTGAGAATAACATTCTTGAGAACAATATGGTAGACTGGAGCCTTTATAAGGACAGAGTAGGGGAATATGTTGCATTAAGAACAGCAATTTCCTGTCCGTTTTCATGTTCATTCTGTGGATTCCCACAGCATGCAGGCAAATATCAGACTACAAGTCTTAAAGCAATAGAATACGAACTGGACAAACTCAATGAGATTGGAAAGACACATTGTGTTCACTTTATTGATGATACCTTCAATGTTCCGCCGGAGCGTTTTAAGGATCTCATGAGAATGATAATTGATAAAAAGTATGATTTTAAGTGGCATTCCTATTTCAGATGTCAGTTTGCCGATGAGGAAATGGTATCGCTGATGAAGGAAAGCGGTTGTGAGGGAGTGTTCCTTGGAATCGAATCCGGAAGTCAGGAAATACTTAATAATATGAACAAGCGTGTGACGGTGGAAGAGTTTTACCGCGGTCATAAGCTCCTGAATGATTATGAAATACTTACCTTTGATTCTTTCATTACCGGATTTCCCGGTGAAACAAAGGAAACTGTTGACGCAACCATTAAGTTCATTGAAGAAATGAAACCGACATTTTATCGTTCACAGATGTGGTATTGTGAGGCAATCACACCTATTTATCAGCAGCGTGAAAAGTATGGCATTGAGGGTTCAAACTTTGAGTGGACACACAATACCATGTCTGCAGCCGAGGCTATGGATGAGATAGACAGGATACTGCTTACGGTAAAGAATTCCATCTGGCTTCCACAGTACAATTTTGATATGGACAGTGTTTATCATCTTATCCACAGAGATATGCCAATGGACCAGATAAAGAATATTGTCAATACATTTGCAGACGGCATAAGGGAAAAGATTGCCGACAAGACCAGAACAGAGGTTAGCGAAGAGGTAATTAACAGATTTAAGGCTGCATGTATGCAGGAAGAAATTAAAACTGAAGAGGATACACTTTTCGGAGGAGATTTTGCTTTCTAGTAAGGTAACTAATTCGTAAGAAATTTGGAGTGAAAATAATGAATCAGTCAGAACTAAACATTTTATTGTCATCAAAAGAATTTAGATTCAGACGTGTATTTTGGAATGATTATCTTGTATCAATTGATTCAAATACATTGTTGAAGCAATACGGCGTTTCCGGGGCAGGAAAGGATTGTTCCCGGGTAAGTCTTAAGGTTGATGCTACAGCAGAGGAACTTATTAACAGGGTCAGTGGAAAGAATAAAATGCTTACCTATGTCATTTTCCTTAGTTTGGTTGAGTACCTTCTGCACAGATATACCGGCGAGAAACAGGTTATGGTTTTTATACCGGAGCAGAACGGAAAATACTCTTTTAACAGATATTTGCCCTTCCTTACGGAAGTCAGACCTACAATGTCCTACAGAGAATATCTGGGGGAAATAAAGAATCGACTTGCGGAACTTATTAAGAATCAGGATTACCCGGTTGAACAGGTGCTGGAACATCTGGACGAGGGTAAGCTGGGACAATTGGAAAATCTCAGTAATGTTATGTGTACAATTGATGATTCCGTGGACAAATATGATTCTGATTTTGTGTTTAATCTGAGTATGGAGGATGGATATCTTATAACTCTTAAATACAAAAATGACAAAGCTGATGAACTTTTTGCAAAGACAGCATTACAGCATATTGAAATCCTCTTTAAGGAATGTCTTGGCAATGCCGGAATACTTCTGGGAGATATTGACTACCTTACAGACAGAGAAAAGGTTTTCTGGAAGGAAGAGTATAACAAACCCTACGGTAATATAGATAAAACTGTTGTGGAACTGTTTGAGAAAAATGCCAAAATCAGTCCGGACAGCATTGCGGTTGTTTCCAAAGATAAGGAAGTAACCTATGGGGAACTTGACAGAAGGGCTAATGCACTGGCACGACGCATAATAGAAGAAGGTGTGAAAAAGGGAGATGTGGTTGGAATTATTATGGATACCACTACAGAGGTTGTTGTTTCCATGCTTGCATCTCTTAAAGCAGGAGCAATATATCTTCCCATTAATGATTCCTATCCGAGGCAGCGTATAGAATATATGCTTGAAATGGGTAATGCTTCACTGATTCTCGGAATAGGCGAGAACCGGTATACAGATTATAAATATGTAGATGTTACTGATGAAATGATTTACAGGAGTGGGGAAGAAACAAAGCCGGGAGTTTCGTTAATTCCGGATGATTGTGCATATATGATATTTACCTCCGGTTCCACAGGAAAACCCAAAGGAACAGTAATACGTCATAAAGGGCTTGCCAACTACATTACATGGGCAGCAAAGGTATATGCCGGCGATAAAGAGTGCTGTGTTCCGTTGTACAGTTCAATCTCATTTGACCTTACGGTAACGTCTGTATATATGCCACTTATTACCGGTGGAAAGGTAATAGTATATGATGGTTCGGATAAGGGAGCGCTTATCAGAACAATTCTTAAGGACAACAGAGTAAATATAATGAAGCTTACTCCGGCTCATCTGTTGATACTGGATGAGATTGACTGCTCAGACAGTATGATTGAGAAATTCATAGTAGGCGGAGACAACCTTAATGTTGATATTGTTGAGCGTATATCTGCCAAGTTCGGACATAACGTTGAGTTTTACAACGAATACGGTCCTACGGAAGCAACAGTAGGCTGTATGATACATAGATTTGATAAAAAGATTGACAGCACCGGTTCGGTTTCAATCGGTGTTCCTGCAGATAATACAAGAATTTTCCTTTTGGATGAATATGGAAAATGTACCCCTTACGGTATCTGCGGCGAGATGTATCTGGCCGGCTTCGGTCTTGCAAGAGAGTACTACAACAATCCTGAAGCCACAGCGGCAGCCTTTATTGAGGAGAACAGCCTTGATGAAGGAAAGATATATAAGACCGGTGACTATGCATTCATGAAATCCACAGGTGAAATGGAATTCCTTGGAAGACGTGACAATCAGATTAAACTGAAGGGATACCGCATCGGACTTGGAGAAATAGAAAATTCGCTGGCCGCATCGGAAAATGTGGGAAGTGCGGTTGTAAGGTGTGTTGAAAATGAATCGGGACAGAAACAGTTGTGTGCATTTTTAACGGTAATAGGCGACAAGACAGCTGCGGATTTCAGGGAATATCTTAAGGCAACCTTACCGGATTATATGATACCGGCGCATTTTTACAGAGTTGATGCCATTCCCGTAAATCAGAACGGAAAGGTTGATGTGGATGCACTTCTTCTCCAAATGGTTGATTTGGATGTTAAGGAGGAGTATGTTGCGCCCTCTACTCCTTTGGAAAAAATGCTTGTTTCAATATATGAGGAAATTCTTGGTAAAGAGAACATCAGTATCAGAGACGATTTCTTTGCATTGGGAGGGGATTCAATTAAGGCAATCAGAGTTGCTGCCAAGCTTTATAAATTGAATTTTCAGGTTGGTATAGAAGAAATTTTTATGTATCCACAGATACAGGCCCTCAGCAGACATTTGCAGAAATTTGAAGCAGTAGAGGAGAAAATGGATGGGGAAATAGTACCGGCCCCGATTCAGAGATATTTCTTTGAGAGAAAGCTAAATAATCCAAACGGATATTTCCAGTCAATGATATTTAAACTAAACGACGATGTATCTTATGAAGCGTTGAAGAAGGTCTGGGACAGACTGATATTGATGCATGATGCATTTAGAATGCGTTTCGAAAGTAAAGACGAAGCCATAAGGTGCTTTTATTCGGAAGATGGAAATAATTATTATCATGAAGAATTGAGTATGGATGAGGCGGAACTTATTGAAAATGTTTCCGTATGGGGAAAAATTCTTTCCGACAAGATGAATATTGAAAAGGGTCCTCTTGCAGCCTGGAACTATATTAAGTCAGAGAATGGAAATTATCTGTTCCTTATGATTCATCACCTGATAATTGACGGAGTATCCTGGAGAGTTCTTTTGGATGATATGGATATGTTACTTGGTGATATTGATGCCGAAGATCCGGGAAAGACAAGTTCTTATATGGCCTGGTCACGCTGGGTTAACAATTACGGAAACGAAGACTCCAGACAGTATGAATTGGAATACTGGAACAATGTACTTAGAAGGGTTAAGCCTGTGTTACCTGAAATTGAAACAGAAAAGAAACGACTGCTTCAGAAAACCTTTGAACTGGAGGAGAGTACGACAAAACTCCTGGCAGAGGATGTACACAAGGCTTTCAATACAGATATTACGGGATTCCTGCTTGCAGCCCTTGCAAAGGCAATAAGCACTGAAACGGATAACAGTGTTATTCCAATTATGGTAGAGAGCCATGGACGTGAAATACTTGGAGAGAATCTGAATGTATCAAGGACAATGGGATGGTTCACATCCATGTACCCTGTAATCATTAGTGTTGATTCCAACGGTGGAACAGATTCACTGCTTAAGGATGTTAAGAAGACAGTATCAGAGATACCAAACAAAGGCTTTGATTACAGTATTTTAAAGTATTGCAGGAAAGATATGGAGGACTGTCGGGAGAATCTGGATAAGCCGGTAAGCATATTGTTTAATTACCTCGGTGACATTAGCAAGGATGTTGAAAAGAATAATTTCAGACAGGCATCCTTTGGATTCAGCGGTAACACAGCCACAGAGGAAAAGCAGGAATATGCTTTGGAAATTAACGGAGTTACGAGCAACGGAAGAATGCAGTTTAAGGCAACTTATGTTGAGAATTCCTTTGAAGAGAATGATTTTGTTGAAAAGGTTATGAAGCTGTTTAAGGAAAATCTTGAAAGTTTCACAGAGTTCTGCATGAATATATGTGACAACGGGGCAGGTAAGAAACTTAATTCGGATTCTGATATTTCCCTTGATGATATGCAGAGTATCGAAGCTATGCTTGGACAGATCAGTATAGATTAGAATGGAGAAGAATATGAGTGAGAAAAAAATTGAAGCAGTATACGGCTTGACTGCCATGCAGGCGGGTATGCTGTACAATTCGCTTATTAATACTGATGAAGGTACCGATCTTGTCCAAATGAGGACAGTAATAAAGGGTAAACTTGATATAGATTGTCTGGCTGAAAGTATTAACAAAGTGATCGAAAGATACAGTGTTCTGCGAACGGTTTTTATGTATCAGAATCTTGATGAGGCAAAACAGGTAGTTCTTGCTCAGAGACCTTGTGAAGTCGGAATTACGAACTTGGAAAATGATTCTGTTGAAGAATGTGAAAGAAAGATTGACGAGTATCTGCTTAACGACAGAAAGAACAAAATGGATTTATCCAGAAATATTCTGTTTCGTGTACATGTCTTTGCTTGTCCGGAAATGACATACAACGTGATATATACATTTCATCATATTATTCTTGACGGCTGGTCCGTGGGAATAGTAATGAGCGAGATATATAAGATATATGATGCGGCACAGGCAGGTGTAACAGCAAACCTTCCGGCTCCAATCAATATGGGACAGTATATAAAATGGCTCGAGCTTGGTAAAAGCAAAGGAGAAAGCCTGTTTTACTGGAAAAAACTGCTTAAGGGATATGAGGAACCGGTTGAAATTCCCAAGACCTATAACGGGAAGGTAGATTCGAAATACAAAAGACATGCCATTGATTACGCCTGCTCAAAGGAACTGACACAAAGAATGAATGAGTATTGCAGGAAGAATCAATGTACGCTGAGTTCAATGGTTCATGCCATATACGGAATACTTCTTCAACGCCTTACAGGGAAGAAGGATGTTGTATTCGGCACAGTTGTTTCGGGAAGACCTGCTGAACTTGATAACGTTGATTCCATTGTGGGAATGTTAATCAATACGATTCCTTTCCGTGTAATCACTAAAGAAAAGCAGACCTTTTCCGAATTGCTAAAGGAAGTAATGGCAGAAATGGTTGCATCGGATAAGCATTCTTATCTGCAACTGGCAGAGGTAATGAATACAAGTCCCTTGAAAAGCGATCTGCTGCACCTGGTTATAGCCTTTGAAAATTATTATTCATCAGGGGTTGATAATAAAGAAAAAGATTACAGCATTGAGAAAAATGTTGCTTATGAACAGACAAGCTATGATATCAATACTGTATTTATTCCGGGGGAATGTTTAAGGATTAAGGCTACATTCAATGAGGCAGTATTCGAACCACAGTTTATTGAAGAAATATGTGAGCATTTTGCGGCAATAGCAGATTTGGTAACAGCAGAAGGAGAAGTAACCGTCGAGGATATAGATTACCTGTCTTCAGAGGAAAGAAAGCGTGTCGTATACGAGTTCAATGAGACTGAACAGCAGTACAGTGATAAGCTTTTGCTCCATGAAATGTTTGAAAGAAACGTAAGGGAGAATCCTGAAGGAATAGCTGTAATCTGCAATGACAGAAGCGTTACCTACAGAGAACTTAACGGAATGGCCAATTCTCTTGCACGAGCAATCAAAGACAGCGGAAGCGGTCCACAGGAGCCTATTGGTATTCTTGTGAAGCGTGATATCGAGATGGTAGTTGCCGTAGTTGCTGCGTCGAAGGCAAACTGCATGTATATTCCCTTTGAGAGCTCTCATCCGAACATGCGAATTGTAAAAGAGATTGAAGACCTTCAAATAAGCAGGATTATTACAACGTCAGACCAGAGAGAAAAGCTTGACGGCATAATGGCAGAGACAGAATGCGTTGAGAAAATCTTTGTTGCCGATGAGAATGAGGACAGCGGATTAAAAGAAGAGAATCTGGATAATATCATCTCTTCCGATGCGAGGGCATATGTTATATTTACCTCCGGCTCAACGGGAAAACCCAAGGGCGTTGTGGTTGCCCATAAGCCGGTAGTAAACGTAATTGAATATCTGAACAGCAAGTATGACATAGGAAAGAATGACAGAATGCTGTTTGTAACCAGCATCTGTTTTGACCTGTCGGTATATGACATATGGGGAATGCTTGCAGCCGGTGGTGTAATCGAAATGGTGCCGACAGATAAAATGGGAGACCATCATTATCTGATGCAGAGACTGTGTTCGGGAGATATTACGGTATGGGATTCCGCGCCCAGTGTAATACAGCAGCTGATGCCTCTGTTTGATGAATACAGTGAGGGCAGTAACAGCCGCCTGAAGCGCGTACTTACGGGAGGAGACTGGGTTGATCTCAATTTATCGGAAGAGATAAAGAAAATATCACCCGAATGTCGTGTAACGGCGCTGGGAGGTGCAACCGAGGCTACAATTTATTCAAATTACTATGATATTGACAAGGTGAATCCGGGATGGGTGAGTATACCCTACGGAAAGCCGATTCAAAATGCAAAATATTATGTGCTGGATGAAAAACTCCGACCGCAGCCCATTGGAGTGAAGGGCGATTTGTACATAGGCGGACAGTGCCTTGCAGATGGATATATTAATGATGCGGTATTGACTGCAGAGAAGTTTATCCCCAATCCATTTGTTACTGATAATTCAATTATGTATAAGACCGGTGACAGCGCAAGATGGTATTATGACGGAAATCTTGAATTCCTGGGGCGCAACGATTTTCAGATTAAACTTCGAGGATACAGAATTGAAACCGGAGAAATTGAGTATCAGATAAAACAGTATGACGGAATAACCGATGCGCTTGTATTGGTTAAGGGAGCAGGTGAAACTGACAAGGCACTGGTAGCTTATTACGTTACGGAGAAGGATATTTCCGCAGAAGAGCTTACGGCATATCTTCGCGGACTGCTTCCGGAATATATGGTGCCCAAGCTTTATGTGTCCCTGCTTGAGTTCCCATTAAATGATAACGGCAAGATTGACAGAAAGAATCTTCCTTTACCACAGCGTATGCTGGAACATGTAAGCGAGATAGTGCCTCCTGCCAATGAAAGACAGTCAAAGATACGTGATGTCTGGGCAAAGGTTCTGGGCATGGGAAGTGAAGAGATAGGGATTGATGATATCTTTTCTGAGATAGGCGGTCATTCTCTTCTGGTAATCAGGCTGGAAGTTGAACTTAAGAAGGCAGGAATACTGGATGCCGGAGTGACGGATTTTATATCGATGGGAAGTCGATGCACAATCAGGAACATAGACGAAACATTTTAAGGCGGAGGTATAGATTATGCGAACAGAGTATTCCTATGAAGCAGAGAATATAGAACCCTTTTGCGACATATTCTATATTGACTGCTTTTATAACTCACTTCTTCCTGTCCTGAAAAAGTACGGAGTCGACAAGAAGGTAATACTCGGCTCCTATGTTCCGGTTCTCTGTACAGATGATGGGCTCGGGGCAAAATTGGAATGGAAATGCGCCGGAGACAGAAGAGAAATTCTTGGCAGGTACGGAGTCGGGGAAATATCCTATGCAGAGGAACAGGATATAGTTGAAACCATAAAAGCCCATCTTGACATGGAGGAACTGGTAATTGTCTATATAGACTGTTTCTACGAAAAGGGAAGATACGATACATTTATGAAGGAGCATTGGCCACATACAATTCTTGTATACGGCTATGATGAAATAGAAGAAGAATTTAACATTTTGGAGCATACGGAGAAGGAGAAACTTGATTATGCTCCCAGAAAAATCAGTTACAGTGATTTAAACAAATGCTACAGAAGTGTGGTAAAACTCTACGGTGAGGAAAATAAAGAATCATTGTACTGCTACAGTAAAAGTGAGAATTTTTTAACTGACATTAAGGTGGAAGAAAACCCGATAAAATCTTTTTGCAGACTAAAGGAGGTTTTCACGGAGACAGAGGATGCAATCAGAGCATTTAAAGAAAAAATGCTTCTTCTTACAGAGAATGAGGAAGCATATCTGTCGGTGATACAGGATATAATTCAGTTTTTGACGGATGTTATCAACTCAAAGCTGGCATTTGAATATGTTATGGAGTTGTTTGAGGAAAATGATTTCTGTGACATGTCTGTAAGTATCAGGGATAAGTGGCAATCCATCAGAAATACTGTTGCAAAGAACAGTTATGCCAACAGGGCCACACCGGACACGTTGATTAAGAAACTTAATTTGCTTGATGAAATTGCGATAGAAGAACGACAAATGATTAACAGATTATTGGAGAAGGAGAAAGCAGTATGAACACAATTGAAAAAGTAAAGGAACTGATTAAGGAAATGTTACCGGCAGGTACAGAAATCGATAATGAAACATTGTTGAAGGATGCAGGAATCAATTCACTGAGCTTTATTAAACTGATTGTATCCCTGGAGGATGAATTCGATATTGAATTCGAGGATGAGGAATTGGGAAAATTTGAAACCAGTTCCCCGGCAACCCTTACAGAATATATTGAAGCAAATAAATAGGAGAAAAAACAATGCAAAGACAGTACAAAATGGATTTGCCACTCAATACGGTGAACAGGATTCGCAGCAAATTTGGCGAGCTGGGAATACATACCTATGAAAAATACTGGAAGAATGTAAACAATCAGTTGTTTTCATGCGCAGTCAGTATAGAAAATTCAAATGTAATGCGTACCCTTGGAAAGGGAACGGACAGTTCCTATTGTCTGGCAAGCGGTTACGGAGAATTGATGGAACGAATTGAGAATCTGATTCTTCTTTCGGGAAATGTCGGTATGTCTTATCTGGATATTCTCAAAAACTGGCCTGATGTTGTAGAAGTAAAAAACAGAGCACAGCTGCATGAACTTAACAATAATGAATGTATGGACAGTGTCAATAGGGTATGCGATGAACTGCTGATGGAGCCTGTGGAGGATTTTCCGAATACAATTTATGCGGCAAAGTTTTTTAGCGTTAAAGACAACAGAGTATTGTATATGCCCTATTCAGAACTGTACAGATCTCTTCGAAGCAACGGTATGTGTGCAGGAAATGCCCCGGAGGAGGCAATGGTAGAGGGTTTATGCGAGATTATGGAGAGAATGGCCATTAAGTCCATATTCCTGGATGGAGTAGTTCCGCCGGCGGTTCCGGATGAGGTATTAAAAAGATATCCGGCTTATGCCATTATTGAGGATGCCCGCAGTAAAGGGCTCAAGGTTGAGATTCGTGACTGCTCATTGGGTAAAGGTCTTCCTGTATTGGGAATACTGACCATTAATGAAAGAAGCGGTCTTTATAAATATAATTTCGGCTCGCATCCTGATTTTGAGCATGCCATTGAAAGATGCCTTACGGAGATATGTCAGGTATCGGGTGGGGTTAACAGTGTGGATGAATTCCTTGAGGGTGGAATGGAATTATCCTTTAGCGAGGATTCATTTGTAAAGATACCGGGACGAGATGAGGAATTTAACAGAAGATCCCGTTTCTACAAAGCTTTGAAGAACAGTAACGGCGAATTGCCCGTGGAATATTTTACGGGAAAAAGCAGTTATGAATTCAGGGAATGGACAGCATTTGAAGGAAACAGCGATTATAAGCAGGATGTTAAAACCATCTGTGAACTGATAGAGAAGGATGGAGAGCAGGTATTTGCAAGGGACGTTTCTTTCCTGGGATTTCCTGCATATGAAATGTTTGTAACCGGATATTCAACTGTAATGGTTGATCAAAACTTTAGTGATTATAAGGAATATGTTGCAAACAGAAGAAGCAATAAGAATGAGATTATGATGCTTTCAAGACTGAACAGATGCAGTGAGGAGGAAAAACTTGATCTGGTTGATTTCCTTGAACTTCAGATGAACAGTCCCAAATTCTTTAACGCTGAAGCAAACAATAACTGGATGTGTGAGGTTATGGGAGTGCCTGTTACGGCACCGGATACGAAATGTCCGCAGTTTGTTCTTGCCTTGGTGGAAATGTCACTTTCAAGGTACAGTGAAGCCTATAAGCATTTTATGTATGCATATGAAAGAGGTTACTATCCTCAGGGCGAGCATGGATATTATGAAATTCTCAAGGTATATCTGGAACTGAAATCTCTTGGTACTGAGGATGAAGAGATAAAGCGTATACTGGGCAGATATTTTTCCGAGGACCTTGCAAACCGTGTAATGGAGGATATCCTTTCGGGAAAAATATACAGAAAGGCAGACATTCTGCCCTATGTCAATTCGGATGAACTTAAGCTGACAACTGAGGTATATAAGAAGGTAATAGCTGTTGTTCAAAATTCAAATATTGACATGAACAATCTGATTTAGGAGGGAATGATGAAGAAAATACAATTTAAGAAGAAAAAGTATACATACTTTGATTCTTTGAAATTTTCATTGGTAAGTTCGCCCCTTTGTACAATTTTGTATCTGGTTTTGTCTTTGGCAGCGGCAATACTGCCGACTTATCAGGTTATTATCAATGCAGAATTTGTTGATAACGCACTGGGACTGATTGACGGTTCTGTAACAAGACGGGCAGTTTATATTTCTCTTGCAATTGTAATTGCCGTAATAGCATATCAATGGCTGGTTGAGCCGGTTAAGACATATCTGGCCAATAAAATCGAGATGGACTTAAGAGTCAATCTTAAAGGTGCATACGTTGAGAAATGCTCGAAAATAGAATTTAAGTACATTGAAAACACAGACAGCATGGATTTGATGAACCGTGTTGCGGATACAATGGAGCATAAGTTTATCGAAGGCTTTACCAATGTGGTTAATCTGTTGTCCCTTATCATGACAATCGTTGGAATTCTGATTGTTCTGATTACACAGATTGCATGGTTGGCACTGATAATAATTGTGGTTGCAATTCCACTTTTATATCTTTCATTTTTAAGTGGAAAGGCAACATATGAAGCCAATAAGGAGATAACAAAATACCAAAGAAAATTTAAGTATCTCACAACGGTAATGACAGGCAGAGAAAATGTTGACGAGAGAACGGTATTCGGATACAACGGGAAGCTTAATGACAAGTGGTTTGAACAGTATGAGATTTCAAGAAAAATGGAAACGAAAACCCGTGCAAAGTGGTTTGTTAAGCTTAAATCCGGAAGTGTAATAACGGCATTTTTGTGCACCTTTGTAGCAGCGATGCTTATTAATCCGGTTGCAAAGGGAATCATTACAATCGGTATGTTCTTTTCTTTGATAAATGCAACTTTTGATCTTGTTCATGCCATGTCATGGTCCCTTACAAGATTTATCGAAGCAGTATCAACTCATATTGAGTACCTTAAAGAACTTACACAGTTTGCTTCATTTGACCAGTATGACGATGCTGATGCACTTCCTGAAAGAGGATGTGGTTTTGAGTCACTGGAATTCAAAAATGTTACCTTTAAGTATCCCGGTACAGATACATATATTCTGAAGAACATGAGCATGAAAATCGAAGCCGGCAAGCATTACGCTTTTGTGGGAGCAAACGGAGCCGGCAAGAGTACTGTTGCAAAGCTGCTTACAGGACTTTATCAGGATTATGAAGGCCAGATACTTATAAACGGTAAGGAACTTCGTGAGTATACAGCAGCTGCATTGAAAGCATTTTATTCAGTTGTATATCAGGATTTTGCCAGATATTCCATTTCAATATGGGACAATATCGCCATAGGAAGTTTTGGATGTGCTGAGGAAGAAAAAGTTAACAATGCCATAAAAGCACTAAAACTCGATTCGGTTATTGAATGCCTTGAGGACGGCAAGGACACACTGCTTGGAAAACTTGCCAAGGAAGGAAAAGACCTGTCCGGAGGCGAGTGGCAAAGAATAGCCCTGGCAAGATGCTTTGTCAGTGACGCCCCTGTTCGTGTTCTTGATGAGCCGACAGCAGCGCTGGATCCAATTGCCGAAAGCAATCTTTACAGTGAATTTGCAAAGCTCTGTGACGGAAGAACAACACTTTTCTTCAGTCACAGACTTGGTTCGGTTAAGCTTTCCGACTATATCTATGTTATTGACAACGGTCATGTGGAGGAGCAGGGAACACATGATGAACTGATGGCAGCAAAGAAGCTTTATTACACAATGTATGACAGTCAGAGGAGGTGGTATCAATGAGTGAAAAGAAAGTAAAGCCCATAAAGATATTAAAGAGAGTCACTCCTCTTGTAATTAAGGCTACGCCATTTTTCTTTGGATTGTTTCTTATAGTTACGATACTTCACGGCCTTTCATGGGCTGTAAAGATTCTTTATCTGCAGCGTTTTTATGATACTACCGCTGATGTAATAAAAACCGGTGGAAGTATAAAGACAATATATATTTCATTAATTGTATATGGAATAGTCATAATACTGGCAGAGGTTTTGAACGGACTCAATAACTTCCTGTTCCTTCCGTTTAACCAGAAGGTTATTGGAAAACTGATGCAGAAGGTTCATTTGAAGATATCAAAAATCGGTGCAATAGAGTATGAAAATGCGGCAACACTTGACAGTATTAACAAGGCTGAGATGGGAATCAATAACATCTTTAACATGGTGTTCTCATTTATCATGATGATGGCATTTTTCCTGCCCTATGTTCTTTTCATGGGAATATGGATTTATACAATTAAACCGATACTTGCGATTGTAATAGTAATTTCCATGATGCCCTGTCTTTTGACAAAACTGGTTCAGGTAAGTATGTATGCCAAGCTTGAGGATGAAATAGCACCCTTGCGAAGATCCTTTGATTATTATGAAAGCTGTATCTGTTCAAAGGAATATTTCAAGGAAACAAGAATCCTTGGTGTGACAGAATATTTTAAGAGCCTTTACTATGACACAATGGTTGTACTTAACAAGAAGAGTTTAAAGGTTAGCAAAAGAGCATGTCTGTATGACCTTGCGGGAAAAGGTATAGGGCTTGCAGGCTATCTGATTGTTTTACTGCTCTTTGTAAATGCATTACTTACCGGTGATATTACAGCAGGTACATTTGCTGCCATATTTACGGCAATTGCCAAAATGCAGGAAATGGTCGGAAACATGATTAATCTAGCGGGAGATATTGGAAAGAACAGTGGCTCCATCAACAATCTTCTTGATTTTCTGGACAAGCCTGAAACAGACGGAACAGTTACATTACAGGATTTCTGTAAGGCAATTGAACTTAAGAATGTTTCATTTGTATATCCGGAAGCAAAGGAGGCTTCTTTGTCAAATGTTAACCTGACAATTAACAAAGGAGAAACCATTGCAATTGTTGGCCATAACGGTGCCGGTAAATCGACTCTTGTAAGATTGCTTACCGGAATATATTGTCCGACAGAGGGAAGTGTGACAATTGACGGAGTACCGACGAGTGATATAAAGACCACAGGTTTGTTTGGCCTGATGTCCGGTGTATTCCAAAAGTTCCAGAAGTATCAGATGACACTTCGGGAGAATATTATGATAAGCAGTCTGTCGGAGGAAAGAAGTGATGACAGTCTTCTCGAAATACTGAAGAAGGCAGATGTGGATATCGATTCACAGTCATATCCGGAGGGACTTGATACAATGCTTTCCCGCGAATTCGAAGGTGTTGATCTTTCCGGAGGACAGTGGCAGAGAGTATCCATTGCCAGAGGTATAAACAGAGACAGTAAAATTATAGTTCTGGATGAGCCTACTGCAGCAATCGATCCTATTGAAGAAACAAAGATATACAAGAAATTTAAAGAGATTTCGGATGAGAGAACAACCATACTTGTGACACACAGATTGGGAAGTGCACGTATAGCGGACAGAATTGTTGTTATGGAAAATGGTCGTGTTGCAGAAATCGGAACACATGATGAATTGATTAGCAAGAAGGGAACATATTTTGATTTGTTCATGTCGCAGGCACAGTGGTATGAAAATCAAAATGCTTAAATTATGAAGAAAATAGCTGTTTTGTTTCCGGGTCAGGGCACCCAGGCCTGGGGAATGGGAAAAGATTTATATAATACATATCCTAAAGCAAAGGCAATATATGACAGGGCAGATGAGCTTCTGGGATTTTCATTTTCAAAAGCACTGTTTGATAATGACAGCACAGAGATTATGAATACCGAGACAACTCAGGTGGCCATATTTCTGACAAGCGTGGCATATTATAAGGTTTTTGTTGAGGGTAATGGTATTCTTGCGGATTCTTATGCCGGTCACAGTGTGGGTGAATATGCTGCTTTGGTATGCTCGGGAGCCATGAAATTTGAAGATGGTCTTGCCCTCATAAGAAAGCGCGGACAATTGATGCAGCAAGTCAGTGACAAAATGGGAGACGGCTGTATGCTTGCTGTGATGGGATTGACTTTTGATGAGGTTTCCGGCATTGCCAAGGATTGTGAAGGCGATGGAATTGATATCAGCATATCTACATATAACGATATCAGGCAGATTGTTGTTTCAGGAAGAAAGAGCGCTTTGGAAACGGCAAAGGAGCGATTTGAAGCAGCGGGAGCCGGAACTAAACTTCTGGCGGTAAAAACTGCATTTCATAATCCCTGCATGGAGGAAATCATAGATCCCATGAGGGAGTTGATAGGAAGCTTTAAGCTTGAATTTCCAAGGGCAGCAGTTTATTGCAATGTTACGGGAAAGACTTACAAAACGGTAGAAGAGATATATGAGATGCTGCCTGTTCAGGTAAGTGAATGTGTAAGATTTTATGATATCTGCAATGAAATGGTATCGGCAGGAACCGAGGTATTCATTGAAGCAGGCCGTGGAAAGGTTCTTAGTAATCTGCTCCTGAAAAACAGGCGCGGAAATTATGAAGTTTATCCTCTTGGAGATATTAACAAGAGGGAACTGTTTATGAACAGAGTTAGCAGGGGAATTGATTTCGGAAGGCTGAATCTTATGGGAAGCATATGCGGCGAACTTCTTTCCATGCCGGGATATATTCGGGAGGAAGGCGCAAAACTGTATGAAGACGTAAGCGCAGTTCTTGGTAAATGCAGCAAGAACGGAGAAGTGACAAGTGATTCCGAACTTGTGGAATTTATAGAAAGATTTCTTGAACTTGCAGAAGATTTGCCAAAGTCAGGTTGTGATAAATGGCAGGAATATGTCTCTTATTTTAAGGCAGAGGTGAATGAGAATGAGTAAGATTCCCGTGTTTTGTTTTTCACATGCCGGAGGAATGTCATTTGCCTACAGGGATTTTGTTGCAGCAAACGGCAGATGTGAATATATACCAATAGATACTTCCGGCCATGGAAAAAGAATGGGCGAAAAGAAATATTTGCTGTTCGACGAGATTGTGGAGGATTTGTTTAACAAGGTATGTGGAAGACTGGAAGAAGGGCAGCAGTTCATTTTTATGGGACACAGTATGGGAGCGTGGATTGCCTTTGAGATTGCAAAAAGAATGCAACAGGAAAAGAAGAGAACTCCCCTGTTGCTGATTCTGTCATCGAATGTTCCGGCGAAATATTATACGGACAGGGTATCAATCGAAGCGGAGGACAGTCTGATAAGAGCACAACTACTGGAAAGAAACCCTGATTTAAAACAGTTTTTTGAAGATGAAATGCTTTGTGATACTTTCTATCCCATAATTAAGGCAGATTATATTGCCATCGATAATTATTTGAATAAGCCGGTGGATGAAACAAAGATTAGTTGTAGGGTTCTGGGGCTTTTGGCAGACGGGGACAGATTTGATGAAGAAGCCATGTCAAAGTGGAGTAATTACATAGAGGGTGATTACAGGCAAATTATCATTAAGGGAGACCATTTTGCGTTTTATAAAGAACATGAATATGTAAAAGAACTGATTGAAAATGAAGTATCGCATTTCTACGGCGATGGAGAATTATGCGGTCATGGAGAATTGTATGAAATATGATGTGGAAAAGCAGCATAGAAAGAAAAAGTATCATGGGATAGAAAGACTGACATTACTTTTTGATGCCGGCTCATTTACGGTCGATGATGAGGACTATGACGGTGTGATATGCGGTTTCGGAATGATTAACGGGAAGAAAGCATTTGCATATGCACAGGATTTTACTTACATGGGTGGAACGATCGGAATTCATCATGGGGAAAGAATTGCTGACACAGTATACAAAGCAATGGAAGAAAAATGCCCGGTTATCGGAATTTTTGATTCTGCAGGTGCAAGAATCGATCAGGGAATCAATGCACTGGCAGGCTGTGGAAAGATGCTGGCGGCGACAATTAAGGCCTCGGGATTTATACCTCAGATTTCGCTGGTTATGGGACCCTGTGCAGGAGCAGCGGCATACGCCCCTATACTTTCGGATTTTGTATTTGCTGTTAATTCCATAAGCAATATGTATGTTACCGGTCCTGCGGTGGTAAACAGTGTTACCGGAGAGAATTGTGATGTTGAATCCCTTGGGGGTGCCAATATGCATGCGTCCGTAAGCGGACAGATTCATAAGGCCTGCGCCAGTGAGAAGGAGGCAATAGCCAAGGTAAGAGAATTACTTGACCTTATATGTAATTTAAAGGTGGAATATAATTCCGACAACCGGGAGGAGAGAGAATTCTATAATTTGCCTGCTGAGGCAAACAAAACCTACGACATGAGAGAGTTTATAAGGAACTTTTTGGATAATGGATATCTGTATGAACTGAAAGAAAAATTTGCGAAATCCATGTTTACGGGTTTTGGAAGAATAGAAGGAAAGACGGTAGGAATAATTGCAAATCAGCCCAAATTTGACGCAGGGGTAATAAACTACGATGCCAGTGATAAGGCAGCGGCATTTGTAAGGTTTTGTGACGCATTTGATATTCCCATAATAACCTGGGTGGATACGCCGGGATATCTGCCGGGGCTTGAGGAAGAACGGAGAGGAATCATACGTCACGGTGCAAAACTGTTGTACTCGTACGTTGAGGCTGGTATCCCAAAGCTGACGGTCATTGTGAGAAAAGCCTTCGGAGGGGCATATATAGCAATGGGAAGCAAGGCCCTTGGGGTTGATGCGGTGTGTGCTTTACCGGATGCCCAAATAGGAGTTATGGGCGTGGACAGTGCAATAGTGATTATTGGACGCAAGGAACTTGATAAGATTGAGAATGAAGTCCAAAGAGATGAATACATAAGGGAATTTAAAGAGGAGTACAGTAAAAAACTTACCGCAGCAGAGGGGATTGAAAACGGTTATATAGAGGAAACGGTTACTGCTTTGAAATTAAGGCAGTGGCTTGCAGATAAAATGACAACGTTACAGGCTACGGACAGGAAAACTGCCACAAACAAAAAGCACGGCAATATTCCGTTGTAGAGTGAATATGTGAAAAGAGGTAATAGTGATGAACGAAACATTCAGTATTGATTTGCCTGATTTTGTATTTGAAGAATCAGAGGAAAAAAGGGTGGAAAGTACTATTACGGGGAGAGTTATTTCAATTGAAAAGTGTGAAGGCGATTATGTGGACAGCGACGACGAGATAATTATGCTAGAGTCCATGAAAATGGAAGTCGGTTACAGTGCCGGAATTTCAGGAAAGATAATGAAGATATGCGTAAAGGTGGGGGATCGCGTATCAGAGGGACAGGAATTATTTGAAATCGAGTAAAAAGGAGATATGCCATGAGAAAAGTTTTATTGATGACACAGCCACCGGTAACAACTTACCCTGAAATTGCCAATATTCTGTCTCTGTTATGGGACAGGAAGGAGAGAATAATCCCCTGGTTCAGCGACCATTTTGTTCAGCTTGTTGTAAGACCGGATAATCCTTATACATATGGTGATTATTATGACCATGCAGATTTGGATAATTATTTCTCCATCATATACGGAATGTCGGGACTTGGATGGATGAGAAACAATATAGAGACCATGCCTTGCGAAAGATTTACGGACTATGCTGAGTTTGCAATTAACAACGGTTATGGTTTGCAGGCATGCCTGGACAGATACTACATAAGTTTTACCGAGAATTATTTGAAGGATCATATTTATCACGCAACATTTATCTATGGTTATGATAATGAAAAACGCGAGATGTATGCTGCCGATTTTTGGAACGGCGGAAGATATGAGCATATTACCATAAGTTATGATGAGATAAATGCGTCAATGAATAACGACGGAATTATCAATATGTTCAAATCATACGATGCTGAATATGAAATCGATTTGAAACTTATGAAAAGATATTTTGAAGATTACTATTACAGCAGGGACAGTTTCGGACTGTATGCAGCTTCAAACAAAGATTACAACAGAACTGCCATTTTTGGGTTGGCGTATTATGATTATGTCCTCTCATTGGCAGAGAAAAGTAAGGCGGAGGACTATCTGGATATTCGTCTTTTCCATTTGCTTTATGACCATAAGGTTCTGATGCAAATCAGAATGGATTATCTGAAGAGTCTTGCTCTTTTTGATGATGTTAAAATGGAAGAACTTATAAAAGAAACCAATGAAATTCTGGATTTAACATTGAAATTAAGGAATAAAGTGATTAAATTTAATTATAATCATTCTGCCAAAACCCTTGAAAACATTAACAGCATGCTTAATGAATTAAAAAAGGCGGATACTGATTTTACTGCAGAGGTTTTGGCTATTCTTAAGGATATCTAGGAGTATTTACATGAAAATGTATATTGCATTAGCGGGATTTATTCTTGTATCACTGTTTGCATTTGTGGCCTGTTCCACAAAAGGAGACGATTATAAGGAGGAGCAAATGATGGGTGGTAAGGTCGACAATTCCTATGAAGCGCCAACCACAATAGAATCAAGGAATATAGAATCATTTGAGACATATTTTTATCTTTGGGATGGATTTGATGATACCAACACGGGCGGTTACTCCTTTGTGATTAAGCAGAATGAAATCGGTGAATATGTTCTTTCGGAGAACAGTCATTACAATATTTCCGAGAAAGTTGATAAGAGCATCCTTGAAAAATTACAGATGATAATTGAGGATAATAATCTTGTACGTGCAAATGGTATAGACAAATATACGCAGGGTCTGCCGGAAGAATTCGCTCCCTGTATGCTGTCAGTTATATATGATTCCGGGGAAAAGTTATATTTCTCGGAGGACAATAATCCTCAGGCAAAATGGGCCCGGGATATGACTGAGTTGTTCAAGAACGAATTTATCAGTTTGGGACACGAGGAACTTTTGCCCCCGATTGAAGACAGAACACTCGTAAGATTTGATATGAGTTTTGTGGACGGACCCCGAAAATATATGTATGCAACCATATTTACTGAGGAGGATACCGGGGATTACTCCGTTCACTATATAAAGAATGTATACAACAGAGAAACGAAAGAAAGTGAGTTTGACGAAATAATAGAAGTTCCCGAAGATTTTTACGAGAAATTGTCAGAGAAACTGACTGAAACAGGGCTTGAGAATTATCAGAACGGAACAATTGAATCCGCAGGAACATCAAAAATGGACAAATATGCATCCTTTACAATGGAAATGCAAAGCGGCCTTCAGAAAAATGCTTTTTATGAAGGCGATGAAGCAGAGGCACTTCTCAAAGAAATGGGCAAGCTTGCAATCAACCATGATGAAGGTTAATCTATCCAGATCATCTTTTTCATAGATTACCTGAAGGGGACCATTTGAGTTCATGAGATCTTCGCAGAAATCTTCAAGAGAAATTGATTCATATTCAGTCTTGCCATTGTCCCAATCAATAATCTGTATATCGCAATCTTCAAATGCTGTAAGCATCTGAGGACCGTCTTCGGAATATACTACTTCGTAATCGTATCCGTCAAGATCCGGAGCAAAACCATATTTCTCAATTAAATCGGTATCTTCCGGTGTAATATAAATCAAATTCTGAACTTCAAATACAGCACATCCATCGGGCCCTATAGACTGGGCAAGACTCAATTCACCTGTGAACCGTTCAGAATCTTCTGCTGAGTTTTCTGAAACTTCATCAGTCTCTATTTTTTCTGAAACTTCATCAGACTCTGTTTTTTCTGAAGCTTCATCGGTTTCTGTTTTTGTAGTAGTATCGGAATCATTCTCGGTATTATTATCAGGAGTAGTCTCCGGAAGAACTTCAGAAGTATCATTGGAAGCAATCTCGACTTCCGTAGTGGAAGGGTCTTCCGTGGGTTTGCCGCAACCGGCAAGTGCCAAAACCAAAATCAATCCTAAAATATGGAAAAAATATTTGCTTTTAATCATTTTCACATTCTCCGCATATAGATATAAGAGTATAATAATAATATGTATACTATAATCAAATTTATGTAAAAAAACAAATAAAATAATACATATATAATCGTTAATAATAGGGGACAGGTCAAATGGCATATAAAGTTTTGGTTGTAGATGACCAGGCGATGCCCCGCCAGCTTTTTGAAAATATGATAAAGTCAGCAGAAAATTATGAACTGGTGGCTTGTATAGAGACTGCGAAGGTTGCGGATATGTATTGTGCAAGGCAGCAGGTGGACCTAATACTGATGGACGTCGTTATGAACGATGACTCCAACGGACTTGATGTTGCTGCCAAAATCAAGGAGTCCTATCCAAAGATTATCGGTGCTTTCTCGAAGGGAAAACCATATGCTCCGATGTTTATGAGGAAGAAAGAAAATGGATGAAAATAGTACAAATAAGGTAAATGAAACCAATATAAATAACGAAACAAATGAGGAGATAAAACGGGGAGGAGAATATCCGACCCGTGCTGTTGAACAACTGCCCCCCGGGGTTGTTAAGTTTGATCCCAATATGAGAGCGGTATATGCCGGACCTCAGATATTGACACCTGCGGATCAGACACCGGATCCAAGGATGAAACCGTCTTTTGAGATACCCCCCATGGATCCTATGATGTATCAACAGTTACAGCCGGCAACTATGTTAGTTTATGCGGGACCGGAAGTAATGAGCGGTATGAGATCGGGAGCAATGAGTAGTGGTATGAGCTTTGGAGCAATGGGTGGTATGAACCCGGAAGCAACGAACGAAGAGGAAAAGAGAACGGGTGAAGAGTGATATGGAATATCATCTTACAAGATGCGTTTGGGAAATAACGCTGGCTTGCTGTTTTTCATGCCGCTATTGCGGTTCGAAGGGCGGAAAGGCCCGAGACAGTGAACTTACCACAGAGGAATGCCTCAACGTTGCCGACCAGTTGGCTGAGCTTGGCTGTAGACGGGTTTCCATGATTGGCGGTGAGGTATTTATGCGAAGCGACTGGAAGCAGATTGTGGGAAGACTTACCAGTCATGGAATAAATGTCAATATCATTACAAACGGATACATTTTTCGGGAGGAATTGATTTCGGACTTAAAGAAACTTTGTATTGAGTCTGTATCGGTATCCATTGACGGGCCCGAGATGATTCATGACAAATACCGCCAGCCCGGTAGTTATGAACGTGCAATCGGTGCGGTGAGCACTCTGTGCGAAGCAGGAATTCCCGTGTCGGTTATCAGTACCCTGAACCATGAAAATGCAGAATATCTTGAGGCATTATTTGAAACTCTGAAGGCATACCCGATATACGCATGGCAGCTTCAAGCCTGTTCCCCCATGGGGAATGCGGCAAACAGTGGGATTGATTATGTATTTGATACAGCCCGGGTTATCGGATTTGTAGAAGAGAATGCTCCGGCTGCGCCATTTATGCTCGGAGTTGCAGATAATATAGGATATTTTACGCCTTCTGAGGGAAGTATTCGGGGCAACCTTAATCCCAAGGCTTATTTCATGGGATGTCTTGCAGGGATTTCCTCGATAGGAATCGACAGTGTCGGCAATGTTCGTGGATGTGAATCGATGTATGATGAGCATTTTATAGAGGGGAACCTTAGGGAACAGTCTCTTGTTGAAATATGGGAAAATCCTGATAACTTTGCGTATAATCGAAGGTTTACTCCCGAGATGTTAACCGGCAAATGCAGGGAATGCGAGATGGGAAAGTACTGTGCGGGAGGGTGCAGATCCTACAACTACTTTGTTCATGGCAAAATGTACGAAGCACCTTATTGTGCAAGATAAGTAGATGATTGATTATGTATCACCACCTCTGTTAGAAGGAGCATTGGTATATGACACGTGTTAAATTGCAAAAAATAGATACATTTTCTGAACTTGAATATGAGTCTTTCCGAAAAATGGTTTCACCCGAAAAGTTGGAAGGAGCTGACAGATATAAGCAGAAAAATGATTATAAGCGTTCTCTTCTTGCGGATATCACAGCCAGAAGAATGATGGAGCAGGAAACGGGAATTGAAGCTCAAGATCTTGATATTAGAATCGACGAATTCGGGAAACCGTATGTTAATAATGTTTCGAATATTTTCTTCAATGTTTCCCATGCGGGAGATTTCGTGGCCTGTATCATTTCCGATAACCCCTGCGGTATAGACATTGAGAGGGCTGAAAGGAAGGCAGATATTGATATTGCCAAACGATTTTTCGCTGCTGAAGAATATAACTTTCTGATGTCACTGGAAGAGGGAAAAAGAGCCGGAACTTTTTTTGAAATGTGGACTGCAAAGGAGGCATATACCAAGTACCTGGGGAAGGGGATAGTCATGGGACTGGATACTTTTGTCCTAAGAAAAACCGATTCCGGATTTGATGTTTTTGATGATGGCGTACTAAAGAATAAGGTTGTTGTCCTGGATATAGAAGGAAAATACAAATTATCATATGTCTGCGAAGACGATGATATTGTGAATATAGAGAATGGGTGAATGTTCCCATTCTTTATTTTTTTTTAAAAGTATGATATGATAAAACATATCAAATAAATATGAGATATAGCATATCAAGATGAGGAAGCATATGGCAAAAGAGATAGATTTAGAAAAGGCACAGTTGGCGGATATGGTAAAACGCTTGAGAGCGTTTGCTAATTTGACACAGCGGGATTTGAGCCGCATAACCGGTATATGTCAGTCGGACATATGTAAAATCGAACGTGGGATGGCGAATCCTTCATTAAGTACTGTGGCAAAGATTATGGAAGCAACGGGAACCAGGCTCGTTGTAGATTATGAAGTAAACGCGGATGCCAATAGCTTTCTGGTGGAATCCTGGGGGAATGTAAAACAAAATATTATCGAAGTCAGCAGAGAGAGTGCAGTGCTGGTGAAAAAAGCCTTAAAGGAGGATCTGGATTCAATGATTTTATTTGGATCCTGTGCCAGAGGTGAGAACACAGAGGATTCAGATGTTGATATTGCAATACTGACAAAATGCGATAGGCACAAGGTAAAGAAATATGACGACTGCCTGGTTGATATTGCAACCGAGATGATGAACAGATATAAGGAACTGGTGAATTTTG
The DNA here is from genome assembly GCA_045639685.1 of Lachnospiraceae bacterium. GTDB lineage: Bacteria > Bacillota > Clostridia > Lachnospirales > Lachnospiraceae > Colinaster. Next base: position 38,949 of record JAZUDO010000055.1, read on the forward strand.
TTTGTTTGCCCATATCGGAGTACATAGAAAAGAAAGACTGGTATCCCTTGTTTATGAATATAGAAAGGGAAGGGATTGTAATTTATGGACGACGATAATTATATTATATTGGCAAAACTCAGACTCCAAAGGGCTGGAGAATTAATTGAAGAAGCAAAAGTGTTGTTGGATAAAGGCGCATATAAATCTGCAAACAACAGAGCATATTATGCTATAGAGAAAAGCATATCAGCACTCTTGGCAACAAAAGGAGTTCAAACACAAACTCATAAAGGCTGCTTGAAACAATATAACTTGTGCCGATATTGCTAATTTCAGTGCTTTTTTTTCTTTGAGTAGTTTTTGGAGTATGGTATTCTTTTTTCGGGTACAATAGTACTACTTTGATGATAAGGAGAAAACGTATGAAGAAAAAATTACTTGGATTATTACTTGTAACAGCATTGGCTTTGACAGGATGTGGGGGCGCAAGTGCAACTGATGCAGGTGGAAGCCAAAGCTCAGTACAGGACAACTCGGAGAACCTTGTAAGTGCATATGCAAGCTTTGAACTGTCTTCTGAAAATATAAAAAAAGGAGTTTGGGACGATGTTATTTCCTATACGGATCAAGGTGAAAATAAGTCGCCTCAGTTGAGCTGGGAGCCGGTTGAAGGCGCAGAGTTATATGGCATATATATGATTGACACAGATATGAAGTATTTCATACATTGGAAATCTGAAGTAACCGAAACATCTTTGCCTCTCGGTTGGGCTTCAGAGGCGGATTATGTGGGACCATATCCACCCAGTGGTGGCACACATACATATGATGTATATGTAATAGCCATGAAAAAACCTGTTGAAAGGATGAAAGGCAGTAAAAATTCCAACTCTCCAAAGGCACCGGAGTTCATCAACGCATTGGATACAGATGCAGATGGAAATACAGGAAATATCATAGCTTGCGGAAGATTGTCGGGAACATTTTCAAATTAGATTTGTAAAGTGGTTGCATCTTATGATGCAACCATTTTTTTGCTGTTATGTACTACTTTTACCTATTTTTTCATACTGTGTTATAATAGGCTATCTGAAAATGAATAAGTTGGATGATTCAAGAAAATATAGGAAAGAGTGTAAATTAAAAGTGAGTAACGAAGAAAAAAAGGAAAACAAACAGAAAAACAAGAAGAAAAGCAAAGCAGGTCTCATAATTGCAGGAGCTGTTATCGCAGTAATTGCCGTTGTGGTATTTATATTCTGTAGTTTTGGCGGATTTGGAACAGGTGATTGTGCCGATGTGGAGGAATTTGCAAAGTATGCTGCCAGTGTTGACAGCATTACAATTCCAAGTGGGGCACGAATAGTGGCTTTGGGAGAGGCTACCCACGGAACGAGAGAATGCCACGAACTTAAACTTACGGTTTTTAGGGAAATGGTAGAGCGGGAAGGTGTTCGTGCATTTGTAATCGAAGGAGACTTCGGTGGTTCTGAGCATGTTAACAGATATATTCATGGTGGTGAAGGCAGTGCAACTGAGGCGGCAGAGGCCATAGGCTTTGCTATTTACTGTACAGATGAAATGGCGGAACTTATTCAATGGATGCGGGATTACAATGACAGCGCGCCGGAAGAGGACAAGTTGTCATTTTATGGAAATGATATGCAGAGGTATGAATATAATTACAGATATCTCATAGAAAATGCAAAGATGCTTGGTATCGATACCGGTGAATTGGAAAAACTTATCGAGGGTGAGGAGCTTACGGAAGAATATACAAGTGAGCAGAGAGCAGAAATTATCACTGCTGTAAAGAATGAAATTGTCGGAATGGCAAATAATGAACTTGGTGACACAGAAGAACAGGTGGCTGAATTTGCGGTTCATCACGCAGATATTCTTTTGCAAAATATTGAGCTTGGTGAAGCCTACAAAAAGCCCGGTTATACCGGAACTGCTTTAAGAGACAGGTATATGGCGGAGAATGTTATGTGGGTTCTTTCACAGGAAGAGAAAAAGGGTAATGAACGTATATTTGTATCTGCCCACATCGGACATATTGAACAGAACGGAACCTACAATTCGGAAGAGGCAAAGGTAATGGGACATTTCCTGGCAGATGAGCTTGGAGAGGCTTATTATGCCATCGGATGTGATTTTTACAAGACCGAGGTAAATATTCCCAACAATAACGGAAAGCGACTTAACAGAACCTTCTATTCTTATGATCCTCTTGCAAAGGCGGCAAAGAAGAGTGGGTTTGATATAGCATACCTTGATTTTGCACAGGTTCCCCAGGATTCCCCTTTACGTGCTTCGATAGATAACTATTTATATATGGGCAGTCTGGGAGAGAGTTACAGTGCTGTTATGGAGGTGTTGCCATTTACTTACAGAGTATGGCGCTCGCCTTCGCAAACCTTTGATTCTATTATTCTTATATCTAACGGACATGCTACTAAGATATGGCGAAAATAATGGGAAATATTTCAGAAAAAGAGCGTTACAATCAAAAGGAAGAACTAAATATATATTCAAAAACAAAGACAGTGGTTAAGAGAATTGTCATTCTTATTGCAACTTTGGCGATTATTTCCGTATTTCTGTATTATGAGAACAATCATCTTGAGACGACAGGATATGAATATAACAGTGACAAAGTTCCGAAAGAATTTGACGGACTTGGAATTGTGCAGATTTCGGATCTTCACAATGCAACGTTCGGTAATAACAACCGGGAACTGTATCAGCAGATTGCGGAAGTAAAACCGGATATTGTACTGATTACAGGGGATATTGTTGATTCCAATCATACCAATATTCCGGTGGCGGTTGATTTTGTGAAAAACATGGCAGATTTCTTTCCGTGCCCTACATATTTTGTGACCGGGAATCACGAGGGCTGGCTGGAGACGGAGGAAAAACTAGAACTGTATAATGGCATGGAGGAAGCGGGAGTAACGGTCCTTTCAAATGAAGCAGTTATAATTTCGCGAGAAAACGGTGAATGGGTTTGCTTCGAAGATGACGAAAAGGTAACAAAGGACAATTCCATACGAATAGTCGGTCTGGATGACGGCTCAATATCGACCCGTGCCCTTCCTACGTTAATGGAAGAGGATGACAAAAATCTTTTCACTGTTTTGTTATCCCATGAGCCAACCTATTTTGAATGGTATGTTAAAAACGGACCGGATATGGTATTTACAGGCCATGAGCACGGCGGACAGTTCAGACTGCCCCTGGTGGGAGCAGTTATTGCGCCGGATCAGGGACTTTTCCCGGAGCTTACGGAAGGAGTCCATACAGAAGGAAATACGACAATGTACATTAGCAGAGGTCTTGGAAACAGTATAATACCCTTCAGACTGTTTAACGATCCGGAGATTGTATACGTTGTTATCAATCAATAGGGAAGAAACGGGAAATTATTATGATGTTTTATCAATAGAATATGTGGCGATTCTGTGGTATAGTAATGAGTGGATTTGCGGAGGAAGCAGTATGCATTACAGGGTTGTTGTATTTGGAGTAAAAGATACATCTGAAAATATAGTTGAATTTATACAGAATACCATTTGTCCGGTGGATCTGGTTATTACCATTTCGCCTGAGGTAACAAAGAAAAACCAGGTATCGGGATATAAAGGTTTGGGAATTCTTTCGGAGAAATATGGAATTCCGGTTCATGAGGCGGACAGTTATTTCCTTACGGATGAGAAGACACAGTCATTCTTGAAGGCCAATACCTTTGATATAGGAATATCGATGGGATGGCAGAGACTGATACCCCAGTCTGTGCTTGACTGTTTCAAATATGGAATCTACGGCTTCCACGGAAACAGTGGTTATCTTCCCTTTGGCAGAGGTCGTTCACCCTTGAACTGGTCGATTATTCTGGGAGATACAAGATTTAATCTGAATCTGTTCAAGTATGATGAGAAGGCAGACAGCCCCAACGTATTTGCCACAGAGATGTTTTCCATAACAGTTCATGATGATATCAGAACGGCGCAGTATAAGAACATGATATGCTCAAAGAACCTTATCAGAAAATTGTTGAAGGCATATCAGAGCGGAAATATAGAGATTCGTACGGAGTCAAAGGATTACGATTCCTGGTATAATAAGAGGACTGCTGTTGACGGAAAGATTGATTTCAAAGGCAGAACCAGAGATATATATAATCTGATAAGAGGTGTGGCAGCACCTTTCCCGGGAGCATTTGCTTACCTTGGCGAAGAGGGGCCGAAGGTTACTGTATGGAAGGCACATCCATTTGATGAAATGATAGATTTTTCGGGATTTGCACCGGGTGAAGTGGTGGACGTATTTGACGGTAAACCGATTGTCAGAACAGTTGACGGTTCACTTCTTCTGGATGAATACGAATGCGAGAAAGAGATTAAAACCGGAGATTTGCTGGTTTAAGACAGAGGAGCAGAAATATGTTTTCATATGATGATTACAAAGAGATAATCAGAATTATTAAGTCTACGGGAAAGTATGCTGATTATAAACAGGCAATGGGAAGAGACAAGTTTGTTATCATGAGACACGATGTGGAATACAGTGTTGAGCGTGCTTATCAGTTGTCCAAGGTCGAGGAGAGCATGGACTTCACGTCAACATTTTTCTTCCAGTGGACAAACAATAACTACAACATCCTCTCCAAAAGAAATATGGAGATGATAAAGGATATGCATGAGCGAGGACAGACAATCGGCCTTCATTATGCACTTAACGGTCTTACCGACATGGAACAGGTAAGGAAACAGATAGCAAAGGAAATTGATATCTTATCCGAGATGTGTGGCTTTAAGATTGATACCTTCTCGGTTCACAGACCATCCAAGGATATCCTTAGGGAGAATATTAAACTTCCGGGAATAATTAATGCATATCAGGATGAGTTCTTTACATTTGCCGAAGAAGTTAACGAGAATACCCCTGTGGCAGTTAAGTATTTGTCAGACGCAAATCATATCTGGAGATATGGTTACCCGGATGAGAAGAACATAACAGGAAATGACAAGGTGCAGATACTTGTTCATCCATTTGCATGGCATAAGAACGGATATGACAATTTCAACAATTATGTAGCACTGGTTGAAGAGAAATATGCACAGATGATAGACAGCATAGATTGTGAGTGCAAGGACTTTGGAGAGTATAAGGACTGGTTCCTTGAGAGAACAAAGCTGGAAAAATAATTTGTGAAGCATGTAGACAAGAAAAGGATGGTGTCACTAGGGTGCTTGGTCGCTGTAGGAGGCCATCCTTTTTTGAAGGAGAAATTTATGTCAAACAGAAAAGCAGTATTTTTTGATATTGACGGAACACTTTGGGACTGGAGCGGATTTATCCCGGAAAGTACAAGGTATGCCATAAAGAAGCTTGTGGAAAACGGACATGTTCCGGTTATATGCAGCGGAAGGGCTAAGGGACACATTCGGGATGAGGTCCTTCTTGGACTTGGTTTTAAGGGTATTATTGCTGCATGCGGTGATTATGTGGAAATAGATGATAAGATTATCTTTGAACAGACTGTGGAGCCTTCTCTTGTGAAAAAGGTTGTTGATGCTTCGATTAAGTACAACGTTCCAATTGTCCTTGAGGGAAGCCGTTATCACTGGATCTCGGGAAAAGGTTTTGAAAAGGATGATTTTGTGGACCGCATGATTGAAGTGATGAAGGAGGATGTAATTGTTTTCCGGGAGTATACGGATGATATGCGTCCAAACAAGATTGCGGGAGATGTTTTGAATGCATCCGATTATGAGAACTTCAAAAAGGAAATGGAGCCGCATTTTACATTTATTGAACACGGAATCGTACCCAACCTTAACCAGAATCCCACTGAGGACCCCAATGAAGTAAAGGGTGTATTTGAAATGGTTATTCCCGGAACCAGTAAGGCAGTCGGAATAGAGAAGGTATGCAAGTATCTGGGTATTGCAAGAGAGGATACCGTGGCTGTGGGAGACAGTTTCAACGATGTGGAAATGATAGAGTACGCAGGCACAGGAATTGCCATGGGAAATTCCAGAGGAGATCTGAAAGAACTGGCAGACTATGTCACCACGGACATAATGGAAGACGGAATAAAAAATGCAATGGAACATTTGGGGCTGATATAGTACTATTATAGATGTTATTATTTGAGGATATATAAGGAAACAGAGTAATGCTATATATTATGAGACACGGAAGGACTGACTGGAACGCAAAGCATAAACTCCAGGGAAGAACAGATATTCCGCTTAATGACGAAGGTCGCAGGATGGCGGCAGAGGCAAAGGAGAATTACAGGGACGTGCATTTTGATGTTTGTTTCTGTTCACCCCTTGTGAGGGCAAAGGAAACGGCGCAGATTTTCCTTGAGGACAGGGACATCCCGGTTATCTATGATGACCGACTTATGGAGATGTGCTTCGGCAGCTTCGAGGGAATAGAAAACAGTTTTGATATACCGGACTGCCCGATTAATACATTCTTTTGGCAGCCCGAAGAGTACAAGGCACCCGCCGGAGCTGAAAGTATGGAAGAACTGTATGCAAGAACGGGAGAGTTTTTGGAGGAAAAGGTTCAGCCTCTATTGGAGCAGGGCAAGGATGTGCTTATCATAGGTCATGGAGCAATGAATTCCAGTATTGTCTGTCAGGTAAAGCAGGAACCGGTGAGTCGGTTTTGGAGCGAAGGAATAGAGAATTGTAAATTATTGAAATTGTGTTGATATAAGTAGTTGTGCAGATATAAGTAGTAAAGAAAGGGACTTAAAGGGAAGATGAAAAAGAGAAAAAATTTGTTGTTAATGTTTGTGCTGACACTTCTGCTGGTACTTTCACTTGGCGGTTGCGGAAAGAAAGACAACGGTGAGGATGAACCGAAGAACGGCAATGAACAGGTTAGTGAACAGGAAACTGAGACGGAAACACCGAAGATTACACCGGCCAATACGGAGACAGAGGTTACTCCGGAAGCAGAGCAGCAGGATAATGCTGTGCATGTAACAAATGCCGAGGAACTCCTGGATGCAATTGCCCCGGGAGCTGAAATTATTCTTGAACCGGGAGATTATAATCTTTCTGAGGTTAAAATCGATGAAGATTATTTTGCGGAGCATCCGTATATTTGCTATGGAGACTACGGCAATGATATAAGAATCAGAGATATTGATGGTCTGACCCTCAGGGCTGACAGAAAGGGTTCGGTTGAAGTCTATATAACAGACGGATATTATGATGTGTTGCAGTTTGCTCAGGTTAACGAACTTACCATAGAGAACATTGTATTCGGACACAGGATTGATAAAGGACACTGTGATGCGGCTGTACTTGAATTTGATTATTGTGATGATATTCTTCTTAACAATGTCGAACTGTATGGATGCGGAACCTACGGAATAGAAGGCTATGATATAAACGGACTTACCTGCAGACAGTGTAATGTTCATGATTGTACATATGGAATGATAAGCCTTTTCAGATCGGCAGATGTTCTTTTTGACACATGTGTCTTTAATAAGAACGCAGGATACACCATGATTGACGGCACATACAGCAGTATTGTATTTGATAACTGTACTTTGGCGGAAAGCGAAGAAGGTGTCAATTTTGTGGCATATGACACTGATATGAGTGTTTTATTTAAGGGGTGTACCTTCGGAAAAGTTGAGACCGAGAACATAAAGAATTATGGATATAAATACGGTAATATCTCATTTGATGATAAGTGCAAATATGATAAAGATGTAATGCAGCAGCCGGTTAAACAGCCGATTACCGTAAGAACCGTTGAGGAATTCATAGAAGCAGTGGGACCGGGAGCAGTTATTCTGGTTGAACCCGGTGAATACAATATCAGTGAATATCTTAACAAGGTGGAAAAAGAGGAAGGAATAGATTCATGGAACAGCAGACACAGCTGTATGCAGATAGAAGATGTCTTTGACGGTTGGGAAATATCCTTCTACTATGCAGATGGTATGTCAATTATAGGTAAGGGTGATGACCGCAGCAAGGTACACTTCATAACAGATCCAAGATATGCTGCTGTATTGAATTTTGGTTCTTGTTCTGATATGGGAATTTGGAACATAATGGCAGGACATACGGAAATGGGCAATTGTGCAGGAAATGTAATTGATTACAGGTCTTGTTCGGATGTTTCGCTTAACAATGTGGACCTTTACGGATGTGGTGTATACGGTGTAGGCGGTGAAGACGGCTGTGGAGACATAAATGTATTTGACAGTTACATTCATGACTGTGAGAGTGGACCATTTGACATATGGGCATTTGACGGACAGCTTGCGGTATTTAATTCTGTCCTTACAGGTTCAAATGGTGGTGGCTCCTATGATTCCGAAAGTGGTGGTTATTATTTCTTCCATTGCGTTTTTGGCGATGAAGAGAGCAATAGATTTGCGTTTGATGATTATGTAGTGACTGAAAGATGTGAATTTGAAGAAATAACCGAATATCCCGATGTGGAGCCATCAGAAGGCTACTACGATGGAGAAGATATAAAAGAAATGGAGTTTTTCGATAAGGATACACTTAAGGTTATTCCCTTTGATGCGGAGGCAATTGCAGATACCGCATGGTATTCTTCTGTGAAGGAGTCTCGAAACGGAAAGGGAACAACGTATTATTCCCCGACATCCCAGGAAAAATTTTATATATATGATACAACAACAGCATGCCTTATCGATACCAAGGGAGTTGATACCAATTTTACATATTACTGCGACAGCAAATACAGCGCAGTATTTCAGAGTACAGATAAGTCCAAGAACTATTCTTTAACATTGTATATTGATACATCAACGGATATTACATGGCTGTGCTTTATCAATGATGAAGAGCAGATATGGTTTTATTAGGAGAATTCACGGTAATTCTATTATCGAGGGAGTTCACATTAGAGAGGAACTGACATGACTGACATTAATCCGATACTTAAAACAGATTATCCGGATCCCGACGTAATTCGTGTAGGAGATACTTACTACATGGTAAGTACAACAATGTACTATATGCCCGGTGGCATTATTCTTCGCTCTTACGATCTTGCTCATTGGGAGATTGTGACATATCTTTATGACGCGCTTGACGGAACTCCCCAGGAAAGACTTGAAGAGGGAAAAACCAATTACGGTAAGGGTATGTGGGCGCCTAGTTTCAGATATCATAATGGTCGATTCTATGTTGCTTTTGTAAGTCATGGCAGAGAAGATACCCATCTGTTTGTTGCGGATGATATTATGGGACCATGGGAGCACCGTCATATTGGTGAGTATTTTCATGACTGTTCTCTTCTTTTTGATGACGATGGTAAGGTGTATATAGCTTCGGGAAATATGAATATCAGAGTTACAGAATTAAATGATGATTTAACTAATGTTCGCCCCGGAGGAGTTGATAAGGTAATAATAAGAGATAATCCTGAACTTGTGGGGCTGGGATATGAGGGCTCACATTTCTATAAGATTAACGGCAAATATGTGCTGACTCTGATTCATTGGCCTAAATCAAGCGGTAGAAGAACGGAGGCAGTGTTTATCAGTGATACTGTGGATGGGGACTATGTCGGACGTGACGTAATGTGGGATGACATGGGACTTAATAACATGGGAGTTGCCCAAGGCGGACTTGTTGATACACCGGATGGAAAAACACATGCTATTTTATTCCAGGACAGCGGAGCTGTGGGAAGAGTACCGGTGCTGATGCCGGTTGAGTGGGAAGACGGATTCCCTGTTTTTGGAAAAGACGGACTTGTTCCCCGTAATCCCGAGCTTTATCCGACTAAGGAAAATTACAGTTATGAATCATTGTACACATCAAGTTTCGGTCGACGGGAAAATTCATCGACCGAATCGGTCAACAACAAATCACTTATGCTTCAGTGGCAATGGAATCATGTTCCGGATAATGACTTATGGAATATACTTGAGGGAGACAGATTATGGATTAAAACAGGTGCTGTAAGTGTTAATCCGACAAAAGCTCGTAACATACTTACCCAGAGGATGATGTTGCCACGCTGTGAGGCAAAGGTTACCATTGACGGAAGCGGACTTGGCGACGGCGACAGTGCAGGTTTTATGGCACTTGAGGGCCGCTATGTTATGTTGGGAATAAGCAAACGTAACGGACGTTATTATTTGAGGAAGCTTGCCCGTACTGTAGTTGAAAAGCCTTATGCAATAGGATTCCCGGATGACTTGCCGGGAGAAGTGCTCTACGAAAGGGAAATAGAATCTCCGATTATTACAGTGAAACTATCAGCAGATTTTGAATGTATGAAGGATGAACTTATCACAGAACTTTTGGATATGGAGTCAGGCTTGTCAGAAAGAATAGGCGAACCTTTTCATATGTCCTTTGGACTGGATCATTTCACCGGAGTCCGTTTTGGATTATGTGTTTTCTCGGAAGAAACACCCGGAGGAGAAGCTGTATTCAGAGATTTTGAATATTTATATAACGCATAGAGAATGGTTTGGCGTAATGCGTAAAATCCGTATTCTTTTGCGTAAATCCCGAGCCTTGTTACGGCCCATAATATGGTATTATTATTGTTGGGTTTGAAGCAGTTAAAGTATTATAAGCTGTTGCAGGGTTAATTGGGGTTACTTAATATGAAGAAGCAGGCATATTATATGCAATTTATAGACGAAGCTCTTGAGATTGTCATTGTCTTTGACCGACACGGAAAAGTCATGTACATGAACAAGAAGGCTTTGTCTTTTTTTGGTTATTTGGAAGTTCCTGACATTATGGTAAGTGACCTATTTCCGGATGCCTTTTTCTGCTCGGAGGATAAGGTTGAATGGGCAGATAACGTTGGTTTTGCTTCAACAAAACAGACAGCTTACAAGAAGAACAGGACATGCGCCGATACCATGCTTAGAGCCGCATATATTAAGAGCGAATACATGACGATTGTTATGGCACTTGATATGTCGGAGGAGAAACTTCTGGAGAGAAGAATGACTATGGCCAACTCAAGGCTTATCGATGCCAATGGAGTAAAGGATCGCTTTGTTGCAAATGTTTCCCATGAACTTCGAACACCAATAAATGGGATAGAAGGAAACATAGATGTGCTTCTGAAGAACGAATGTGATCCTGATAAGATAGCAACATTGAATATTGTTAAACAGCAGTGTGAGAACATGCGAAGAACTGTTGACAACATAATCGATTATACGAAGGTTACCGAGAATCGGGATGCGGAATTCAATTTCTATGAGTTGCTTGAGAGAATTAAGCGGGATCATAGCGGAAAAATTATTGATAAGGGAATTGATTTCTTTATGGATGTATCGAGTGATATTCCTTCAATACTCGTGGGTGATGAAGAGAAACTTGAGCAGATTCTGGGAATACTTCTTTCGAATGCAACGAAATTCACTTCTGCCGGAAAGGTCAGTCTGGAGGTTCTCAAGGCCCAAAGCAGAGAAAGCAGTATTGAACTGTACTTTATTGTGGCCGATACAGGCATAGGTATAAGCGAACAGAACAAAGCACATCTATTTGACAGTTTTTCACAGGTTGAACAGGGTAGTGACAGGCATTTCGGAGGAATGGGAATGGGGCTCTGGATTGCCCAAAAACTCGTTGAGCAGATGGGAGGAACCATTCGCGTGGAAAGCGAGGAAAACGAAGGCTCGGTATTTTCATTTTCTGTGTGGGTTAAGGAACCGGGGCCGGTTCAGGTGACAATGATAGAGAATCTGCATTCCTTCAATCCTGAGAGTATGGCGGGAAACGATGGAAAGAAAATGTACGGAACGGTGGAAAATCGAATCGAACTGGAGAGAAAACTATCCAAGCTGATACTATGTGTAGAGATGCGGAACTGGGTAAAGGCAGAAAGTATGATGGAGTGGGTAAGAGAACTTACTGTAGCGGCTCCGCTTGAAATAAAGCGCATTGTTTTAAAGTTGAAAATAGCGGTTCAAAAGGCTGATTATGATAGTTCGGTGGAGGAATATGAACTGTTAATGAATACGCTTCAGATGACGTAGAAATTTGTTGGTATCGGAGCAGAGTTATGAATGGATTGAATTCAAAACAAAAAGTAGTGCTTATAGTGGATGATGTTGAAAGCAGCAGGGATATCCTGTGCGACATTATAGAGAGCATGGGTTGCGAGGTACTTCCGGCAGGGAACGGTGCAAGGGCATTGGAGATTCTTAAGGACAGGACAGTGGATATTATCATTTCTGACGTCTACATGCCGGACATGGATGGAGTGGTGCTTTGCGGGATTGTAAAAAATAATCCCGAAACACAACATATCCCAATCATATTTGCATCAGCTGATATGTCAGGGGCTGTGTGTGACGGCTTCCGAAACGGAGGAGATGACTTTTTGAATAAGCCATTTTACCCGGAAATAGTCAAGGCAAAACTCAATTCCTTTTTTGAACTGATTGATACGAAAGAGGAGCTGAGAGATACAGGCAGAAGGATGCACATAACTGTCAGAGAGCAGTTAAAGCGAATTGAAGAGGAAAAGAAAAACGTCCTGTTTGCACTGACAAGAATAGTAAACGAAAGTTGCATTTTTGATGGAAAGCATTCTGAGCGCCTGTCATACAACTGCAGAGTATTATCGGAAGCCCTTCAATTGTCCAATGAGTTCGGAAATATTATTTCAGATAGTTTTATAGACGCAATTGAGACGGCTGCGCCACTGTGTGACATCGGAAATGTTGCAATCGGAAACGACATCCTTTCAAAAAAGGGGACTTTAACAGACGAAGAAAGAGAGACTGTAAAAAAACATACGGTTTTCGGGAGTAATATTTTAGAGGACATTTTAAAGAAGGAAACCGGTAACGATTATTTGAAAATGAGTTACGATATAGCCCTTAATCATCATGAATATTACGGAGGAGGCGGGTATCCACGGGGAATAAGCGGTGATGAAATACCTTTGAGTGCACAGATTGTAGCCATTGCCGGCACATATTGTGCGCTGACGGAGGCGAGACCTTACAGAGAGGCTTTTGAGGCTGAAGAGGCCGTTAAAATGATAAAAGAAAAGGCAGGAGACCTGTATGCACCGTTTATATGTGAGGTTATGGAAATGATTGCAGGTAGACTGAGGTAGTGAAAGCAATATGAGTTCGGCTTCATTTAAGACAATCAGCGAGTTTATGAAAACTAAATACGGAATTGATTTATCGGCAAAGGAAGCAGTTGTTGAGGGAAGACTTACAAACATGATAAATCATGAGGGTTATAACTCTTATGAGGATTATTTTAACTGCATGATGAGTGATTCCACGGGACGTATGGAAGAGCAGCTTGTCAATGTGCTGACTACAAATCATACCTATTTTATGAGGGAATATGAGCATTTTGATTATCTGAGAGAAGAAATTCTGCCATATTTTAAGGACAGACTTAAGGACACAAAGGATCTGAGAATCTGGTGTGGTGCCGCATCAACAGGAGAGGAACCGTATACGATTGCGATGACGGTAAAACAGTTCCTGGGTCTTGAGGGAGATGCGTGGGATACGAAGGTTCTTGCAACCGATGTAAGTACTGATGTCCTTCAGACTGCCATCGCAGGTGAATACCCTGAGGAAACAATCGATAAGCTGGGCGCTTCTCTTAAAAGAAGATTTTTCAGGAAGGGAATGAAGCCGGGAACTGTTTCGGTTTCGGATGAGTTGAAAAATGAGGTCATTTTCCGACAGTTCAATCTTATGGATGAGTTCCCGTTTAAGAAGGAAATGCACATAGTGTTTTTGAGAAATGTAATGATATATTTTGATACACCTACCAGAAACAGACTTGTTAAAAAAATATATGACTCACTTGCACCCGGAGGTTACCTGATAATTGGGATGACGGAAGCAATAGATGCTGACGCGGCACCCTTTGAAATGGTAAAACCTTCAATATTCAGAAAGCCGATATAGTTGTATAATAAAAGGTGATACATGGTAATGCAGTTCTCAAAAGGAGAAATATGGGCGAGCAAAAAATCAGGGTGCTTGTTGTAGAGGATTCATTGCTGTTTCGGGGGCTTCTGGTGAAATATATAGAAAAGGATCCCGAACTTGAGGTAGTGGGTGTGGCAGGTGACCCATATGAGGCACGTGACAAAATAATACAGTGTAATCCGGATGTAATGACTTTGGATATTGAACTGCCCAAAATGAGCGGGCTTGAGTTTTTAAAGAAGCTTATGCCTCAGTATCCGGTTAGAACGTTGGTAATATCATCCCTAAGCGATAAGGTTTTTGAAGCATTGAACTGCGGAGCGGTTGATTTCCTGGCAAAACCTCTTGTGACGGACAGGAACGGACTAGATGAGTTTTTGTGTGTGGACCTTCAAGAGAAGATTAAGGCAGCATCAAGAGCCAAGCTTAGAAAGGTTAATCCTTTGTCTTCGGGGTTGGCAAGAAATTCCATTGCTGAGATAGCAAACAACTATCAGGCAAAGCCTCTTAAGGATACGGATGAATTGCTGGTTGCAATAGGGGCTTCTACCGGTGGAACCGAGGCAACAGCGGAGGTGCTTAAAAAATTCGGTTCCGATATGCCCGGGATTGTGGTGACGCAGCATATGCCGGAAGGTTTTACGGCAATGTATGCAAACAGGCTGAATAACCAGATGGGAGATAAGCTTACGGTAAAGGAAGCATCACAGGGAGAGCAGATTTTACCGGGGCATGTATATATTGCGCCGGGAGGTGACCGGCATATGGAGGTCATTAAAAAAAGCGGTGCGTATTTTATTCAACTGATTGAACGTGATAAAGTAAACGGACACAGGCCTTCCGTGGAAGTGTTGTTTAATTCCGTAGCAAAGGCGGCAGGAAGCAATGCTGTAGGAATAATACTTACGGGAATGGGCGGCGATGGAGCCGCAGGACTTCTCAGAATGAGGAAAAGCGGAGCCGGAACCATCGGACAGGATGAATCCACTAGTGTGGTATATGGAATGCCGAGAGTGGCATTTGACATGGGGGCTGTGGAATATCAGGAAAAACTTGGAGATATACCGGGAAGAACATATTATTTGCTTGAAAGAATACAAAAGAGAAAAATGAGAGAGGAGAAGGATACATGAGGATATTGCTGGCAGAAGATGATTTTGCGACAAGAAAATTCATGGCAGATTTTTTATCGAAGTATGGTGACTGCGATGTAACGGTTGACGGAATGGAAGCTGTTGACGCATTCATGATGGCTCTCGAAGAGGATGAGCCCTACGACCTTGTCTGCCTTGATATTATGATGCCTGTTATGGATGGATACCAGGCGCTTGTCGGAATCAGAAATCTTGAAAAGGAACGCGGTATCACAGGGGATAAGGGTGCAAAGGTTATTATGGCTACGGCGCTTACGGATGAAAAGAACGTGAAGATGGCATTTGACCTGGGATGTACAATCTATTCCGGAAAACCGATAGATAAGTTCAAATTCGAGATGGCTCTTCAAAAACTGGGATTATTGTAAAAGGAAAACATAAGAGGGGGATTTTATGGCATATGAGATGAACACAGACGGCATGCTGGATGTTTATCTCTTCGAAAATCGTCAGCTTCTGGATAAGCTGCAGGAAAAGGTCCTGGAGCAAAAGGATGCGGAGGGCTTCGACGAGGATTCGATAAATGAGATATTCAGAACCATGCATACCATAAAGGGTTCTTCGGGGATAATGATGTTTGATGAGATTACCGAAGCAGCACATAAGCTGGAGGATATTTTCTTCTATATCAGAGAATCTCATCCCGACAACATACCTCATGTGGAACTGGTTGAGTATGTACTGGAGGTTGCCGACTTCATAAATACAGAAATGGACAAGCTTTCCGCGGGGGGACAGGCGGACGGAAGTTCAAAAGAAATAGTGGAGCACCTTGATAAGTTTCTTCAGTCTGTTTCGGGAAATGAAAAGCCTGAGACGGTTCAGGAGGATGAAGAGAGTCCGCAGAGGTTCTACATAGCACCTATGGCAACGGAGGCCAGCCGGTTCTACAGGATATATATTACATATACTCCGGAAACACCGATGGTAAATATTCATGCGTATAAGATTGTATTTGCCATGAGGGAAATAGCGGAGGATCTGCTTTATTATCCCGAGGATATTGTTTCGGACGAGCACAGTGCCGACGAAATACTTCAGGACGGCTTCAAAATTCTATTGCAGGCTCAGTGCGATGAGGACAGGCTTCGTGAGATTGTCAGTCCCGGATACGAAATAGCGGGGGTTGAAATAGAACAGATTACACCGACTCTTTTCCAACGCGGAATAGAGGCATTTGGAATGAAGGGTGTGCCTGAAATCGACCTGGATTCCAGCGTTGAGGAAATAAGGGAGCGTTGTAAGGACGAAACAGAAGAAATCGGTGAGCCTGATGCGAAGAAGGAGATAGCACCGGGGGATTATGTTATCGAATCAAAGAAGCCCGGTAAGGCAAAGACCTTTGTAAAGGACAATAAATCCACGGCACAGCCCAAAACGGCATACATCAGTGTGGATGTCAAAAAAATGGATATGTTGATGGACCTGATTGGGGAACTTGTTATTTCCGAATCGGTTGTACTTCAGAACCAGGACCTTAAGGTTCCCGGACTGCGACTTGATAATTTTAACAAGGCTGCGGGACAGATGTTAAAGATATCCACCGAGCTTCAGGATGTAATCATGAGCATGCGGATGGTTTCTCTGACCAATACATTCCAGAAGATGAACAGAATAGTATTTGACTGTTCAAGGAAGCTTGGCAAGGACGTGGAGTTTAAGATGGTGGGGGATACCACCGAAGTGGATAAGAATATAATAGAACACATTTCAGATCCGCTGATGCATCTTGTAAGAAATGCGGTGGACCATGGCATTGAAGAGGATGCGGAGCGTAAGGCTGCGGGAAAAACCGAAAAGGGAACAGTAACATTAAGCGCTAAGACCGAGTCGGGAAAGGTATGGATAAGTGTATCGGATAACGGCGGTGGACTTAACCGTAAAAAGATACTGGAGAAGGCAAGGATGCAGGGACTTGTGGATGCGGACAGAAATGACAGTTCATATTCCGACAGGGAGGTTTATCAGTTGATAACACTTCCGGGTTTCTCAACAAATGAGAAGGTTACCGAATATTCGGGCAGAGGCGTCGGAATGGATGTGGTTGTTGCAAATATTACTTCTATAGGAGGTACACTGGAAATCGACAGCACACCGGGGCAGGGAAGCATAATGACGATGAAGATACCGCTTACCCTGGCAATTATAGACGGTATTGTAATGCGTGTCGGAAAAAATACATTTGTTATAGAAACCAGAACGGTAAAGGAGTTTGTAAATGTTAAACAGGAGGCAGTTATTCAGAAGCCGAACGGTGAAGAGGTGGTAATGCTCAGGGGTGAAGGCTATCCGCTTCTTAGACTTGATGAGTGGTACGGAATAGAGGGGGCTGCCAAGAACATTTCAGAGGGCATGATAGTCATGGTTGAATCTGAAAAAGGTCGTTTCTGTTTGTTCGTTGATGAACTTATCGGAAAACAGGAAATAGTTGTTAAGCCGATACCGGATTATATAAAACGTGTTCACGGACTGTCGGGATGCACTCAGCTGGGGGACGGCAGAATTGCACTGATTCTCGATGTGACCGGAATGCTGGAAACTTAAAAGAGGGAGGAAATGTAAATGGGAGAGAATGCTCATGAACAGCGACAGAAGTATGTAACCTTTATGTCCGGGAAAGAGTATTTTGGCCTGAAGATAGAATATGTCAACGAGATAATTGTGGCACAGGATATCACACAGGTACCGGAAACGGAGGACTACATCAAAGGACTTATTAATCTTAGGGGAAAGATAATACCGGTAATTGATGTAAGGCTCAGGTTTAAGCAGGAACCCTTTGAGTACAATGACAGGACATGTATCATTGTTATCAATGTCGGAGGAACAGAGGTTGGGCTTATTGTTGAGAAGATTGCAGAGGTGGTGGAGATAACAGAGGATAATCTCTTGCCGGCACCGACGCTGGGACAAACGGAGAAGTCTTCAAAGGACCGTTACGTATACGCAATAGGTAAGGTGGGGGACAAAGTAAAACTTTTGCTTGATCCGGAAAAACTTCTTCATGATGACATTAAAACGCTGGAAACAGTTGCTTCAAAAACGTCGGAAGACGAAACAAATTCATAAAACGGGGGGGATTTACGATGAGTAAAACAACATTAAAAAAGAGACTTATTATTACACTGGCCATTATTCTTACGGTATTTATAGCATTACTGGGAGCGAGCTTCATAATAATGAAGACCATGGAGAAAATGGAAAATCCCGAAAAGCTGGTTAATGCCTTCGGAATAAATGCAATCTTTATTGCAATAGCGGTAACAGTTGTATTCTATATTTTAATTTACAGAGTTATAAAAGGTATTAAACGTCCAATAGCATCTCTTTCGGATGCCAGCGTAAAACTTGCGGAGGGCGATCCGGAGGTTGAATTTAAGAAATATGCGGAAGACGAATTTTCTGTTCTTTATCAGAGTTTTGCAGATCTGATTGAATACAACAGACAGAACAATACCGTTGTAGAAGCGGTTGCCGGCGGTGATCTTACGGTTAAGGTAACACCCAAGTCTGAAAGGGATATGCTTGGTAATTCGTTGCAGAAGCTTGTAAGCTCCAACAGAGAAGCTCTTTGTGGTATTGATGATGCTGCCGACACGGTAATGTACAGTGCATCTGAGGTTGCTCAGGCATCCGAAGCGCTGGCACAGGGATCTACAGAGCAGGCAAGTGCCATTCAGCAGATTACGGCTTCCATAAGCGATGTCGCCGAGAAGACAAGAGCCAACTCGAGAGAAGCCGATGATGCGGCAGAACTTATGAAAAAGACACTTGAAGAGATGAGAACGGGAAATGAGAGAATGGCACAGATGATAGAGGCCATGAACGCTATCAATACTTCAAGCGAAAGTATTTCAAAGATTATTAAGGTTATAGATGATATTGCTTTCCAGACCAATATTCTTGCTCTCAACGCTGCAGTTGAAGCAGCAAGGGCAGGTGATGCGGGAATGGGGTTTGCCGTAGTTGCCGAGGAGGTAAGAAATCTTGCGGCAAAGAGTGCCAAGGCAGCAGCTGAAACCGCAGAGCTGATTGAGGAATCAATCAAGACGGTGAATGCCGGATCCTCTATTGCGGATGAGACAGCGAAATCGCTTGATGAACTGTCAAAGATGGTTTCCGAAAGCGGAGAACTTGTATCGGATATTGCGGATTCTTCAAAATATCAGGCAACGGCAATCGACCAGATTGACCAGGCGGTCGGACAGATATCCGTTGTTGTTCAGACCAATTCCGCAACCAGCGAAGAATGTGCCGAGGCAAGCAGTGAGCTGATGAATCAGGTTACCAGAATGAAGGAAATGCTTGATAAGTACGATCTTGGCCGCGAAAAGAAGAACAAAGCCACGGCTTCCAGAAAGAATACACATCAGAACTTTGAACAGATAATATCACTCAATTCCGATATGGGTAAATATTAATGATAAAAAGATATCTTGGGGACAGACCCCAAGATATCTTTTTTTTACGGATAAACTGTAGTAAAATAAAGACGAATTTGTGAGTGACCGGAGGATAGAACAGTTCTATGTTTGGCTTGGGAACAATAATAAACACGGGAGCGATAATCGCAGGCGGTGTTCTGGGACTTTTGTCGGGAAGTCTTCTTAAGGAACGTCATCGTGATACTCTCAATATGGCTTGCGGAGTCAGCGTTTTGTTTATAGGTACTGCAGGTGCACTTGAGGGGATGCTTGAGGTCAGTGGTGAAGGCGTGGTCAGTGTTCATGCCATGTTGATTGTTCTCTGTCTTACTCTGGGCGGCCTTTTGGGAGAAATAATAGATATAGAAGATCGATTTGAACGTTTCGGTGAATGGCTGAAACAGAAGACCGGAAATGCAAAGGACAAGCAGTTTGTGGATGCATTTGTTACAGCCTCCCTTACTGTATGTATCGGTGCCATGGCAATAGTCGGATCCATTCAGGACGGACTTTTGGGGGACTGGTCGATACTTGGAATCAAATCGATTCTTGACCTTATAATCATTATGGTAATGACGGCGTCCAAGGGAAAGGGATGCGCATTTTCGGCGATTCCAGTATTTATTCTTGAGGGTGCTATTACCCTTCTTGCAACATTTTTAAAACCGGTTATGACGGACCTGGCCATGAACTATCTCAGCATGGTAGGGTCGATACTTATCTTTTGTGTGGGAATGAATCTTGTATGGGGAAAGAAGGTAAGGGTGGCAAATCTGCTTCCTGCTGTGATACTTGCCGTTGTTGCGGCATTTCTTCCCATTAATATCTGATTATGGATTTCAAATAGTTTTGAGGTACGCAGATGGTATTCAGTTCAATGGTTTTCCTGTGGTGCTTCCTGCCGATAGTCCTTTTGGGCTATTACATTATCGGACGCCTGTCTTGGGGAAATGAATCTGTAAAAATGACAGCGAAGAATGTCTGGCTTCTTCTTGCCAGTCTGTTTTTCTATGCCTGGGGTGGAGTGTATTATCTTGGAATTCTGTGTGGTATTACTGTTATTGACTATACATCCGGACGTGTACTGGAAAAATGTGATGAGTACCGGAAGAAATCTGTTCTTGTGATAACTATATCGCTTAATCTGCTTATTCTCTTTGTTTTTAAGTATGCAAATATGCTTGCATCTGTACTGGAAGCGAAGAACTGGTCTGAGATAGCATTACCCATAGGTATTTCCTTCTTTACATTTCAGGCAATGTCTTATGTTATTGACGTATACCGCGGAGAAGTCGAGACACTTAAAAATTTCCTTGATTTTTCTCTTTATGTTGTATTTTTCCCCCAGCTTGTGGCGGGCCCAATTGTTAAGTTTAAGGATATCAGAAGTCAGCTGAGGGGAAGAAAAGAAAGCCTGGATATGTTTTCCGAGGGGGTAAAGCGGTTTTGCTACGGCCTTGGTAAGAAGGTGCTGCTGGCCAATTCCTGCGCGGAAATCGCAGACAAAATATTTGACGGAGATGTGGCGTCAATGGGCGCGTCTGTGGCATGGCTGGGAATCCTGGCATATACATTGCAGATATATTATGACTTTTCGGGATATTCGGATATGGCCATAGGGCTTGGGAGAATGTTTGGATTTTCCTTTGCCGAGAACTTTAATTATCCTTACATGGCTCTTTCAATCAGGGATTTCTGGAGAAGATGGCATATGTCGCTTTCGGGTTGGTTCAGGGATTATGTCTATATTCCTTTGGGAGGAAACAGAAAAGGCCTTCCGAGAACCTGTCTTAACATATTTATAGTTTTCCTGCTTACAGGAATATGGCACGGTGCGGAATATTCTTTCTTCCTTTGGGGAATCATTTATGGAATTATTCTGGTTGCAGAAAGGCTGGGACTTGGAAAACTACTGGAGAAAAATCCAATTAAGCCGATAAACTATATATATACCATGCTTGTGGTGTCACTTTGCTGGGTTCTTTTCAGGGCCGACAGTATTGGCTCGGCTTGCCTTTACTATTCAAGACTGTTTAGCAAAGGTAATTCGTCCCTTATACCGGAATCATTTCTGTCCATGAAAGGTATTCTGGCTATTGCTTTTGGAATTATTCTGATGGGACCGGCTCAGGCAATCTATGGAAGATACTTTTCGGATAAAGTAAGTGAAAAGTCAGTGCTTCTGCTTAATGTTATTTGTGAAATCGGAATATTGGCAGCTTCCCTGCTGCTTTTGGTTGGCAGTACATACAATCCTTTTATTTATTTCATGTTTTGACTGTAGAGAGGACGCAAATATGGAGAAAATTAAAAAAATATCCATAGTGCTTTTTATAGCCATGCTGGTGGTTCCCACCTTAAGTTGGGGCATCATTATGGCTTTGGATTGCTGCGGCCTGAATATTATGGAGACTGTGAACAGTGATGTGGGAGAGAAGCGTGAGAAAAATGAAATCTCAGATGAAATGACAGCGGTGTCAATAGCTGCGGAGCTGGAGAATTACTACAATGACAGAGTTCCATTCCGTTCAAAAATCATTACTGCCAATAAAAGATTGACCGGTATAGTCGAGAGACCGTACAACAATTTTTTGGAAAAGAAATATGTGAAAACCGAAGAAACCTCCATGGTGGCGGCGGCGGGAATACAGGATGCAACCCCTGAAACGGTTGAACCACCCAAAACAAGCTTTTGGGACCTGCATTTGTTCGGAAAGGGCAATGATGCCGACGGAGATGGAGATACTGAATTTACAGAGGAAGTGTCTGGGGAGACATTGTCAATGACAGGAACTGAAACCACAGAGGTGGAGCCGGACGATGAACAGACAGAAGATACAGAGGAAGACAATACAGAAACAGAAAATGATGAAGTAGAAGAAGAAACGGGAGAGGGTGAGGAAGAACCGGAAATTCCGGTAACGGACCCCGACACCTCAGAACTTCCCATGAGAGTTATAGGTGAGAAGGTTATTCCGGGAGCGGAGAACTGGCTGTTCTTTGCGGATTCCAGAAATATTGAGACTTTTGCAAGAACCAATCTGAAGGATGAAAATGAACTGGCCAATTACGCATCACCATTCATTTCGCTGAAAACAGACTGTGATTTTGCAGGAAAGGAACTGCGCTGCATCGTAATTCCGGAAAAGGAAACCATATATCCGGAGTATTATCCGAAGACCCAGCGAAACGGTGATATTTGTCTGACTCAGCAGATATGCAGTTATATGGCCGCAAATTCGTCTGTGACATTTATATATCCCAAGGATGAACTGATGCGAAACAAAGAAAAATATCAGTTGTACTATAAACATGATACTCATTGGAATGCAGCCGGAGGATATATCGGTACGGCTCCGTTGCTTTCTTCACTTGGGGTGGCTGTACCATCATTGGACAGTATATACACGGCGCCGGTTACCATAGAAAGCGGTGATCTTGTTCTTCTAAGCGGATTGACCGGGGATGAATATGCCTACGATACAAACTACGATGTTGGCTACATGAATCATGTGGGTGTGTTTTCGAGTGAGTCATTTTTCAGCGATGTAAGCAGAATTGATATTACATCTCAGTCGGAAAATCATAAAATGCTTGTGCTTATCGGAGACTCCTGCAAGATGCATATGCTTCCGTACATAGCCCCCAATTTTGATCATGTGGTATTTATTCACAAGAATTCCGTTTCGAATGAAACGGTAAAAGATACAATAAGGCAGGCAGATGTTATAGTACTTGAAACCTCGGAAAGAAGTGTGGGCGAAATGTCGGCTGTGGCATGGCAGGTACATGCGGCGTTGGCGGAATAGGGCACTTGCAAACCATGCAACTTCAATGGTAAAATATATAGGCGATGCATAGCATTGCTCAAAGGGGACAGTAATATGGATTTTAGCTATTTGGAAGAACGGGGTATTGATGTGAAAGCCGGTATCGGTTTTTGCGCTGATGAAAACAGATATCTCAGTATGCTTCAAAGATTTTACAAGATGTATGACAAGAACAGACGGAAACTTCTGGTGCCAAGTGAGGACGGCAATAATGACGGCTTTACGATTGCTGTTCATGCGCTTAAGGGTAATTCACGTATGATTGGTGCCAATTCTTTTGCTGATTTGGCGGAAGAATTCGAAGAGATGGGAAAGTCCGGTAAGATAGATGAGATAACGGCAAGACTACCTGAACTTATGGACAGTTATATGGTTCTTATGGAGATTATAAAGCCTTATGGCGAGATGGAACCGGTTCATATTCCGGGTGAAATGTCAGAGTTTGAAGCTTGTGAAATCGGTGAAAGACTCCTTCAGGCTTTGGATGATTATGACGGAGATTTGGCTTCCAAATTGCTTAAAGAACTTATGAAGTATCCCTTTAGGATTACGCTTAAGAGAAGGCTTAAGGAAGCAGGGGAGAATATTGAAGGGTATATGTTTGAAGAGGCGTATGCAACAATCAGAAATGCCCTTGATTCCATCTATGAATAATGTGGGTGTAAAAATATGCTGATATATAATATCGATTATGAGATATCGGGAATAATAATTGAAGCACTGCTTCTGTTTTTTATTTCAGTTCATTATACAGGAACCTACAGTGTAAAAGAATTTAAAAAAGTAATACTTCTTAATCTGCTTGCGGCATCTCTTGATGCGCTTACAGTCTATTTTTATACATATCCGGGTCTGATACCGGATTCCTTAAATTATCTGATTAACTCCTGCTGTTTCATAGCAGGTGCGGTCTGCAGTTATTCCATCGTACAGTACATCAAAATATATGTTGCCCAGAAAGCTTCTTCTGAAGCGGCTGTTAAGGGAAGCGTTTGGGGTTTGACCATTCTTGTAATATATTCAGCTTTATTTGTAATTAATGCGTTCAGGCCTTTCATTTTTACCTTTGATGAAGCCGGAAACTATATGCGCGTGGGCATCTATCCTATCGTATTTGTTGTGCCCATGGCTTTTGTAATCTTTTCCAATTATTACATTTTTGCAAAGAGAAAATATCTGACCGTTGGTCAGATGATGGCAATGCTTATATATACCATATTCATGATTTTGGGAACCGGATTGCAGTTTTTCTTTTTCCCGGATATATTCCTTTCATATTTTTTCTCTTCTCTCGCAATCTTAAGTATGACATTTACACTGGAAACACCGGATTACATTAATTTGATGAAAACCATGCGTGAACTGAGCGAGGCAAAGGAGGAGGCTGAAAGTGCCACCAAAGCCAAGGACAGCTTCCTTGCAAATATGTCCCATGAAATAAGAACACCTCTTAATTCCATTCTTGGTCTTGATGAGATTATTATCAGAGAGAGCAAGGATGCCAAGACGCTGCTTCATGCAAAGAGAATAAAGAGCGCCGGTAATACACTTCTTGCAATTATCAACGATATCCTTGATCTTTCCAAAATCGAGTCGGGAAAGATGGAACTTGTTAATGTTGAATATGCAACAGCAAGAATTATTGAGGACGTATCCAATATGACAAGGGTAAAGGCCAATGATAAGCATCTTGCTCTGAAGATTAATATATCGGAGGATTTCCCCTCAAGACTGTATGGTGATGAAGTAAGAATCAGACAGGTTATGCTTAATCTCGTCAATAATGCTATAAAGTATACACAGGAAGGCGGAATAGTTGTTGATGTGACTTATTCCATCGAAAAGGCAGAGAATCCGTCAAAGAGGGATACTGTTAAGATTACCGCGAAGGTTAAGGATACCGGAATAGGAATCAGACAGGAGGATATGCATCTGCTGTTTGAGAGCTTTAGAAGACTTGACGAAAAGAAGAACAGACATTTTGAGGGAACAGGTCTTGGACTGGCTTTGACAAAGCAGTTTGTTGAGCTTATGGGCGGAACCGTTGAAGTGGAAAGTGTGTACGGCAAGGGAAGTACATTTACGGTTAATATAGAGCAGGAATGTGTGGATGCCACAGGAATCGGCAATCTTCAGATGGCACGTATTATTGCGGTTGAAGAAGAGAAGGAGTATGAACCAAAGCTTTACGCACCAAAGGCGAGAGTGCTTGTGGTTGATGATAACGAGATGAACCTTCAGGTTTTTGCCGAACTTTTGAGCATTACCGAAATAGATATTGACGTTGCGGAGAGTGGCGCTGAAAGTATAGAACTTTGCAGGAAAAGGGAATATGACGTTATCTTTATGGACAGAATGATGCCGGAGATGAACGGAATAGAGACACTGCAAAACTTGCGTGGAGAGGATCTTATAGGAGATACACCGGTTATTATGCTTACTGCAGATGCAATAATCGGTTCTCGTGAAAAATATATGGCCTTTGGCTTTGACGATTATATGACCAAGCCTGTCAAGTACGAAAATCTTGAGAAGCTTCTGTTCACTTATCTCCCAAGGAGCAAAGTGGAAGATAAGCCTGCAGAGGATAAAGCATCTTCGGAAAATGCAACGGATGAAAAGATGACAGGAGAAAAGCCTGAAATCCAAGGCGGAACGGAGGCTCAAGCCAAGGAGTCACCCGCAGTGGGTCCGTCACTTGTGGTAATTGACGGTTCCAAGGAAAAATTGGATGAACACAGGAAACTCTTACAGGGCTATAAGGCTACCATGGCGCTTGATGAAGAGCGTGCGGGAAAGTATATGGAAAAGCATGATGTTGATTATGTCATGATTTCCATGGAAGAATATAAAAAACTTGTTTCAAAGTGCTAATAGACTTTTGGATGTTCCGTAGGTATAATTACCTTGGCGTTGTTGGATTGGAATGCACGAGGTGAATTATGCAATACGTATTTAGCGTTATTTCATTGATGGGTGGTCTTGCCATGTTCCTTTACGGAATGAGGCTTATGGGTAATAATTTGAAGGAAGGCTCTTCAGGTACCCTTAAGACGGTTATGGGCAAGGTTACGGATAACTTTTTTAAAGCATTTCTGCTGGGTATAGCCGTTACCGCTATCATCCAGTCATCAACAGCTACAATTGTTATTACGTCCGGTCTTGTTGCTGCCGGAATAATCAGTTTGGACCAGTCTTTGGGAATAGTTATGGGGGCCAACGTCGGTACTACCGTAACGGGACAAATCATAAGACTTCTTGATATTGAGGCTGAATCCGGATCGTTTTTACGATTCTTTCAGCCGTCAACCCTTGCACCGCTTGCCTTGATAATAGGCATAGTGCTCATTATGTTTTTCAAGTTTTCAAAATCTGATAATGTTGGAAATATTGCAGTGGGATTCGGTATATTGTTTTCCGGCTTGCTTAATATGACCAGTGCTGTTTCCGAATTCACAAACGGTGGATTTATAGAGAAACTGTTTACCAGCATGGGAGACAATCCTGCTATCGGTTATCTTTCAGGCGCGGGTGTTGCATTTGTACTCCAGAGTTCCTCTGCAACGATAGGTATTTTGCAGGCATTTTCGAAGGCATGGGAGATTCCCTTCAAATCCATATATATATGTATCGCCGGTATTTACCTGGGTGACTGTGTTACAACGGCTATTGTTTGTTCAATAGGTGCAAAGCCCGAGGCCAAAAAGGTAGGTATCTTCAATATTCTTTTTAATCTGAGTGAAACAATCATAGTTATTATTGCTGTTACAATAGTACATAAGCTGGGTCTGCTGGATTCATTGTGGAATTCATCCCTTACACCCGGTGGAATTGCCAATACCAATACCATCTTCAATTTGGGATGCTCGGTTATAATCTTTCCATTTGCAAAATCCATAAAGAAGCTTTGTGACAGAATTGTTAAATCTGAAGATGAAGCATTAAGCGGTAAATATGCGGAGAAAATATCAGCTCTTAACCCGGTATTCTTCTCTATGCCGGCTATTGCGCTTAACAGCTGCTACGATATATTGAATACTATGCTTAATTCTTCTTATGAGAGTATTAATAAGGCATTTGACCTGGTAGTAAAATTTGACGATGGTGTATATAAGGAAATACTTGCTGAGGAAGAGAATATAGATATGCTTACCGATAAGGTTGACAATTATCTTGTTTCACTTTCTCCACATATAACGGAAGACAGGTTTATGAGAATACTTACCCAATATCATAAGCTTGTATCCGAGTTCGAGCATCTGGGTGATTATGCGGTTCATATTGCTGATTCGGCAAAGGACCTTCAGAATGAAGGAATCGAACTTACGGATACGGCACTCAAGGAGCTTTCACTTGTTCGCCTTCTTCTTAACAATACTATGGATTATGCAAAGCGTGCTTTTTCAAAACGTGATGTTGATGCGGCTGCACATATAGAGCCTCTTGAAGGTGTTATGAATGATTTGTGCAATACCATTCATGATAACCATCTCAAACGACTTCGTGAAGGTAACTGTAGCGTCAGAGGCGGAATCATTTTCCTGGAGATACTTACAAATGCAGGTCGTGTTTCGGATACCTGCTCGAATGTGGGTATTGCTACAATTATCCGTGTTAATCCTGAACATGAGTCCATGGCCCATACATATGTGTCATCTCTTCATCAGGGTAATGACAAGCAGTACAACGAAGAATATCAGAGAGCGCATGATTTGTATTTTACTCAACTGGGATAAGGTTCATTATAGGGAGTATATTTATGAAGGAAACTATATCTGCGATGGCAGAAAATGCTGTATTTGTGCTTGAATTTGCAGGCATCATTCTGTTGATGTTTGTAATAGCATATGCGGTAGAGAAAATAGCAAAGAACAAAAACAAGGAAACAGAACGAATACTGTCCACTAAAAAGGTTGTGGTTGTTGGTCTGTTTTCTGCTATATCGGCAATACTTATGGTGCTGGAGTTCGGTCTTCCCTTTGCACCACCCGGAATTTACAAATTTGATTTTTCCGAGCTGCCTGCATTGATTGTGGGATTTGCATACGGACCGGTGGCTGCTGTCATGACCGAGTTTATAAAGATTGTCTTAAAGACGTTTATCAAAGGTACATCCTCTGCTTTTGTGGGTGAGCTTGCTAACTTTGTTGTGGGCTGCAGCTTTGTGCTTCCGGCTTCGATTATATACAGACTGAAGAAAACAAAGAAAAATGCGATTGTTTCCTGCGTGGCAGGTGCAATAATCATTACGATTGTCGGTTCACTTTTCAATGCTTTTTATCTTATACCTACCTTTGCGGCTATGTATGGAATGCCCATAGAGGCAATAGTGGAAATGGGAACTGCAGTCAATAAGAACATAACTGATTTGACAACATTTATTCTTTGGGCGGTCGCACCCTTTAATCTTCTTAAGGGCGCGGTTATATCGGTTATTACCATGTTGATATATAAGAAACTCAGCCCGGTTTTAAAGGACAGGAAATAGATTACTTAAAGGGGACAAAGGAAGAAATTCAATGAAAAAGTTTTTTGGCTTTATTAAGGAACATAAGAAATTAGTTATTATCGGAGTAATTCTTGCGGCAGTTGTGGCACTTGTTATCTATGTAAAGAACCTGGTGGGTCAGGCTCAGAGCCTTTTGGAGAACACAGCCAATTCTGCAACTACGGAAACGATAGAAGTAAGAGATATTATTAACAGTGTAACCGCTACGGGACGAATTGTTGCTTCTGAGGAGAGAACCATAAGCACAACCGTAACCGGA
Source organism: Lachnospiraceae bacterium (assembly GCA_045639685.1). Classification (GTDB taxonomy): domain Bacteria; phylum Bacillota; class Clostridia; order Lachnospirales; family Lachnospiraceae; genus Colinaster. The sequence goes on from JAZUDO010000055.1 coordinate 68,082, forward strand.
GTTGACATTAAGGAACTGAACGTGGCTGTTGGTGATAAAGTCAATGCGGGGGATGTAATCTGCCTGCTTGACGGTGAAGAACTGGAAACACAGCTTGCTGAGGCACAGACGGGAAAGAACGCTGATGCAGGAAGAACAAGCATTGATCTTGAATCTTCGAACAGAAACTTAAATGATGCAATTACCACTCGTGATATAGATGCACAAAGAGGTGTTGAGGATAAGAATTCTGCATATAATCAGTATTTGAGCGCGGCAGATGAATGTTCGGAAGCAGAGACGGATTATAACAATGCTTCCAATGAAGCAAACAATGCGAAGAATAAAATGAACAGCGCGGAAGCTGCACTTAATTCCGCTAAGAGTGCGAAAAACGGAGCTCCCGATGCGACTATGCTTGCTGCAGCAGAAGCTGAGATTGCAACGGCAAAGGATGCCTATAATTCGACGGTATCCGCATTGGAGTCATATCGTTCTTCGATTGGAGAAAACACTCCGTCAGCGGTTGCAGCATTTTCTGCCACAACCACTGCTGACATCATCAACGAATATTCAATGACGGTTTCAAGAAATGCTTCTTTGGTTGCAACTGATTGCTACACCGGTGATGTTCCGGAGGTAAGGGCGGAAATAGAAGCAAGACTTTCGGAATTGAGCGTTAAGGCATCCTCTTTTGAACAGGCTGTTTCAAATTACAATGCTGTTATCAGTGCTCCGGGAGAAATGAACGCAGCCAAGAAAGCTGCGGCAGAAGCTGCATATGCACAGGCAAAGGCAGAATATGAGGCAGCAAAGGCCAAAGAAGAATCTGCAAAATCCATTTATGAAGCAAAGATTAAAACTGTTGAATCACAGCTTGATACATATAACAGAACATTGCGCAGCATTGATGATATGAAGCGCAACGATGATATGAGCGTTGCAGCCCGTGCTGACAGCCTTAAAAACAGCAGACTGTCTGCAAGCACAGCAACAATCGGAGATGACAGAACAATAAGACAGATAGAAGATCAGCTTCACAGCTGTGTTGTTACCGCAACTATCGGAGGAACGGTAACGGCTGTGAATGTTATTGAGGGCGACACATATATGGGCGGAGCAATCGTTACAATTGAGGATACTTCAAAATATGAAGTTGCTGCCCAGATAGACGAGTTTGATATTCCCAGTGTTTCTGTTGGTCAAAGCGTAATAATAAAGACAAACGGAACAGGCTCTGAGGAACTTTCGGGAACTGTTAAGTCAATAGCTCCTCATGCGACGGCAGATATGACGTCAAGCAGTGTTAAATATGAAGTACGCATCACCGTTGACACACCGAACGATGATATCAGACTTGATATGACGGCCAAGATTGAGATTGTAAATGAGAAAAAGGAAGGCGTAATGACGGTTCCTGCCGAAGCAATTCAGAAGGAAGAAGAGGACGGAAGAGAATTCGTTGAGATACTTGACAGCGGAAGACCGATCGATTCTTCGAAAATGCTGACTGATCCGACTTCTGTTTCTGAAGAGGACGCCAAGAAGCTTGAGTCGGGTGAAGTAACATATGAAAGTCACAAGGTATATATCACCAGAGGTATTGAAGGGGATTACTACGTTGAAATTATAGGCGACGGTATTGAAGAAGGTCAGGAAGTAATTGTTCCAAACGGCGGTGCATATGCTGAAATCGGTGCTTATCTTGAGGAAGCCGGAGTAACGGGAGGTTTCTAATGGAAGAGAAAAAGCCGATAGAAGACGCAAAGCCAACGGAAGAAAAAAAGCCAACGGAAGAGAAAAAGCCAATTATCACTTTAAAGGGAATATCGAAGAAGTACTTCATCGGTACACCCAATGAACTTGAGGTACTTAAGGGAATTGACCTGACGGTTTACGAGGGTGAATTTGTGGCCATAGTGGGAGCATCGGGTTCGGGAAAATCAACACTGATGAACATTATAGGCGCCCTTGACAGGCCAACAGCAGGGCATTATAACCTTGACGGCGTGGATATAGATAAAGCATCCGACAGAGAATTGTCGGGAATTAGAAACAAAAAAATCGGATTTGTATTTCAGACCTATAATCTGATATCCAAGACAAGCGCTCTTCGTAATGTGGAAATGCCCATGCTATATGCGGGTATGTCCAGAAAAGAGAGAAATGAAAGAGCCATGGAACTTATGGAACTTGTTGAAATGGGCGATCGAATGAAGCATTTGCCGGAGGAATTGTCCGGCGGACAGAAGCAGAGGGTTGCAATAGCAAGGGCCATGGCCAATAATCCTGCAATCATTCTTGCGGATGAGCCCACAGGAGCTCTTGATTCCCAGACCGGGCGTAAGGTCATGGATATATTTCATAAGCTTCATGACGAACAGGGCAAAACAATTGTACTGATTACTCATTCACCGGAGCTTGCTGAGGAAACAGAAAGACTGATTACTCTCAAGGACGGAGAGATAATCGGGGAAAGGCAGGGCAAGGGAAGATGACACTTTTCTTTGAAAATATGCGACTTGCGCTTTCCAGTCTGAAGGCAAACAAAATGAGAGCCCTTCTTACCATGCTGGGCATTATCATAGGCATTTCTTCGGTTATCGCCATTATGACGGTGGGTGATTCCATTTCCAAGGAACTGACTTCCACCTTATCCGGCTTTGGCGTCAATAACATTGATGTGGCCCTGTCGGTCAGGGACGATTACGAGGGAGATGTGTATATTACCGATGATGATTGCATAACCAAGGAAATGGTTATGGATATGGGAAAGAAATTTGAGGATAAGATTGCCGCAATAAGTTATACGATTGAAATAGGCGATGCACAGGTTACCGAGGAAGAAAAATATGCCAACATTACTCTCGGAGGATGCAGCCTGGGAACCTTTATGATAAATGATACCAAGCTTGTGGCAGGAAGATATTTTACCCTTGCAGAGACCGACAGTGCATCGAAGGTTGCCATAGTTTCGGACAGGTTTGTTGAAAATATGTTTGAGGGTGACAATGATGCGGCACTGGGCTCTGTTGTAAAGGTTGAACTTGACGGAAAGCTTATGCAGTTTTCCGTTGTCGGAATATATGAGTATGAAGATATGATGGCATCCATGGGTATTACTTCCGGAAAGGACGTAAGGACGAGCATGTATATTCCTCTGCAGACGGCAGAGAATATAGTTCATACATATTATCTCTACTATTTCCAGGTCATGACCAAGGAAGGTGTTGACCAGAATGCCCTTGTAAAGGACATCGAGGATTACATGACGGAAAGATACTATAGGAACAATGAGATATTCTGTGTAGAGGCACAGAGTATGGCTTCCATGATTGAGGAGGTATCTTCACTTACCAATAAACTTACGGTAGGAATTGCCATCATTGCCGGAATAGCACTTTTGGTTGGCGGTATCGGCGTAATGAATATTATGCTTGTATCCATTACCGAAAGAACCAGGGAAATCGGTACCCGAAAAGCTCTGGGAGCTCCGAACAGCTCAATCAGAACACAGTTTATTGTTGAGTCTATTGTAATCTGTCTAATCGGAGGAATAATAGGAATTATTCTGGGATGCGGATTGGGAATGCTGGCGGCAAAGCTTTTGGAATGCCCGGTGGCTCCGTCAGTCAGAGGTATCATTATCTCGTTGACATTCTCTACGGCAATAGGTATTTTCTTCGGATATTATCCGGCTAACAAGGCTGCGAAAATGGATCCTATCGAAGCACTGAGATATGAATAAATATGGAATAAAGCAATTAAAGAAACTTGGAATAAAACCTGTCGGAAATGTTTCCCGACAGGTTTTTTTATGATATAATCAATGATTGGGTATGTATGTTATTTTGGCACATACCGGAGGTAAGAATGGAACTGGATTTTGATATTAAGATGACTACGAGTGCATTGTATGATTACAACATGCACCATACATATACAAGCTTCTCCGGAGTAATAGCAACCTTTGCGGGGATAATACTTCTTGCAGGCTATTCCAGAGACTTAAGTAATATAGCATTATTGATTGCCGGAATTGTTATACTGCTTTACAGCCCGGTTACTCTTTTTACGAGATCAAAGAAGAATATTCTTCTTAATCCTGCTTTTAAGAATCCGCTTCATTATCATCTTAACGATGAAGGGGTTACGGTAAGCCAGGGTGATGATGCAATGACTGTTGAATGGAAGGATATGTACAAGGCATATTCAACAAATCAGAGCATTATCATTGCAACGGGTAAGAAAAATGCATGGATATTCCCCAAGAGAGAACTGGGTGATACAAGGATGCAGCTTATAGAGATGATATGTACGCATATGGATCCTCAGAAGGTGAAGATTAAGCAGTAGGAAGTTTGTATGGAAAAGATTATTGAATCATTTGGTGAAAAAGAAACATATGAACTGGGGGTATCCATGGGAAGGGCTGCAAAGCCCGGAGATGTATTTACCCTGATTGGCGATTTAGGTGTCGGTAAGACGGTGTTTACCCAGGGCTTCGCCAAAGGACTTGAAATAGAGGACAATATCTGTTCCCCTACATTTACAATAGTGCAGGTATATGATGAGGGAAGACTTCCGTTTTATCATTTTGATGTGTATCGAATCGGGGATGTCAGCGAGATGGATGAGATTGGATTCGATGAGTATGTATACGGCGATGGCGTAAGCATGATTGAGTGGGCAAATCTGATTGAAGAGATATTGCCGGACCGATATACAAATGTGCAAATAGAAAAGGACTTGGATAAAGGGTTTGATTACAGAAAAATAACGATTACTGAGGTTTAAAATGAAGATACTTGGTATGGATTCTTCGGGAATGGTTGCTAGTGTTGCCATTGTCGAGAACGGAGTGACAAAAGCTGAATATACCATTAACAACAAGAAAACTCATTCACAGACACTGCTTCCCATGCTGGATGAAGTGTCAAAGATGCTGGAAGAGGATATGAGTGATATTGACGCCATAGCGGTTGCGGCAGGACCGGGGTCATTTACGGGGCTTAGAATCGGCTCTGCCACAGTAAAGGGACTTGCCATGGCATACAACAAGCCGATTGTTCCGGTGTCTACGGTGGCAGGACTTGCGGCCAATATGTGGGGAACCTCAATGCTGGTATGCCCGATTATGGATGCCAGAAGAAGCCAGACCTATACCGGAGTTTTTGAATTTAAAAAACAAGATGACACATGTGTCATGAACACTATTCTTGAGGAATGTGCAGTTCCGATAGAGTCTTTGATAGATAAGTTAAATGAACTGGGAAGGGATGTTGTCTTTTTGGGAGACGGCGTTCCGGTGTTTAGTGAGAAGATAAAGGAATTGTGCAAGGTTCCTTATGTATTTGCTCCTGCCAATATGAATAGGCAGCGTGCATCCAGTGTTGCTATGCTGGGAGAAATCGGCTTGGAGGAAGGAAAGGCAGTGAGCGCAACGGAGCATGTACCGGAATATCTTCGTCTTTCACAGGCGGAGAGAGAAAGAGTTGAACGGGGCGAGGTCATCTGATGATTCAGATAAGAAGAATGACGATAGAGGACATTGACCAAGTGAGTCGACTTGAAGAAAAAACATTTTCAATGCCCTGGCACAGGGAATCATTTATAGAGATGATCAGTAATCCCCTTGCACTTTATATGGTTGCTGTTGACGGAGATGAACTGATGGGAACCTGCGGAATGTTAACGGTTGCCGGTGAGGCTGATATCAGTAACGTGGCAGTGGATGAGAAGTTCAGAAGACGTGGAGTTGCCTATGAACTGGTGCAGGAAGCAATGTGTGTGGCAGGGAGAGATTTTGGAGTAAAGGATTTTACATTGGAAGTGCGGGCCGGCAACAAGGCGGCTATAGGATTGTACGAGAAGCTTGGATTTGTTTCTGAAGGAGTGAGACCGAATTTCTATGAGATGCCGGTCGAGGATGCTCTGATTATGTGGAAAAGAGATTAGATATATGTTGGAAGTTTGTTTGCTCGGAACCGGGGGAATGATGCCTTTGCCATATCGTTGGCTTACATCCATGATGGCAAGGTATAACGGCTCCTGTATATTGATAGATTGCGGTGAGGGAACCCAGATTGCCCTTAAGGAAAAGGGCTGGAGTCCGAACCCCATCGATGTGATGTGCTTTACTCATTTTCATGCGGATCACATTTCCGGATTACCCGGAATGCTTTTGACCATGGGAAATGCAGAGAGAACGGAACCCCTTACGATAATCGGACCAAAGGGAATAAGGCAGGTTGTTGAGTCCCTGAGAGTTGTTGCAAGGGAATTACCCTTTGAAATTGAATATATAGAGATTGAAGGCAGAGAACAGTCATTTACCATGAATGGCTACAGAATCAATGCCTTCAAGGTTAATCATAATGTTGCATGCTACGGATATTCCATTGAAATTGACAGAGCCGGCAAATTTGATCCTATTAAGGCTTCAGAGAACAATATTGAGATGAAGTACTGGAACAGACTTCAAAAGGGAGAAACCATTGAAGTGGATGGAAGAGTACTGACATCGGATATGATATTGGGGCCCGAAAGAAAGGGATTGAAGGTTACCTATTGTACGGATACACGTCCCTGCGACAGCATAGCAGAAAATGCAGCAGGTTCGGATTTACTGATTCTAGAGGGAATGTACGGTGAGCCTGAGATGCTCGAGAAAGCAAAAGAGCACAAGCATATGACATTTTATGAGGCAGCAGAGATTGCGGCCAAAGCGCAGGTAAAGGAGATGTGGCTTACCCATTACAGCCCGTCACTTCCAAAGCCTTCGGTGTATCTGCCTCAGGTTAAGGAAATATTCTCCAATACTGTTGCGGCAAAAGACGGCAGGACAGTTGACCTGATGTTTGAGGAAGATTAAAAGATAGTTGCCATATATACAGCAGGGATTTTGGAAAAGGAAATCTGCTGGGCCGATTTTTAAAGCCTGCAAATAAAAAGTCAAGGCTAAATTAGTGAACATTGAAAATTTTATACAGGTTGAAAAGAAGGTATCAAAACAAGACCACCACAACCAGTGCTGGTCTAAATAGCGTTATTGATTATGCTTAATCAGATTCAGGA
>JAZUDO010000056.1:0-18894 GCA_045639685.1 Lachnospiraceae bacterium
CACATACTGTGGACATTGTAAGCCATGTCCCATGGAGATTGATATTGCAATGGTTAACAAATTCTACGATTTGGCTGTTATGCAGAAAGCGGTTCCGGAATCTGTCAAATCCCATTATAAATCCCTTGAGCATCACGCTTCGGAATGTGTGGGTTGCAGGGGCTGTGAGGAGCGTTGCCCTTTTGGCGTAAAGGTTACGAACAGAATGGAAAAAACAGCAGAGCTGTTTGGAATATAGGAAGAGAAAAAATGTTAAAGTAAGGATACTAATAATATGGAACACATTTCAAGAGATAACGCATGGGAACTTTTAAGAAAATATAACAAGGATTCATTTCATTTGCAGCACGCCCTTACGGTGGAGGCTGTTATGAAATGGTATGCCATGGAAGAAGGCTTTGGCGAAGACGCAGAGTACTGGGGCATAGTAGGTTTACTTCATGACATTGATTTTGAACTTTATCCAAAGGAGCATTGCTTAAAGGCTCCGGAAATGCTTCGCGAGGCAGGAGTGGGGGAGGACATTATTCATGCTGTATGTTCACATGGCTTCGGAATTGAAACTCTAAGCGGAACAGTTATCGATGTTGAGCCTGTTCATAAGATGGAGAAGATTTTGTTTGCGGCTGATGAGCTTACGGGACTTATATGGTCCGCTTCCCTTATAAGGCCTTCAAAGAGCACTAAGGATATGGAACTCAAGTCTCTTAAGAAAAAGTACAAGAGTGCAGGATTTGCAGCCGGTTGTTCACGTGAAATAATTGCTCGCGGAGCAGAGCAGCTGGGTTGGGAACTTGATGAACTGTTGGAGAAGACGTTAAGAGCTATGGCCGCAACAGAAGATGATATAAATGAAAAGGTTGCAGACCTGTAATGTGGAGGTAAGTCCGTGTTTGGAACTACTGAAATTTTGAAGAGGACAGTAAGATGAAAAATAGATTTAAGGATATGGTTGACAAGACAAAGAAGATATATGGAACCGCTTTCGGAGCATATCCGGTTACAATGGTAATGATAATAATTACTATGGTGCTGGCTTGTGTTTATGACGTTCTTTCTGAGGGACATAATCGTTTCTATAACACGCATGCGGACAATGTAATGGTATGGTGGTTATTGTTTTGTGTATATGGAACAGTCGGATTCTTCGGAGTTGAAGCATTTGTAAAAAAATTCTTTGAGAAAAATGGAAAATTGAAGAAAATCAGCGGGTTTCTTGTTGTCCTTGCTCTGTCGGGGCTGCTGGTATCTGTAAGCACCGAAAAAAACTGCTTTGGTAATACCATACAGTCATTTAGAAATATAGGTGACAACTATCTGGTTGCGTGGAATATGGCCTATTTTGTTACCATTATCCTTTCTGTTTTTTATTGCAGGTATAAGGAAAGCGAACAAAGCATTGAGAAGTTTTTTGTAAGTGTTTTCACGCAGATTGTTCAGCTTAGCATTGTTTGGGGCTTACTTGCAGTTGGCTTTCTGATTCTTTCACTGATATTTGAGGAGTTAATTACCGATTTTCCCGGTGTATACGCGGTTCCCCAGATACTGATTATCGGGCTGTATGTGGCTCCACGTTTCCTCATGGCAATGACCGATTTCAAGGAGGAGATAGGACGGTTTTTTGAGGCGCTGATTAAATATGCAATGCTAATATTGACAATAATCGGGGCGGTTATCATTTATCTGTATATAATTAAGGCACTGTTTACCGGTATTCCGTCAAATGAGATATTCGGTATTACAACAGGACTGTTCTTTGCTGCCATTCCCGTTGGATTTGCATGTACCGCATTCCCAAAGGATTCTTTATTACAGAAAATCGCATATATTCTCCCATTTGTGTATGCACCGTTTATTCTATTACAGGGATATTCTCTGTTTGTGAGAATTGAGGAATACGGTGTAACGCCTTCAAGATACATGGGGATTGTATTGATTGTGCTGGAAATAGTATATACTGTTGTATATGCATTCAAGAGAAAGCATATAGACAAAGTTGTTCTCGTGATGATGGCGGTTACGGTTGTAGTGTGCCTTGTTCCGGGGATAAATGTTAATACTGTGTCAATTTCATCCCAGAGGAACATAATTGTCAAGGCGGTAAAAGCCGGATTACCTACAGATGCTGAAGGAAAGAAAGCAATTTTCGGGGCTTATGAGTATCTGGTTAGTGAATACGGAGAGGATTGTATCGATAAGTTCATAAGTCAGAGTGATAAGAAAAAAATAGAAAATATTGATGACAGCGGTGTGAAGGAAAATCAATCATATGTATACTATGGGCTGTCTGACAACGAATGCGTTGCGCCTGTTTGCGGGTTCGATTATTTCACACGTTTTGACTCAATTAATTACGACTATGAGAGCAAAATTGATGTTACGCAGATTAGTATCCGTGTGGATTCTTATGAAATTGGAACATTTGATTTGACAAAGGCATACAATAACCTGAAACAAAGATGCGAAGAAAATGATACAAAGTATGTTTATGTATATGATGAGGTTGATCTTTCATCGGATTGCAGGCTGATAATTACGTCAGAAACTATTAGAGAAGCGGAAGTTACAGGGGATATTTTGGAGTATTCCGTTAGAGGATATATCCTTTTTAGGGAGAGCTATTTTGAGAGAAATCCTCAGGACATAGTAATCTTTGAGGAGTAATCCGAGGAGAGAAAGCCTTAGAGGAGAAAGCCTTAGAGGAGAAAGCCTTAGTGGAGAAAGCCTTTATGGATTGCGCGATACAGATAGACAGGAGGAGCCTTATGGGATTATTTAAATCTGATGAAGAATATCGTATGGATCAGCTTATCCGCGATATTGAAATGAATATGTCCAATAACTACAAGGATAATGCGCAGGCGGATTTTGCAAAATATGAGAAGCTGCTTGCCGAAGTAAAAACATCCGGCAAACTGAAGGAAAAGAAGTTGGCTCATTATGAGTCGTTACATGGCATTTATCAGGTTAAGCTTAAAGGATATACCCATAAGGACCAGAAGCCTTATTGGACTTAACAGTATAATACGAGTGGTGGATTATGGAAAACGGATTATTGTTTGATGTTGATGACTACAAAAAAATCAGAGTGATTATTGACACGGACGCTGCCTGCGAGGCGGATGATCCATTTGCAATTGTACATGCTCTTTTATCACCCAAGCTGATTGTCAAAGGAATAGTAGCAGAACATTTTAACTGCGAGGGTTCTGTTGAACGTAGCTTTGCAGAGATAGAGAATATTCTTTATGCAATGGATACTGATGAAGAGCAGGAAACTGCAAAATGGATTAATGTACCTCATTTCATGGGGGAGAGCGGACCGCTACGTTCGCTTGGCGGTGTGTATGAATCAGATGCGGTAAAGTTTATAATCGATGAGGCATTGCAGCAGGATTCGCATCCGCTTTATATTCTTTGCCAGGGAGCGGTCACCAATCTGGCTGCTGCATTTTTACGGGCACCGGAAATTGTGAGCAGAGTCAATGTTATTTGGATCGGCACTCACGGAGAAATGAATGAAATTCCATATCGTGAGTTTAACGCAGGAAATGATGTCGAGGCGGCGAATATTGTGCTTTCCAGCGGTGTTAATCTGTCATTGGTGCCATCAACGGTATACTCAACGATTAATATTGGCATGGCTGAACTTCAGTGTGAAGTATATCCATGCGGAAATATAGGAAAGCATCTTTTTGAGCAGATGGTAAGATACAATAATTCCAAAGAAGCGGAGTGGACAAAGGGAGAAAGCTGGTCGCTGGGAGATTCACCTGCTGTAGCAATTGCGCTCAATCCATGGTGCGGACATTACAAGGAAATTGTGGCACCGATAATCAGGCAGGATACATCATCAAGTTTTGAAAATGGTGATTCGCGGAATTTACAGGAGAACGCAGCAGACGAAGCGGAAAAGTTGATACGCCCGAAGATTACTATTTATACAGATGTGGATTCAAGATATATACTTGGGGACATGATTGCAAAGATAAAACTGTTTACAGGAGAATGATATGAGAAAAATTATATGTTTCGGAGATTCTAATACATGGGGATATGACCCTGAGGGAAACGGGAGATTTGCGGATGACGTACGTTGGACAGGCAGACTTGCAACACTTCTCGGAGATGATTACAAGATAATTGAGGAAGGTCAAAACGGACGTACCATTGCAAATGAAGATCCCTGGGAGTGGGGTACAAAATCAGGAATTGATTATGTGCTTCCCATGCTGGAAACCCAGCAGCCGGCAAATCTTTTGATAGTTATGCTTGGCACAAACGACCTGAAAATCAAGTTTAATCTTCCGGCAGCCGATATTGCGGGAAGTCTTCAAAACCTGATTCTCAAGGTTAAGTCTCATTGTAAATATCATCTCTGCTTCCCTGATTTCAAAATACTTATTGTTGCTCCGCCTGCATTGGGGGAAGGAATAAAGACTTCCATCTTTGCGCCTTTTTTCGCAACGGATGATGTGGTTCAGAAATCAAAGGATCTTGGTGCATGGTATGAAAATGTAGCAAAGCAGTTTGATTGTGAATTCTATAATGCTGCAGCTGATATTACAGCAGGTGATTTTGACAGCCTGCATCTTTCTGCGGAAGGTCACAAGATGCTTGCAGAGAAACTTGCAGAGAAAATAAGTAAGATATATTCTGAAGACTAATAGCTTGCGCCAAAAAACTGTTTATTTTAAACTGTTTATTTTATTTAAAGTTCAACGGGGAGATAGTATCTTCCCGTTTTTTTTGCATTCTTTATGAATCGGTCTGCTTCATCCGAAACTTCTTCAATCAAATCGGTATCTATATTGTGACCGCAGTTTGAATAGATAATCATCTTGCAGTGAGGGAGGCATCCGAGCGAGCGCATCATCAATTCAGGAGTGCTGATGGGATCGTCATAACCACCGATGTACAATACCGGAATGGAAATGGTTTTAAGTGCCTCACACAGTTTTTCTTCGGATCCAAAGCGCATCATGGGACGGCCGTAATCAAGCTTCTGTTCTTCAGCCACGGCATGGGGCCCTGTTGTAATCCATCTGTTCCTGTAGTCACGACGGGCCTGTCTGTCATCATCGTTATCAATAGGTGAGTCAAACGGAGGAGGGCATTTGATGATTCCCTGCTCGAGCATTTGACGATATGACATTGTGCCTTCCTTGAGGCTGTGAGGTCCGGCAACCATAGCAATAAAGGAATTGATTCTGTCCTGGGCCTGAAGCATAAGATGCCAGCCGACACCGGCTCCGTGAGAAGCACCCATATATGTGAATTTGTTTATACCCATTGCGTCTGCAAAGCTGATGACATCGGAAGCAAATACGTCATACCATCTGTCCTTGTAATCAGCGGTTATAAGAGAAGAGGGCAAAAATCCACGTAAGGTAATGCAGTATACATGATATCCAAGCTCTGCCATACGCTGGTGCATTCCGCGATGATAGAAACCTACCTGAGCGGAGAGAATGATGTTGTCACCTTTTCCGTATTCCTCATAGAAGAGTGAAATCCTAGCATCCGAAGCCAAAGCTCCGCTATCCGAAGCCAAAGTTCCGTCATCCGAAGCAGAAAATTTGTCGTCTATTTCAACATGACCTGTTTTAATATATCCGCCATGGGGCGGATATTCGCGTCCAAGTCCGAGACCGCCTCTGTTAACTTCATCTATCCAGCCGGTTACGCCTCTGGGAAGACTTTCTTCCATGGGAGTACCGTCGTCAAACATAAGATTCGCATGCATTGCATTTACTAGGCAGTGCTGACCCATTTCAATTCCAAAATTGATTGATGCTATGCACTTATCGCCGTTATATACCCAGTCGGGCGTAAATATAAAGCAGTGCTTCATGGATTGGAGCTTGGGAAGATGAGGGACCACAGTATCGTTGTAGTCATTGAATTCATCCCGTTTGCCAATAGCAAAGAAAAGGCTGACGTTGTTTTCCTCCCATTTATCCAAAATGCCATAACCCGGAAGTGCAGAGGAACCGACAGGAATCAATGCATCAAAATAGTCCGGATATGCTTCCCCCATCAAAAAGGTCATTGTTGCACCGGATGAATTACCAAACAGAAATTTTTTGCCGACACCATTGGTGTGCTTGGCAATAAAGTCATTTATTGTATCATAAAGTACATTGATATAGTCACGGCACCAGTGGCCTTTAACGCTGTCATTTTCACGATATTCATTGGCAAGTGGAACAAGGATATAAGCTCCACGGATATCTGCCTGGTAGGCCGGAGAGGCATACAATTCCGCACCGGAATAATTGATGCAGGTACTGCTTACAAGGGCGTTACTTGTTCCGTGAAGATGAATCAGAAGAGGGTAGTTATTTCCCTTGGGATATCCGTGCTCTGTAGGATCATAGAAATAGTATTTGAGCGATGAATAGTTTGGCTTGTCTTCGTCTGAAAAGGTGCCATAGATGTCCTCGTGATACAGGTCAAAATATTCTCCAACCCTGAAGGTGGGAGCGGTTGTAATATATGAACCTTCGGGCATATCGCATGCCCAGGGCGGTGTTGGGATTTCTTTCCCGTCTGCAGTAATAATTGTGCCATTTGTATTAACATCGGAAATTGTTGTATTGTCGGCCATAATATCCTCCCCAGGTTATGAATTTTTACTATGAATGAAAGATATTGTTAAGGTATTTACCAAATTGTATTATATCAAAAATTTCGCAGGTTTTGTAAAAACACATATTCGAATTTTCAAGGATTTGTTGTCATTATTCAACATTCCTCTTGCGTCTTTTGCTCCATTTGATAACATAAAGATGGGGAAAATGGCGGTGCTTTTTCCAATGGAAAATTTGCATGCGCCAATGTTACTAAAAAGGAGAAAATGATATGTCCGGAATAATAATGCAATTTCCGAATGGAAAGAATAAAGCACTGACACTTAGCTATGACGATGGAGTTGAGCAGGATATTAAGCTTATAGAACTGGCAAAGAAATATGGTATAAAGGGAACCTTTAACCTTAACAGCGGATGTTATCCCGATGAGAAAGTTGTGTATGAACAGGGAACAATTCACAGAAGAATGCCCAAATCCAAGGTGACGGAGGTTTATAAGAATTGTGAATGGGAGGTTGCCGCACACGGATATACCCATCCGGGACTGGTGGGCTTGTCTGCGGTTAACATAACATCTGAAATATATGAAGACAGGAAGGCACTTGAAGAGCAGTTTGGCTGCTTCGTTCGTGGCTTTGCTTACCCATATGGAGCATATTCGGATACGGTTGTTGAGGTACTTGAAAATTGTGGCATTGAGTATGCACGTACTGTTAATTCAACCGGCAATTTCTTTATGCCTCAGGATTGGCTTCGCCTCAATCCTACAGCTCATCATGATGATCCGAAGCTGATGGAAATGGCCGAGAAGTTTGTAGATGAGAAAAATCCATGGTCCACAAGACTGTTCTATCTTTGGGGACACAGTTATGAATTTGAGGCAAATGATAACTGGGATGTTATTGAGAATTTTATGAAGCTTGTCAGCGGAAAAGATGACATATGGTATGCTACAAATATTGAGATTTTTGATTATGCAAAGGCATTTGAACAGCTGATATTTGACGCATGTATGACCGGGTGTTTTAATCCGACAGCTACAGATATTTATTTCAGATGCAATAACAAGGAGTATGTTGTAAAGGCCGGTGCAACAATCAGCCTGGACTAGAAAAAATTTATGTATCTTACGAAATTTATTTTTGCTTCACAGGAACAGGAATATGACTTCCGATTTTCAATAAGGAGAACCTGCTATGACAGCTGGTATCCCTTTGGAATATTGACAAAGCACGGTTTGCGGCAGCTTGATTTTGAACCCGTTACAATTCTTTACGGGGGAAATGGCTGCGGCAAGTCTACTGCGCTCAATATTATCTGCGAGAAGCTGGGGCTTCAGAGGGACACTGTCTATAACAGGTCCAATTTCTATGAGGATTATCTGAATTACTGTAAGTTTGAAACAGGGCAGGCAATTCCGAAGGAGAGCCGTATTGTAACCAGTGACGATGTATTTGATTATATGTTGAATTTGCGCTGCATCAATAACGGAATTGACCTGAAAAGAGAAGAACTGCTGGTGGATTATTGTGATGCCAGGTATTCGCATTTCGAGTTTAAATCCCTTGATGATTATGAAAAATTGAAAAAGGTTAATCTGGCAAGGAGGAGCACCCAGTCGGGTTTTACAAGAGAAATGGTAATGGATAATGTTCGTGAGCATTCCAACGGAGAATCTGCATTCATTTACTTTTCGGAGCACATTAAGGAAAATGCGCTTTATCTCCTTGACGAGCCGGAGAACAGTCTGTCACCGGAAAAGCAGAAGGAACTGCTGCGTTTTCTGGAGGATTCGGCAAGATTCTGGAACTGCCAGTTTATTATTGCAACACATTCGCCGTTTCTTCTTTCCATGAAGGGGGCCAAAATATACGATCTCGATGAAAACCCGGTTGATATTAAGCGGTGGACCGAACTGGAAAATGTGAGAGCGTATTATGACTTCTTTAAGGAGCATGAGCGTGAATTTTAATTGAAGAGAGCAATCTGAAGACATGAACAATCTGAAGACATGAACAATTTGAAGACATGAGCAATCTGAAGTCATGAACAATCTGAAGTCATGAGTGAACATGAATGGAGCGTAAGTAAATTAAGGATGGAAAAAATGGAAATAGAAGAGTTTCTTAAGAGTAAGGATTTTATGAAGCTGGGGCAGGCAATCGAGCATGGAAACTGGCAGGTGGCAGGCATGACGGCCCAGAGAATGCAAAGGGAGGCGAAGGAAGCCGGAACAGATGCATTTGACAGACAATTGATTGCAATTAAGCAATGCATTGCGAGTCGAAAGAAGACAGAAGCGCAAAATACTCTTGCCGCGATGGTTAGTAAGAGAGTTCAATTGCTAAAGAATTATGTAAACCAATAGATGAGGTGTGGGTTATGGAAAACTACGAGGCTTGTGAAAAGAGATATGACAGAATGAAGTACAGAAGGTGCGGCAATTCCGGCCTGCTTCTGCCCGATGTTTCGCTGGGAATGTGGCATAATTTCGGAACAAACGATAATTATGAAAATATGAGGGAAATGTGCAGGACCGCATTTGACCTGGGAATCACACATTTTGACCTGGCAAACAATTACGGACCGGAGTACGGTTCGGCTGAAAGCAATATGGGACGTGTACTTAGGGATGATTTCGGTTCATACAGAGATGAGTTAATCATTTCTTCAAAGGCCGGATATGATATGTGGCCGGGACCCTATGGAGACTGGGGAAGCCGCAAGTATCTCATTTCAAGTCTGGACCAAAGCCTGGGGAGACTTGGACTGGAATATGTGGACATTTTCTACCATCACAGACCGGATCCCAATACGCCACTTGAAGAGACAATGTCGGCACTTGATCAGATAGTTCGCTCGGGCAAGGCACTTTATGTTGGGATTTCCAACTATGACGGGGAGACGATGCTTAGGGCCAAGGCAATTCTTGAAGAACTTAAGACGCCGTTTATTATTAACCAGAACTGCTACAACATTTTAAACAGAACAATTGAAAATAACGGTCTCAAAAAGGAAGCAAAGAAGGCCGGTAAGGGTGTGATTACATTTTCACCGCTTGCTCAGGGCGTTCTTACAGATAAGTATTTTAATGGAATTCCAAAGGACAGCAGAATAGGACGTGACGGAAGATTCCTTCATGCTTCGGATGTAAATGAAAGTCGTATGCAAATGGTTATGGCGCTTAATGAAATGGCATTGCAGCGTGGACAGACGTTGGCGCAGTTTGCGCTCAGCTGGATTCTTAAGGATGATGAAATTACCAGCGTACTCATTGGAGCAAGTCGTCCGTCGCAGATAGAAGATTGTGTACGTTGCATTGAAAACACGCATTTTTCAGAGGATGAACTGAAGAAGATAGATGAGATTTCTTTGGGAAAATAGTGGTTAAAATGAGAAACAATTAAAAGAAAAATAAAAGACAGAAGATAAAAAAAGACAAGATAATAAAAAGGACAAGATAATAAAAAGACAAGATAATAAAAAAGTGAGGTAATAAGACATGAAATACAAAAATCCGATTCTTAGAGGCATGTATCCTGACCCGAGCATTTGCAGAGCAGGGGATGATTTTTACATTGTTAACAGTACATTTGAATTTTTCCCGGCTGTACCGGTTTCACACAGCAGGGATTTGATTAACTGGGAGCAGATTGGACACTGTATTACACGTCCCGACCAGCTTGGACTTGTTCCCTGTGACAGGCAGAGTGCATCAGGAATTTATGCTCCAAGCATTCGTTATAAAGATGGAATTTTCTACATGGTAACAACCAATATGGTTCCTGCGGATGGTGATGCAGGCAACTTCTATGTGTGGACCAAGGACCCTGCGGGAGAGTGGTCAGATCCTGTTTTTTTGGAGTCACCGGGAATCGATCCGTCATTTTTCTTTGATGATGACGGAAAGGATTATTATGTTGGAACAGGAAATCATAAGATTTATCTTTCGGAGATTGATTTTGAGTCAGGCAAGCTTGTGGGTGAGGTGTCCGTTCTCTGGGAAGGAACCGGAGGCGCATACCCTGAGGGACCGCACATTTTCAAGAAGGACGGCTGGTACTATCTGATGATTTCCGAGGGAGGCACCGAGCGTTCTCATATGATTACAATGGCCCGCAGCAGAGAATTGCGCAGCGGTTACGAGGTATGCCCAAACAATCCTGTATTGACTAACAGAAGTCTTCTTCGTCCAATAGAGTCAGTGGGACATGCGGATCTTGTTGAGGACAAAAATGGAAACTGGTGGGCAGTGTGCCTGGGAACAAGAACATTTTCATATCCGCCCAAGCATAATCTGGGGCGTGAAACGATGCTGATTCCCGTTGATTGGAGCGGGGACTGGCCGGTATTCGGCTTAAACGGAAATCTTGATGTGGAGTATGACACAGACAAGCTTCCTACAGGAAATGAGCAGGATACAGCACCTATATATTATGTATGTGGCAGTGTTTCACGGGACAATGTTTCACAAAATAGTGTTTCACAGGCCGATGTTTCACAGGGAAGTTTCACGGATTTGTGCTGGAACTATCTCTACAATCCGATTGCGGAGCAGTACGAGATTAGCGATGACTGCGTGAAAATGTGGGGAAATGAGTGTAATATGTATGACCGTGCAAATTATGCATGGTACGGAATTCGTCAGCGGGATCATGTTACAAAGGCAAAGGTGACTATGCATTTCCCGACAATAAAGGATGGTGAAGAAGCAGGCTTTACCGTATTCATGAACCACAAGCATCATTATGCGGCAGCGCTTATTCAGGAAAATGGAAAGCGCAAGGTCATTTTCTACAGAAGAATCGGAAGTCTCTGCGCCCGTGAATATGAGGCAGAGGTGGAGAGCGATACAATAACATTTGAAATTGAATCCGACAAGGAATGGTATACATTTTATTACACCATTGAGGGAGAAAATGCATCCGGTGAACGTATCAAGCTGGGCAGAGGAGAGACAGTTTATCTTACAACCGAGGTGGGTGGCTCATTTACCGGAAATTACTACGCAATGTTTGCAATGGGAAATGGCAGTAAGAGTGAGACTGCAGCTGAATTTAATAATTTTTCATACGTTGAAGATATGTTACAGAAATGATGATAGAATAAAGGGGTAAGGCAAAAGGTGCCGATGTTAAAAAGAGGGGAAATGCATGAAAAATGGAAAGGCAGGCCAATATATAAGGATTGCGATAGCAGCCATATGGATATTTGTTATTTCGTTGTGCATATATGTTTTTTGTTTCAGCGACAATGAACGAACGAGAATTACTTCAACGGGGCAAATAACGTCTGTTCGGGAGTTCGTGCTGAATGGAACAGAGGAGATTGTTCTTCCGTATTCGCATCCATTTAAGAGAGGTGAGCAGTTTGAACTTACCTGCACATTGCCGGAGGAACTGCCTGAAAACAATTGCCTTTCATTTAGGTCCTTGTACAGTGCCAATGAGGTTTACGTTGATGGCAAACCGGTTGGTTCCTATGGTACGCGTATGCCGCTTCCGTTTGGTCGCATGACAGGAAATATCAGAGTTATTGTTCCTCTTGATGCGCAAATGGCAGGCAAGGAAATGAAACTTGTCATTACCCCATACTATTCTGTCAATGCAGATATTTCTGCTGTTGATATAGGTTATACGGATGAGATTAAGAGAGAAATTCTTAATGACAATATGTTCCGTATACTTGTAGTTACAGTTCTGATTACAATTATGTTTATTGCAATCGGAATCAATATATATCAGATTATTTCCGGGTCAAGGGAACAGCTGAAGCTTATCAGAGGCTTTGTGTTATTTGATTTCCTTGTTGTAACCTGGATATTATGCAGCTCAGACGTTCCGCAGTTTTTGACAAACTGTAATGAGGGCGTGAGTCTTGTGTCATTTTTATGCTTATCTATGATTTGTATTCCGCTTATGATTATGTGTGAATGCATAATTCCCGAAAAGAAAAAACTGTTTGAGATATTGGGTAAAGTCGGATATGTTCTGCCATTGAATATTTGCTTCGGCTTTGCTTTGAATCTGTATGATCCAATGGATGTGCTTCTGTGCACACACATTTACATTATTATTTGTATTGTTATTGTTACAGTATGTGCATGCAAGGAATGGAAAAGCGGCATTTCGTCCAAATTCCTGCTTGTCGGTATTATTGAGATTGCAGTTGCTGCCATTATAGGTCTGCTCTGCTGGTACAGCGCACCTTCCAAGGGCTATGATGCCGTTGCTTTCAGTATCGGATTTGTATTATTCATAACAACTCTGTTTGCTCTGATAGGTTATGAGCAGATTAAGATGGTAGAAGAGAAGAAGTATATGGATATCTATAAGAAACTTGCATATACGGATTCACTTACCATGCTCAAGAATCGTACCGCATTTGAACTTAAGTTTTCACAGATGCAGGAAAATGACTATAAGAATGTGGATGTAAGCCTGTTCATGTTTGACCTTAATAATCTTAAAAAGACAAATGACACCCTCGGACATCAGATGGGTGATAAGTTAATTGTGGGTACAGCAAGAACCATTCAGAAGGTATTTGGCGACATCGGGGATTGTTTCCGCCTTGGAGGAGACGAGTTTGGTGTTATATTGACCGGCTATGACGGAGATATTTCTGAATTGAAGACCATTTTCACAAATGAACTTGCACAGTATGGAATAGACAACGAACTTGAGGTTTCCTGTGCAGTTGGATATGCAGCAATGAAATGGAGCCCCGGGGATACATTCTTTAGGGATATATACAAGATTGCCGATCGGGAAATGTATGCAGATAAGATTCGTACAAAGCATGGTACGTTGCCTGAGAGAGAATAAAGCGAAATGTACGCGGCATGAATGAATAAAGGTTTTAGGCGAAATAGATGAGTACTTTAGGGTGGATTATATTAATTTCATTACTGGTTATTATTGTGGTGCTTATTGTCACTGCAGAGATAGTTTTGTATCTGACTTCAAATGGTCATGCCAATCTTGATTTTGCAATAAAGAATTCAAAGAATACCGAGCATGAGAAGCTTAGGGGTGAACTCAGAAAGCAGGATTGGGAATGGCTGCAGCAGCAGGACACAAAAGAGTATTTTATTAAAAGTGCGGAGGGTTTCAGGCTTCGCGCTTTGTATTTGCCTGCGCCTGTGAAGGCAGGAACCGGGAACGGTGTGGCAGAGACGGTGACTACCGAAGCAGGGCCGATGACTTCTGATAAAATGGCATTTTGCATCCATGGAATTCAAAGTAACGGAACACGCGAGTTTGTTACTGCAGCACGGTATTTTTATGAGCATGGAATCAGTAGCTTTATAATAGACCAGAGGGCATGCGGGAAAAGCGAAGGTAAGTATGTTACTTACGGACTTAAGGAAGCAGAAGACTGCAGAGCCTGGCTTGATTTTGTTACCAAAGAGTTTGGCGCTGATATGAGAATTTTTATTTACGGAATGAGCATGGGCAGTACAATTACTGTTTTGCTGGGAGGCGAAAAGCTTCCGTCAAACGTTGAGTATCTTGTTGCGGATTGCGGATATTCTTCTGTGAAGAAACAGATGTTTTATACATTTTCGTCATTGAAACTTCCTGCAAAGCTGTTCTATTTTCTGTATAGAACGGCTTGCCTGTGTCATGGAATATACGACCCCAATATGGTTTACATAACACAAGCGGCAAACAGATGTACTTTACCGATATTGTTTATTCACGGAGATGCCGATGCAGTAGTTCCGACGGAGAATATTCATGAATTGTATGACGCCTGCGGCAGCAGGGATAAGAAGCTGATTGTGACCGAAGGCGTTGGTCATGTTCAAAGCTTTGCAACTTCAATGGAAGTGCGTGAAGAAATTATTGAAGGAATGCGGTGATGTGGCGATGAGTGATGGCAATGGGAGACAATGAGCTTTGAGGGAGACAATGAGCTTTGAGGGAGGCAATGAGCTCAGTAGATGTATATTAGTCGCATAATTGTAATGGTGTGCAGAGGGAATAGGCGAAAGAGCAAAACCCTATGCAAAAATCAAGCAAAACAAGTCAAATAACGGTCAAGTGTGCAGAGGGAATAGGCGAAAGAGCGAAACCCTATGCAAAAATCAAGCAAAAACAAGTCAAATAGCAGTCAAGTGTGCAGAGGGAATAGGCGAAAGAGCGAAAACCTATGCAAAAATCAAGCAAAAACAAGTCAAATAGCAGTCAAGTGTGCAGAGGGAATAGGCGAAAGAGCAAATCTCTATGCATTATTAAGTTGACACATGTTTTGTTCACATCTTTATTCATATCAGAAAGGAATTCTTATGAAAAAACAGCAGTATTATTACAAGACATCAATGTTTAAAGAAATTAAGGAGAGAAAGGAGGTGTTGGCGAGAATAATTATCGAAAAAAGAAACGCTTTGGCAAAGGCACCCGAAGGTGATATTCGGACAAATTATGACAAGTCACGAAATGTGCTCCAATTTTACTTAAGAAGCGGGAAG
Source organism: Lachnospiraceae bacterium (assembly GCA_045639685.1). Lineage (GTDB taxonomy): Bacteria > Bacillota > Clostridia > Lachnospirales > Lachnospiraceae > Colinaster. Next base: position 15,070 of record JAZUDO010000056.1, read on the forward strand.
TCTGATAAGAACGGTAAATATATGAAAAAGCAGGAAAAATCAAAAGCATATAGTTTATTACAGAAAAAATATGATAAACAAATTCTTTTTGAAGCAGAAAAAGAAATGGGCGCGATTGAAAGGTTTCTGTCTGTGGTCGATGAGGATGAATTGGAAAAGAAATATTCTGAGCTGCCGCCGATTATAAAACCCTTGATTACACCTGTAGCCCTTGACGAGGAAACTTTGATCAAGCAGTGGGAATCGGTTCAATATGAAAAGAAAGGATTTTCACCGTTGGACGAATCTGAACATTATACCAAGAAGGATGAAAGAGTTCGGTCAAAGAGTGAAATATTAATTGCCAATTCTTTGTTTGATGCCGGAATTCCGTATTTGTATGAATTTCCGATAAAACTCAAGTCAGGAATTATTGTTCATCCTGATTTCACAGTGTTAAATGTGAGAACGGGAAAGACATATTATTGGGAGCATTTGGGAAGTATGGATGATATGGAGTATGTAAGAGATAATATACCAAAGGTGCGGGAATACATTAATTCCGGATTGGTGTTGGGAGAATCACTTGTGTTGACATTTGAGACATTGAAATCACCTTTGAGTCCAAGAGAAATTGAGAGAACAATAAAAACATATTTCTTATAGTATGAGTGCAAGTATAATGTTATGATAAAAGTAATATGAGATGCATATTAATGGCACGGTTTTCGGGATGTTGAGGAAAAGTAGAGTGAAAAAGCCATTGCTGATTTTCATGAGTATATTTATATGCTTTTGTTTGGGTGCGTGTGGAAAAGCGGAGAGTGATGTCGCTGTATCGGATGACAAGACGTCTGGCACAGAGGGGGACAAGCCGGTATTGGATGACAAGACGTCTGGCACAGAGGGGGACAAGCCGGTATCGGATGACAAGACGTTTGGCACAGAGGGGGACAAGCCGATATCGGATGACAAGACGTCTAGTACAGAAACTGACATGCCGGTATTGGTTGATGAGGCGGAAAATTTAGACGACGAAACTACGCAGGCAGATTTTATGAGCATGGGCAATTCTGTTCATGAATCGACACATGAGGAAATTTTAAGTCTTGACGGAATAGATTTACAGATACCTAATGAGAGTGAATTAGAAAAAATATCCTGGGTTCGAATAGTAACAGGTTATGGGGTAATTGATGAGGTATCATTTTATTATGACTATTCATTCTTTGTCTGCAGGGCAAAGAAAACTGATGCACCTGAGGATATTTCGGGTATGTATTATGAATGGGATTATGTTTCCGATTATAATCTGCCCAATGGAATGAGTGCTGAAGGTGCGCCGACAATCCATACAAGTGCTGAAGGTGCGCCGACAATCCATACAAGTTCTGAAGGTGCGCCGACAATATATTCAAGTAATGAGGGCCCGGGCATGATTATCGGGTATGAGAACGGTTATTCCTATAGCATTGCTATGCCGGTGGAATCTGATGATGAAAAGCTGGTTTCCATGTGGCAGATATTTGTAAGACAAAATCAATAGCACTAAGACATTGAAGGCAATAAAAGAAAGCAAAGACAGCAAAGATAGAAAAGACAGCAAAGAAAGCAAAGACAGCAAAGATAGAAAAGAAAGCAAAGACAGCAAAGATAGCAAAGACAGAAGACACACTATGAAACCAAAATCTGAAAAGAGTATTGAATTATATAACATTATGCTGAAAAAAGGATATCCGGAACCGTTTTGCGATGAAGTCACAAGAAATCTGAACACGGATTTTACTGCAAAAAGGATGATAGGATATCTTTCGCATTATCAGAAATTGTCCATGGAGGATGTGGCAGATGAGGTTCTGGCAATTTTAAGTGACAGGAACAGAATTATGCGGCAACATGAAATGATCAGAACCAATATGGCATACAACGAGTATCTTAATCGCAGACTGACAGAGAATGAAAATGACGAAAATATGTGAGAAAATGAAGATGACGAAAACATATGAGAGGATGAAGATGACGAAAACATATGTGGGGTGGGCAAATGACTGAGATAGAAAAAAACAGAGAAAAATTGTTGAAATATGCCTTGTCATTTGCAGGGACATATCAGGATGCACCTTTCAGAGATGACACGAACTGGCAGCTGGTGCGATATAAACCGAATACGAAAATGTTTCTTGCCACATATGAGCGGGAGGGGAATCTTTGGATAAATGTGAAGGTGGATCCCCAGTGGCGTGATTTTTGGAGGAAAGCGTACGGCTCGGTTGTTCCGGGGTATCATCAGAATAAGGAGCATTGGAACACGGTAATTATTGACGGTTCTGTTCCTGATGAGGTTGTGGAAAGAATGATTGCCGAAAGTTACGATATCATTTCCGATTCGCCAACGAAGCGCATATACGAGGCTGTGAAGAAAATTCCCCAAGGTTGTGTTGCAACCTATGGACAGATTGCGGAGCTTGCCGGTGATGGTAAAATGAGTCGTGCCGTGGGAAATGCACTTCACAGGAATCCGAATCCGGAGGAGATTCCGTGCTACAGAGTTGTAAATTCTAAGGGTGAGCTGAGCGGAGCATTTGCATTCGGAGGTGCGGGTGTTCAGCAAAAAATGCTTGAAGCGGATGGCATCGAAGTAATTGACGGAAGAGTTAATTTGGATAAATATCAATGGAAAATGAAATAGTAACAGATGGCACCAACGGAAAACAAAATAGAAAATGAGACTAAGATTATGACGGTCGCTTATCAGGCGACCGTCTTTTTTTATCCGAATGTTATAGTGGCCTTGTAAAGAAAAATTGTTACGGAACAGCATAACAGAAGCGTTACGGAACGTTGCAAAAAACATTGCACAGAAAACATACGGAGGAAATAAACATGAAAGAAAATTTAACAGAATTAGTATTTATTTTGGACAAGAGCGGATCAATGAGTGGACTTGAAAAGGATACAATCGGAGGCTTCAATTCCATGATTGCAGACCAGAAAAAGGAAGAGGGCGAGGTTATCATTTCCACGGTCCTGTTTGACACTTACGTTAAGGTGCTTCATGACAGAAAGGATATAAGGAAGGTTAGTAAGCTTACGGATAAGGATTACAGACCCGGAGGATGCACGGCATTGCTTGATGCACTTGGAAATGCAATCAGTCATATTGAAAGCGTTCAAATGGATATGTCGGAGGATGAACGCCCGGCAAAGACAATGTTTGTTATTACAACAGACGGACAGGAAAATTCATCCCGTGAGTATACATATGCGAACATCAAAAAAATGGTTCGTAAGATGCAGCAGAAGAAAGACTGGGAGTTCCTTTTCCTCGGTGCAAATATGGACGCAATCGGGGCTGCGGCAGATATCGGAATAAGGGCAGACAGGGCAGTGAGATATGAATGTGATTCGGCAGGAACGGCACTTAATTATAGTGTGCTCAGTAAGACGGTCGGAAAGTTTCGTGCTGCAAAAGCAGAGTGTGCTGGTGCGGCGCTTGAAAACTGGCAGGAAGATATTGAACAGGATTTTGAGACCAGAAAAGCCCGGTAATGAGTTCGAATCGGCATACGAATCTTATGTAGACAATATGTAATGACCTCCGTTTTGTAGCAACGTGGATTTACCTGTATAATGGTAGTTGACAAAAACAAACCAGGTAACAGGGATTACCGCATACAAAAGGAGGCCATCAAATGAATAATAACACAATTTACGTAGGAATGGATGTACATAAGGAAAGTTTTTCACTTTGTGCTTACACAATTGAAGCCGAAAAGGCTTCTCACTATCAGAGAACAGAAGCTGATTACAAAAACATTCTGAAATATCTGGAATTCCTTAGAACCA
>JAZUDO010000057.1:0-46087 GCA_045639685.1 Lachnospiraceae bacterium
ACTTTAGTTTTTGTTCTGAAGATTCTCTTCAAGGTCTAAACTTTAAACCTTTATTTTTTAGAATTTTCAGGGTTGCATTGCTGTTTATTTGTCAAAGTTCTGTTCGCTGCGTTTTTTCGACGCAACGGTGTTATGATAGCATCACTGCCCACCTTAGTCAAGCATTTTTGCAAAATTTGTCGGTGGAATTTCATCTTATCATTTTATATTGTGTTTTGCAACCATTTTTATATTGAAAACTCAAAGAAAAAAGCGTTTTTTCAACACAAAATAAAAAGGACTGCTCCCATGGGAACAGTTCTTTTCATCGTTTAACTATATCTTTCTTTTTCAGCATCCATCAATTTCTTAATTCCCAAGGAATTAAGGCTCTCTTCGCCGCTTTCCGATTTATCGGCAAAGGCATCAAATAATTCCTGCTTTTGCGAAAGCAGTACCTGAATCTGTTCATCTACCGTTCCGACATTTAACAGCCTGTGCACCATAACCGTATTATTCTGTCCCATTCTGTAGGCTCTCGCTATAGCCTGCTCCTCAATTGAAGGCTTAAGTTGTGGTTCGCAAAATATCACGACATTTGCAGCCTGTATATTTAATCCGGTACCGCCGGCCTGAATTTGCGAAAGCAGTACTCCACCTACGGTCATTCCACTAAATCCGTCAATAATCTCCTGACGCTTGGCAGGGGATATTGTTCCGGAAATGACACCGAAAACCTCATTTGGGAAATATTTCTTTATGGTTTCTATGGTGTTAACAAAAAATGAGAATACGATTATCTTTCTTCCCATCAGGAGGTACTCTTCAACGAGTTCCTTAAGTCTGTTAAGCTTTGATGATTCTTCATTTTCGGGAATAATCCAGGATGCCTGCCGAAGTCGCATAAAGTTTCCTTCATATACAAGGTCTCTGTATCGACTCTTTTCATTTGGCAAAAGCTCAATCCATTCCTCCTTTTCAACCTTATCAGGAAGCTCATCCAATACATCTTCCTTTGTCCTTCTGAAATAAACTCCCGATACTTTTTTTCTGAATTCCGGTGCCATTGCTATAATCGTTGTTCCGGCCAGGTTCTTTGCAACCTCAGGCTGAAGACAGCCAATCAAAAAGCACATCTCGGAAACACGATTTTCCAGAGGTGTTCCACTCATAAACAACGCTCTGTCTGTGTGTTGTCTGAAATATAGGACGTGTCCTGTTCTGGCTGCATTCGGATTTTTGATATAATGAGCTTCATCAACCACCAGCAGATCAAATCTAAATTCCTCCGGGAGCACAATCTTCTGCAGTGTCTCGTATGTCGTAACGGCAACTCCGCCCTCATTAATCCATTGTTTTCCTTCGTCACCGGCGTCCGTACCATGCACACATATAACCGACAAATCACTGAATTTCTGAATCTCTCTGCACCAGTTGATTATTACGCTTGCAGGACAGACAACAAAAAAATGTGTTGCGCCACTGTTCTTCAATGATACCATTGCAGCAATTGCCTGCATGGTCTTTCCCAGTCCCATATCATCACCCAAAAGAACCGCACCCTGATTAAGTATGTACTGAACACCATACTCCTGGTATGGATAAAGGTTTGCAGACAGTCCACGCAGGTCCAGGGGAACCTGTGAAATGGCAATCGCCAGTTCCTGTGGTAATCCATTTTTAACAGCAGTATGCTGTACATCATTTAATCCATTGGTTTTTCTGTTTGACTTATGTCGGATTTTTTCAAGAGTTGCATAATAACCGGCCGAATTATTGACAAAGGATTTCCAATAATCATCGTGATCGGCCTTTTTAATTTCATACTCGTTTTGAAGAAGACTATCCGAAGCTTTGAGATATACTTCATCAGCAAACTGCATCAAAAGTTCTGCCTTTTGTACCACAAACTGTTTCTTCTCGTCTGAAGTCAGTTTCCACACAAGCCAGTTTCTGGCAGGGGCCGTATCCCTAAGTGCTTCTTCAATCTTTGGATGTGTTTCTTTATAAAAATAGTCTGAATCATTTTCCAGACGTTTCGCAGCCTGGGCCTGATACAAAAATCTTATAAGCTTTTGTTCATCTTTTGAAGGATTTTCGACATCAACCCTGACACGAAGATTGCTCCTCACATTTTTGCAAATATCCTTCACGGCATATACTGTCCCTGACGCAGATTTGGGTCCTATTCCCTCGAGTCTTTCAAGCTTACCTGCCGTCATTCCTTCAAGATCCAGTATTGTTTTATACCCATTATCCTTAAGGGCCCCTATTCTGATTCCCAGTTTATACTTTGACAGTTCGTCAACAGGCAGCATTTTTAGTTCCCGTTCATACTGCTTTCTCTCAACCTTTTTTGAAGCTGCCAAGGCATCCTTTTCATACTCTTTGCACAGATTCTTAAAAAGACCGATATTTCTGTCACGTCTTTTTATTTCCTTCATTAACTTTGAATACTCTCTGACAGAAAAGGTATCGTTCATAGGTCTCCCTAAATTCACTACTTATTATTTTGCAGTTTTGTAATAAACTCATTTTCAGGTACAGGTTTTGAATAGTAGAATCCTTGGATAAAATCTACACTTTCTTTCTTCATTACCTCAAGTTCTTCTATAAACTCAATTCCCTCAGCTACTACTCTTAGTCCAAGTTCATGTGCCATCTGAACAGTAGCCGCCAGAACGAATCTGGCCTTTGGTTCAACAAAATACGCTTTTATCATATCCATATCCAATTTAACAATTGATATGGGCATTTCCACAACGTACATTAGGTTGGATTCTCCTTTTCCGAAATCATCAAGTGAAAAGCTGATTCCATAATCAAGGAACTGTTCGATATTTTTCAACAGACTGGATTTACCTTTTATTGATGTCGACTCGGTTATCTCCAAATTAATCTGAGAAGCTTTTACACCGTATTCCTTCATTATTCTTATGAAACGATCGGCAAGATCCTTTACCTCAAATTGGGCAATCGAAAGATTGACTTCAACGTATTTTAATTGCTCCGCCTCTTTATTTCTGTTAAGGAATTCGCAAACCTTAAGAAATACTCTTTCCCCAAGAGAAACAATCAATCCAGTCTCTTCAGCTATAGGGATAAACTCTCCCGGTGAAAGGAGGGATCCGTCCGTTCTTCTGATTCTGGCCAACGCTTCACAGGAAATATATCTTTCCTCCGACAAAGAATATATAGGCTGGTAGAACACTTCCACCCTGTCTTCTGCAATTGCATTGCTTATTTCATTTTTTACTTCATTATAATGATACAGTTCTTCAATATCCCCATCATCAATATATCCGATTTGAAGTCCCTTATAGGTAGGAAGCTTTCCTCTTGTTCTCGCCAGGAGACCAAACAGATTATCAACGCTGTCCAGCTTGCTACTGTCATCTATAACCAAAAGATTCATAGCGGGAAATACTCCACCCTCAAAGCTCTCTTCATAGTTGTAATAACTGAGTATAACTTCCTTAAAATCTTCAACTATTTTTCTTAACAGTATGGCATCCTTCGAAAATGCAATTATCTCATTTTCAACGTTTTTGTATATACTGACTGATTTATATTTTTCCAGAAAACCTACAACAACGTCAAATGCGTTATCCAGAACTGACTGTCTGTTGGCATCTGTTCCCGAATCCATAAAGTTAAAATCAAGTATTCCATAACTCTCTTTTCTGTCATAAACCTGCCTTAAAAACAGTAACAAAGCATGGGAATTGAAACAACCGCATCGTCTGTCCTGCAACGACTCGGGATTTTCAAGCATAAAGAACAGCGTTGCCATTCCCATTGCAATGGCAAATCCCACAAGAAGAAACTCATTGAATATAAACTGAATTAGTGCAGCTCCAAACCACATTGCCATCCAAAGTGACATAGCTACTCTTCGTCTGGCATTAAGTCTCCTCGCTTTTACAAAAAGAATTATTGTTGTTGTCACTATAAATATGAAGGTAAAGACATAGGTAAGCGTTGTGCTCAGTCCGTAACTATACACAATACGTCCCTCTCTGTACCAGTAAACCGGCGCACAAAGTATGCCTATAGACTCAAGAATTGTCATTGCTATGAAGTAATGAACCATACCGTGATAACGCTTTTCGCTCATTAAATCAGTCATAATGTAGTCAAATCCGGAGAAACCCATCCATAACAGGGAAACAAGATATGCCTTACACACAAAAGCTGTCAGGAAATGTGGAACACTGTTTTCATAGACAATAAAAACAATCGAAAAAATATCAAGACACAGACAAAAGAACGAGCCTATCAAAATGCGCGAAAAAACCTTCTCCGTAAACAAGCCTATCTTCTTGTTTGTAAAGAAGAAGAACATTATTAAGGAAATGATAATCAATCCGCAGGTCTGAACCTGAATATTCATAGAACCGAAGCCCCCCAAGACTTTATTATTTCAATAATGTCAGCTCGTGCAAGAATGCCCAACCATTCATTGTTTGCAATATCCGTCAGCATATATGAACCGTATTGGCCAAGATATCCACGAGTAGCTGCAACAATCACAATATGGTATAAAACAACCACAACAATTACTCCCAGTACACTCCCGAGCATTCTGTCTATCACCGCTATTACCGGGAGATTTGCTATCGCCTTTACGGATTTTAATATAATTCTCAAGATTCCGTATACAGCCCCAAGTACGACAAGTACAATAACTGCAACAACCGTATCAAGTACCTGCCCATTGGTATAGGTATAATATATTCTTAAGAACAGCCCCAGCATAAGCATCGTTGCCAACAGTGAGATAAACCCGGCAACCCTTTTTGCAAACCCTTTTTTCCATCCGATGCAAATTCCGACTATGGCACAAATCAAAAGAACAATAAAAGTAACATTTATTTCCATTACTCAAATTTAACCGTTTCTAAAGTATTCTCTTTAACAAAAATGTATTTATTTGAAGATTCTGTCAAAGCTATATATTTTACCGGCTCTTCAAACAGGCCGTTGAATTTTTCTTTTCCGTCCTGGCCCACTATGGCGCATTGTGATTCGTTGTATATAATTACCTGATTACTGCAGAGCAGAATATCCTTGTAATCCATATTAAACCTGTATGAACATACTTTTTCTCCGGATTTGTTATATAAATCCATTCGGTATTTTTTCTCTCCGCTGGTATCGTAGAAAACCAGTCCCACCATGGAAGATCCACTATATACACCGACTATTCTTTCATTAATAATAATATCAATCAAATCTGTCGGTTTCTTGTCTCCGCTGTAAAACAGAAGTCTGTCATCTGCTATCGCAAATATTCTTTCCTCATCCAAATACTCAATTACAGGAATTACAACCTTGTCATACTCATAATTGCTTACAATTTTATCGGTAACATTTTCCCCTAAACCACCGAAATTATAAAATGTAACTCTGCTCTTCATGGAACTGCTGTCAACATACAGGTATGAAACAGCTACCACCTCGTCAGAAACCGCAACACTCATCGGATATCCTGTCTGAGACATGGTAGACTTTATTTCCGAATACTTCTTTCCTTCCACATCATACAGGTACACCCAGGAATTGGTTGTATCATCAATAATTACTGCCACCCTGCCTTCCTTGCATATGGCAAAATCACGGATTGGAAGCTTTGTATCAATAGTACTGGTCTTTCCCTGCATATCGGTAATCATTATGATATGACCGTTAATATCACAAGCTCCCACATAAGTACTGCTTCTCTTTATAATTGGATTCTGCATTTCATATGTCATATTCCAGACAGTATTGCCTTTGGTATCTATGCAGCTTATACCATCCTTACTGTATGAAATGATACTTCCATCATTATTTATATAAGAATTTGATTCAAGACTTACTCTGTCAACAGAATTGAGCGTTGTAATCTTTGTATAAACAATATTCTTCTGATAAACAACAAGAAGGACAATTCCAATAATCACTATGGCAGCAATAACAAGAGCCCCCACAAAGGTTTTAACTTTGTGGAGGTGAATCTTCTGATTCAAATTCATTTCAACTGCGCGATTATTCTTCGATTCATCACGCCCTTCACCGGAATAATTCCCCGGAAATTTCTTAATTTCTGCCATGTGCCTACCGCTTAACAAAATTTATATATTGTAGTTGACTTATAATCCTTACCCGGTCCGAATACTGCCTGCTGGAATTCAGGATGATTGATATGGTCCGGATAGAACTGTGTTTCAAGACAAAGACCGTAATTCTTATTGTATACAGTTCCGTTCTTGCCCGGGTCACCGTCAACATAGTTTCCTGCATAGAATTGAATTCCCGGAAGATCTGAATATACTTCCATTACACGCCCCGTCTCGGGTTCCTTAACCGCTGCAACCTTCTGCATTGTTCCGTCCCAGCCGTCTATACAATAGTTGTGATCGTATCCGTTAACAAGTGCCATAATCGGATTCTTGATATCGTTATCTCTTCGGATTGGTTTCATTGTACGGAAATCAAGAGGTGTACCCTCTACGCTTGGAAGCTCGCCTGTTGGAATACCGCCGTCATCAGGTAATGTAAATGTACTTGCCTTAAGCCAAAGCTCGTGGTCAAGAATATCTCCGTTACCCTGACCTCTAAGGTTAAAGTATGTATGGTTTGTCATGTTGATAATTGTATTCTTATCACTTGTTCCGGTATAGTCTATCCTTATTTCATTTTCCTCTGTAAGTGTATATGTTACGGAAAGAACTCTGTTTCCGGGAAGTCCGTATTCGCCGTCAGCAACCTTAGTCGTGAACTTAACACTGTTATTGCCTGCTTCTGCATCCCAGCTTCTCTTGTTCATTCCTGTTTCAAATGCTGTATGAAGATTATTTTTGCCATCATTGACTTCCATAGCATACTCTACACCGTCAATAACAAGCTTTGCATTTCCGATACGGTTTGCATTTGGAGCAATGGTGGAACCAAGGTATTTACTGTTCTCATTGTAAATCTCCATCGTTGGACATGTAAGTGCAACATCTGTCTTGCTACCGTCTGCATTCGGTAAACAGATGGCATGAAGAATTGCTCCAAAATCAAGAACCGTTATCTCCATTCCCTTACTGTTCTCCATTGTATATGCTGTTACATTCTTTCCATCCTTCGTCTGTCCGAAAATAGCTGTCTTCATAATTAATCCTTTCCCAATTCATTTTATATTTCTGTTCGTCCCTCGAGAGCTCGAAGCAATGTTACCTCATCTATGCATTCAAGGTCTCCTCCTACGGGAACGCCGCTTGCTATACGAGTTACCTTCACTCCCGAAGGCTTTATCAGTTTACTGATGTACATAGCCGTCGTCTCGCCTTCAAGACTCGAGTTGGTGGCAATAATAACTTCCTTCACAACATCGTCCTTCAGCCTCTCTATCAGTTCCTTCAGCTTAATATCTCCAGGTCCGATTCCGATCATCGGGGATATTGCTCCGTGAAGCACATGATAAACTCCGTTGTACTTGCCTGTTTTTTCATAGGCCGCAAGATCTCTGACATTTTCGACCACCATAATTGTTCCGTGGTCCCTGTTCTCATTGGCACATACCGGACAAATATCACTGTCCGTAAGTGTATAACACTCCTTGCAATAGCGTACAGTCTGCTTTGCTTCAAGGATTGTATTCGCCAGTCTCTCAACCTTTGCCTGCGGCATATTCATTAGGTGAAATGCCAGTCTTCCAGCCGATTTCTCACCTATACCCGGTAACGTACTGAGCTCATTGATTAATTTATTAATCGGTCCGCTGTAAAGGTCCATTAAAACCCAAATCCTCCAAGGCCGCCTGATAATTTGCCCATTGCATCTTCACTTGCAGCATCAACCTGGGCAAATGCTTCGTTAAGTGCAGCAACAATCAGATCCTGAAGCATTTCAACATCATCCGGATCAACAACCTCTTTATCCAATGTAAGCTTTTTGATTTCCTTCTTGCCTGAAACAACAACCTCTACTGCTCCGCCACCTGCCTTTGCGGTAAATTCAGACTCATCGAGAGCCTTCTGGTTCTCTTCCATCTGACGTTGCATACGCTGTGCCTGCTTCATAAGATTGTTCATGTTACCCGGCATTCCCATTCCGCCTCCGGGATATCCGCCTCTTTTTGCCATTATTTATTCCTCCTCAATAATAGTTGTGTTAATTCCGGGCATTTTTAAAATATCCGGTATAGTGTTTCTCATTTCGAGAGATGAGCCCGTTCTCTGGAACTCCACCTCAATATCTTTTTCTATATAATTGGAAATGACCTGCTTTACATATTTCTGATTTTCTTCCTTGTCCAGCCATTTCATGGGTGCTTCATCACCCGGATAAGCTATCAACAGGTTATTATTTGCCGAAAGAGAAACCATTACCTTTGTCATAAGGGTATTCTCCAAACCCTCAAACTCATTCAGAATCTTGCGCCAGTTACTCACTACATTCTTCACGTCTTCAGGCAACGCTGACGGAAGCTTAACCGGTTCCTTTATAACCGGCTGTTCTCCGCGAGGCATAGCCGCCACGGATACTGTTACTCCGCTTTCGACTTTTTCCTCCAGAACACGAACTCTGTCTATGACAGATTCCTTATCGGTTTCCATCTGAGGCCTACATAACTTTATGAGTGCAACCTCAATAAGTATTCTTTTCTGTGAAGCATACTTAATGTTGGTTGCCAGTTCGGAAAAAATACGTATATAGCGGAGAATCATCTCCTGATTTACGCTCTCAGCCTCTTCTTCAAGCCGCTTTCTGTTTTCGGTAGAAACATCAAGCATCTCCTCTGCGTTATCGGAAGCTTTCACAATAAGGAGATTTCTTAAGTACCAGGTAAAATCCGTAACAAACTGGTTAAGGTCACGACCTCTGTTTACTATCTCCTCCAAAAGAGTGATACAACCGTTGACATCACGCTCAAGCACACACCTGAAAAGCCTGCTGAATACCTCTGTATCCACTGCACCCAGCACATCAAGTGTATCATCAAAGGTCAGCTTCTCTCCATAATGAAATGCCAGACACTGATCAAGAAGCGAAAGAGCATCTCTCATTGAACCGTCAGCCGTTTTTGCTATGTACCGCAACGCTCTCGGTTCAACATCCATATTTTCCTTCTGCATCAGTTCTTCAAGTCTGTCCGAAATGGTATCTATGGAAATACGTTTGAAATCATATCTCTGGCATCGTGAAAGAATTGTAATCGGTATCTTGTGAACCTCCGTCGTTGCAAGAATAAATATGCAATACGAAGGTGGCTCCTCAAGTGTTTTTAAAAGTGCATTAAATGCATTCGTAGAGAGCATATGTACCTCATCGATAATATACACTCTGTACTTTCCTTCCGAAGGCGGATAAGAAACAGCATCAATAATGCTTCTTACATCCTCAACACCATTGTTGGATGCGGCATCCATTTCCACAACATCCATACTTACTCCTGCAGCAATCCTTTTGCAGGATTCACATGTTCCGCAGGGACTTCCGTCTACGGGATGCTCGCAATTGACTGTCTTTGCAAAAAGCTTCGCAATTGTGGTCTTTCCTGTTCCTCTCGTTCCGCAAAACAGATAAGCATGTCCTATTCTGTCTGCCTTTATCTGATTCTGTAGTGTTGTAACGATGTGGTCCTGTCCCTTAACATCTATGAAATTGTCAGGTCTGAATTTTCTGTATAAAGCTACGTACGACATCTGTACCTCACTGTTTCAGTCTTTTCATATCGGTAGTATTTTATCTCTCGCTTTCAAAACACCACCTTTTATTATATCAAAAAATGAGACTTTTGAATACGTCTCCACGCTCTTCAAAGTTCTTAAAATAACCGTAACTTGCCGCTGCAGGAGACAAAATACATGCTTCTCCGGGAAGGGTTATTTCTTTGGCCTTTTTTACTGCTTCCTCAAGGTCCTCCACATAATACGACGACTGAGTATTCTCCAAAGAATCAAATATACGCTTTCCGGATTCGTACATCAGAATATATCTGTATTGCGGATTTTCAGCGATAAAGTTTAATAGAATCGAATAATCAATACCTCTGTCCATTCCGCCAATCAACAGCGTACCTGTATTTTTTAGGCTTCTTGCAGCACTGATTGTTGCCTGCGGTATTGTGGAAATGGAATCATCATAGTAATCTACTCCTCCAACATTTCCCACATTCTGAAGCCGATGCGCAAGACCGTTAAAAGACTTCAGCGCTTCTCTAACCTCTTGTCCGTCACATCCAAACCTTTCCGTAGCAATTCTGTATACGAACTCAGCATTAAACTGATTATGTTTTCCTTCTATCGATAATCTGTATTCCCCTGTCGCATCAGGCGAAATAACTTCTTTATGAGCCCTTGTTTCAAATGCCGGAACATTATCACCTATATACAGATAATCCATTTCACTCTGGTTGCTTGAAATATGTGTCTTTGCCCCAAAGTATTTTTCCATTGTCCCATAATAGTCCAAATGATCCTCATACAGATTCAAAAAAATCGCAATATGAGGTGATACCGTCAAATGCGCCAGCTGATGACAGGACAGTTCAAATACAATAATTGTTTCTTCCGTTATATGATCGAAATAATCCAGACAGGGAAGACCAATATTGCCCATTAGTATTGCTTCCTTCCCACTGCAGGCAGAAAGAACCGTATACAGAAGACTTGATGTGGTACTCTTTCCCTTTGTTCCTGTTATTCCGATAGTTTTGTCCTTATATTCTTCCAAAAAAATCTGCGTCTGAGAGGTGTATTTGGGATTGTCTTCCTCCATGATTATACCGGGACTCTTGAAAATATAGTCATACTTTTCCTCGTCTATATCTTCTCTTTTTCCTTCAAATACCTCTATTGAAGCCGGTTTGCAACATCTGTTCAGAAAATTCTCAGTAGATTTTCCCTCACGACCATATCCCCAGATTAATATTCTTTTGTTTGTAAATCTGTCTGTAACTGACATAACATTCTCCGCCTTGCGGGTACTATACCTGCGTATTCACACCGTTAAGATTAACATTTTCATTGTCATCCATCGGAATCATCAAATACTTCTGATCTCCAAGAATCTGACTTCGAATTTTGGAAGCCTTGTCGGGCTTAACTCTTACAACAACATCATATGTTTTCAAATCCTGCATATAGACGGCTGCTTCGTTAATCTGTTTATCCTTCTCCACTATCTCTGTCTTTAAGGTATTTACTTCCTTAACAAGTTCCTGCTTTTCTTTAACTTTTGCATTTGCCTCAAGTGCCTTGCCGTCAATCAGATTTGCAACCGGTGGCATCTCATCCTTAAACGTTTCCTTTACGGTACTTGATACCTTTTTGGCTACCACTTCATCAAGTCCGTTTTCAACCAGTACCTCTTCTATTGTCTCATCGGTAAGAATAATCGAAGCTACCTGTGCTTCAGTCATTTCTTCTCCTGTTTCGATTCTTTCATTGAGGCTCTCCTGAACGTTGAGCAGCGCCTGCGCGCTCTTCTCCTCATCTGTTCCGAAGGCTCTCTTTACTATTGCATGAAATGTCTGTTTCTGCTCGGTAGCTGTAAGTTTGGGACCGCATCCCAGTACATCGGCTACAAACTCGGGATGTGAATCCTTTGCATCTCTTACAAAATAATCTACCTTATGAATATCTGCGCTTCCGTCCGAAAAAGCCGGGAAAAGGAAACCCAAATCCGGAACTCCGACTACCCAGTCACGCACTCTTGCACCTATTCTGTTCTCCTCCTTGCGATAACCCAGACCCGGTTTGGAAAGGGCAACCGGACAAATGGCGCAAAGAATATATTCATATACCTCCTCCGATTCATCCAGCTTCTGCTTATCGGTGGTTCTGCTCATAATATCATATGTATCGTGAAAGACAAGAATCAGATAATTTCCAACATACTGGTATTTATCAATAATCTGTTCATACAGTCTGTCAAGAAGGTCCTCATTTTCCAATGCACTGCTTCTGAGTCCATACAAAAACTGCTGTTTTCCTCCCGGAGTCTCTTCGTCAAGCGGAAAATCCAATTCAAGAATGTTGTTTCCGACAGTACCCGCCAATGTTTTCTTTGCAATCTCCAGAAACTTATAGAATTCTTCCTCATCCAGATTCAAAAACGTTTCATTGAGCTTGAGTACCTGCTGCTTACCGGCATCCACATAACAGCCCGCCATTCTCCTTATGGTACAGCTTTCCTTCTTAAAACGCTTCTTCAATTCAGATACATCTCTTTTATTCATCATTTTCTCCTACATTTGTTCAAGCATAAACTGCTTTATTTTTTCAAGTCCGCTCTTCTTCCATTCACCGCTTTCGGCCTTTTTAGCCAAAGCATAAACCAGTTTAAAATCAAGCAAACACCCCGGCACGCACCCGCTTCTCATATCTTTATGGAACTCATTATACCAATCCTCGTCATTCGCCTCGGCAAACTTATCCGGATAAAGGTATCTGCACTGCTTTTTCGTATTCTCCAAAAGCATTGCCGCAGCAAGTGGGCTCAACAGTTCATATTCTTCGCCGTTCACATCTGTAAATATATCCGGCAGGATATCCTCCTCAACATGTTCCGTATTCCTGTCTATTCTTATTCCCATCGGCTCAAAATCATAGCCTTCCTCGGAAAATGCAATTTTCAAAAGAACTCCTTTATCCGTATTATGCTGCGAACGCTGATAATCCGTATCAAATATAAAATTTCCCAGTGAATAGAAAATAACCTTTTCTCCCACAGTCTCATAGTTCATGGGAACATGCGGATGATGGGCAACAACAATATCTGCTCCCATATCAAGATATTTCATATAACGGTCTCTGACGTACGGAGACGGCAAAGCCGTGAACTCTTCTCCATCGTGAGCAACTACCACGCACCATCGACACCTTTTCTTCACCTCACAGATAGCCGACTTCACTGCTTCCATGTTGCTCCAGTTAAGGCATCCCGGCGTATCCTCTGTGGCTTTTCTGCAGGCTCTCTCGTACCCTACCGCAACAAGCCCCACTCCGCCTGCTTCTTCAAATATAAACGGTTTTGATGCATCAGCTATATTCATTCCGGCTCCCAATGTTGCCGCTTTACACCTCTTTGCAGCCGCAAGAGTTTCTTCCAGTCCCTTTACGCCTTCATCCATTATGTGGTTATTACATATATTCCAGACATCGGCTCCTATTTGATTAAGAAATTCACCGACTTTCGAATCCATACTATGCCTAAGAGCGGCTACTCCGTCTGAAGGCTTGGAATCTGTTAAATCCATAAGCGGACCTTCTACGTTAACAACAAGATGGTCACATTCTTCGACAAATGAGCGCACCTCTTCCGACAACAGCGCATCATCATTCCACATTCCGTTCATGTATTTGTCAAAACCGATATCTCCGGTAAATACTATTACAGATTCATTGTCCATTTATTCGGTCTCCGAATATATACGAATATATATTTTAAATCTATTATTAATCATTTAGTAAAATGTTTTGGAAATTCACTTCTCTACTATACCATATTGTGTCGATAAAATCCCTATTAAGTACATCAAAATATCCCTAACACAAAATAAGGGAGTGCATTACTGCACTCCCTTTAAAAACGTTATTGACTTAAATCTTACTTATAAGAATTCTTTGCGTCAACTTCCTTCTGGTACTTATTGCAATCAAAAGCGTAAAGTTCTTCATAACCTACACCGTTCATTGTCTCTACCATTGCATCCCACATTGCGTCGAATTCAGCATCGTCCTTAGCAAAGATCATCTTCCAAGAGTTGTCATTAAGAGCCTTGTTACACTCTGTACGAGCAAGTTCCATATCAGGTGTATCAGCATCAAGTGTTACAGCTACGTTAGGGCTGATAACAAGCTTGTTATTCTTCTGCATCCACTCAGCAGGATCAGCAGCACCGAACTTAGCAGCCCAATCCTTCATCATCTGTGTCATAGTAGACTCTTTCCATCATGACCAGTAATCCTTAGCATATGTCTCACCTGTTAACGGGTTAATTGAAGATGAACCAACGATCCACTGGTTAATAGCATTATTACCATCACTGTAGCCTGCTCCGCCGTACTCTTCAGGAACCGGAAGGTTATCCATAAGAGCGTTAGTATTCTTAGCTACGTACTTGCCGTCAACTATATCATAGTTGAAGCCTTCAATACCTACATGCTGGTATGTACATCCTTCAGGAGAAGCATACCAATCAAGGAATTCCATAATCTTCTTATACTTAGCATCATCTACGCCTGAGCCAACGCCAAATGAACGTCCGCTTCCGTAGTATGCATCTGCTTCTGTATAATAGCTCTGGTCTGCAACAGGAACGAAGATAAATGCTGTACCGTCCTGAAGACGTTCTTCACTGTTCCAGAAACCTACCTGCCAGCTGTACCACATAAGGTAAACCTGACCTGCACTCATCTTAGCACAAGCTGCGTTCCAATCCTGTGTACCTGAGTCAGGATCTACGATACCTGCTTTGTATGCATGATTTAAGAACTTAAGAATCTGATAGTAGCTTTCATTCTTGTCTGTAATCTTAGCAAATGTCTTTCCATCCGGCTGAAGAATTGCAGAACCTTTAACCTTCTCGCCATACCATGTTGTTAACTGAACAACGTTAGCGATACCGATCATATTATCGTTACCATCCCAATCCGGCCAAAGTGAAAGTGCGTAAGCAGGATCACCGGCTTCATTTGTAGGATGAGCTGCCTGAATCTGAGCAAGGACATCAATAAGTCCATCAAGGTCAGCAATATCAGGGCAACCTAATTCTGAATAAAGATCCCAACGAAGAAGTGGGCTTGAAGCAATAACATCCTGTGAATAAGATGTAGGAGATGTATTCATCATTTCAGTAGGAATACCGTAAATCTGACCTGAGTTGCCTTCAAGACCGCTGTTATAGTAAGCTATCTGATCCTGATACTGTGCAAGGTTAGGATAGTTTGGAAGATCAGCACTGATATCCTTAACAAGACCTGTCTTTACACAGTCAGCAAGATGAACACTGTCAAGAAGAACTATATCGCCAAGGTTTCCTGCACTTGTTCTTGTCTGATAGATAGCCTCACCTGCTACTTGAGGAGCGATGATGTTCAGTTCGATATTAAATTTGTCCTTTACAATCTTTCCGAACCAACCTTCCTGAACACCCTGATAGTTTGCTGCTTCATCATAGATTTCGATAACCATTGTATCGCCTGATGTTGCATTGCCATCGTCTGTTACTGTTACATCGCTGCTTCCGGAATTACCGTTATCGGTAACAACAGCATTACCGCCATTATTTCCGCAGCCAGCCAATGTTGCCATTACCATTGCAGAAGCAAGTAATAATGACGCAAATTTTTTGAGCTTCATTTTTTTTCCTCCCTATTTAAGATATTAAAATATATAGTTACAGTCTTCTCGACTATAATTATCCTTTAACCGCACCAATCATAATTCCCTTTACAAAATATCTCTGGAAGATTGGGTACACCAGAAGAATCGGGAATACTACAACAATTGTAACTGTCATCCTTATTGAAGTTGCCGTTGCAGCATGTGCAAGACTTGCTGCCACCGATGCAGTACTTGTTGTATTATTGACGAGCGCCTTTAATGAACTTGCCTGATTAATGTACTGATACAATGTGAACTGAAGAGTATATAACTTGCTATCAGTTACAAGAAGCAATGTATCCTGGAAAGCATTCCACTGGTTAACAGCACTGAATATTGCAACAGTAGCAACAATCGGCTTGATTACAGGGAATACAATCGAAACAAATGTTCTTAATGTCCCACATCCGTCAAGTTCGGCAGCATCCGTAAGATCTCTCGGTATCTGCTCCACAAAAGTCTTACAAAGTACTATATTGAACGGTGCAACGGCTGTAGGAAGAATGTATACCAGGAAATTGTCATATAATCCCAATGTCTTCATGGTAAGGAAGAATGGAATAATTCCTGCATTGAAATACATCGTTGCAATAATGATTCTGTACCACAATTTTCTATGCCACATTGTCTCTCTCGTGAACATATACCCGAGGAATGCGGAAATAACTACTGTAAGTATTGTTCCAAATACCGTTCTTCCCACAGAAACCTTAAAGGCATTCAAGAGATCGGGGATATGTGATACATTGACGTAGTTTGTAAAATGTATTTCCAGTGGAACGAAAGTAACCTTTCCTCTCGCACTGAGTTCATTATTACTGATTGTGTTGATAAAAATGTAATAGAACGGGTACACACACACGAAAGCAAACGCTGTATATACTACGTATGTAATTGCACTCATTACTATATCAGCAGGATCCTGCTTTCTCTTTTTTCTGTTCTTTCTGGCCTGCTTTTCATAAGCCTTAAGCTGCTTCTTCTCTGCTCTCTTCTGAGCAAATGTCTGACTGCTACTCATTAGATGAATCCCTCCCCTCTGGTTGCTTTAGAGATGGTGTTCATAACGCACAGAAGAACTATGCTGACAAGACTCTTCAAAATACCGATTGCTACCGAAAGTGAATATCCGCCACTCTTCATGGCCAGATTATATACATACAGGTCAAGAACCTGAATTGTATCTGTGTTAAATGAGTTCTCAAATACGAAGAACTGCTCCATTCCGTTTGAAAGGAAGTTTGCCATATTAAGGAAAGTAAGGACAAAGTATGTAGGAAGGATACTCGGCAAAGTAATATGCCATATTGTCTTCCATCTGTTTGCTCCGTCTACCTTAGCGGCATCAATAAGTTCTTCATCTATACCTGTTATTGCGGCAATGTACATAATTGCAGCCCAGCCGGCATTCTTCCAGGTAAGCCACAGCCACATCTTAAACCAAATGTGTTCAGAAGACTGAAGGAACATTATCGGCGCATCTGTGAGTCCCCACTGCTGAAGAAGTGTGTTAACAACACCTGTACTGTTAAATACACAGTAAGCAATTGAATAAACAAGAACCCAGCTTATGAAGTTCGGGATTGTTGTTACTGTCTGAACGAACTTCTGATATGGTTTGCACTTAATCTCATTAAGGAATACTGCAAAAAACATCGGGAACCATGAGAACAACATACTCAATCCACTTACACCGAATGTATTCAAAAGAACCTGTCCAATCTGCTTTCTTCTTATGGGATTGGATACCATATACTGGAACCACTTGAAACCTACAAAGCTGTCCTTTGACAGTGGATATGGCGGCTGATAATCGTAGAATGCATATCTCCAACCATAAAGCGGATAATAACAAAATATCAATACGAGAATTACAAATGGAAGTACATATAAGAATTCTCTGTATCCTCTCATCTTTTTCTTGTTTTTTGTCTTCATACCTAATACCCTTCTTAACCAACTTTTCGTTGGTAAAACCTTTTACTACTTGATGTAATTATACGATTCACAAAAATTGATGTCAACATATAAAAACGTTTTTCCTTTGTAAAAACCACCAATTTCGCACCTGTCAATATTGTGATTTTTTACTTTTTGAATAGTATTCTAGTGTGTAAAACGGTTGACTGTATAATATTTTACGATTTTTTTCACTATTTTGAGGGTGTCTCATGGGCACGGGCACAGTAACGGGCACGACTTCCTGCACGGAAGTCTCGCCCACTGTGTATCTTCAAATTCATTAATTACTTTTTATTCACTAATTACTTCTCGAACCTAATCATGCTCCAGGATGCTTTTTCCAAAACAATCTTGCCGTCCTCAGATATAGACTTCTTTTGAGGAACAACGTTGTTCGGATTGTCGGCGCTGTTATGAGCTGTCATATCATCACCGGAAAGTGTAATCATTTCCACAGCTCTGTAATCCTCAAAGCCCTCTTTATTAATGTCAAGTTCGCAGGCTTCCTTCAGATTTCTGTTAATGACAAATACGTTCAGACCGTTATCATCTGTCTGTACCGCTACAGCATCAATATACGGTATATTTTTAAGCTTACCGGCATCGTAACTGTCACATTTGCATTCTGTCTTAAGTGCCGTTCCTCTTCCGTTAACCGAAGTGTAATAATACGGATAGAAAATGGTCTGCAACCACACTTTTCCGCCGTTAACTGTCATAATCGGTGCTATAACATTAACAAGCTGTGCAAGACATGCTATCTTTACACGATCCGCATTCTTTAAAAGCGTTATCAAAAGGCTTCCAACAACCAATCCATCCTGAAGATCGTATATATCCTCCAAACGAGGAGGTGCAACCATCCATTTTTCAAGCTTCTTATCCGATTCATCACTGTGGAACCATACATTCCATTCATCAAAGGAAAGATTGATTGTCTTTTCAGACTTCTTTTCAGCCTTAATCTCATCGCACATGGCCGCAACATCTTTGATAAACTTATCCATAACCATGGAACTTCCGAGGAATGTAGCAGTATCACCCGCATCATTCCTGTAGTAGTTATGCATAGACATGTAATCAATCTGGTCATATGCCTCTCGAAGAACTGTTCTTTCCCATTCTCCGAAGGTTGGCATATCCGGACTTGAGCTTCCACAGGCAACCAGTTCGATGCTGTCATCAACCCATTTCATCATCTTACCTGTTTCACAGGCAAGTCTTGCATATTCCATGGGTTTTTTTGCTCCCATCTGCCAAGGGCCGTCCATCTCATTGCCAAGACACCAGGTCTTTATTGCAAAAGGCTTATCAAATCCGTTCTCTCTTCTCTTATTTGCGTAGTATGTATCTGTGCTGCTATTGCAGTATTCCACAAGATTACGTGCCTCCTCGGCTCCTCTTGTTCCCAGGTTAACCGCCATCATTACTTCGGTACCTGCTCTCTTGGCCCACTCCTGGAACTCATCGATACCAATCTCATTGGTCTCAATACTTGACCATGCAAGTTCCAGTCTTCTTGGACGCTTATTTCTGTCACCTGTACCGTCTTCCCAATTGTAACCTGATACAAAATTTCCCCCGGGATATCTGACTATCGGAACATTAATCTTTTTGATTTCTTCAAGAACATCCTTCCTGAAACCCATGTCATCTGCTGTCTCATGTCCGGGTTCATATATTCCGCCATACACTGCCCTTCCCAGATGTTCAACAAAAGAACCGTAAATTCTGTTATCGATTTTGCTTATCTCTTTCCCTTTTTGGATTCCCAATGTTGCTTTCATCAAAGCTTCTCCTTTTTGTTTATTTCATTACAAAGAATTTCTCATTATCAGTTCTCCGGCTACCTTCTTAATGTAGGAGTCACTGTATCTTTTCTCATTTTCCTGATCAGACAGGATATCTATCATCATCTGCGCTGAATCCATTGCCAACTGTGACAGCTTCAAATCATAGGTTGTAAGTCTCGGTCTCATATAATCGGATATCTCTCGGTTATCATAGCCGATAACTCCTATATCCTTTCCGACCTCCAAGCCACTTTCGTAAATGTAATCATATACACCTGCCGCCATCAGATCGTTCATACATAAAATGCACTTTGTGCCCTTTGCAATGATTTCTTTTGCAAGTTCAT
Organism: Lachnospiraceae bacterium; assembly: GCA_045639685.1. Taxonomy (GTDB): domain Bacteria; phylum Bacillota; class Clostridia; order Lachnospirales; family Lachnospiraceae; genus Colinaster. The sequence continues at coordinate 19,445 of JAZUDO010000057.1, forward strand.
ATCCGCTTCCACGCTTCCAGTCACCCTCGAAAACCATATCCGGGTTAAAGGGAATCCCCGCCTCATACATAGCCTTCTGTATGCCCAGCAGACGTTTATTGGTATGCATATTATCGGATTTGCCGGAAATGATTCCGAAATCCTTATAGCCTTTTCCGATGATATACTTTGCTACATCGTATCCGCCCGTCTCATCATCCAAAACCACAGAAGGATACTTGGGATCTGCAGAAATTCCATACAAAACAACTCCGGGAATATCTAGATTGTTCGGTATACAGTGAATTTTTCGGCAATGACCTGCTATATATATAAATCCATCTGCTTTTATTGACATTATCTGCTGAAACATAGGCTTGCTTGCTTCAAGTATCTTGGTGTTGTCGTCGTACCACTGATTATCCCATTTGTCATAAAGACGCATGTTCAGCAAAAGAGTTCTGTAATTATTGTTCTCGCACTGAGCCATGATTGTCTCTACCATGCTGACAGATGCGAAATCCATAACGTCTTCTGTGATAATACCGATAATTCTTTTCTTGGTTTTTCTGATACCCTGAGCAAAATAATTTGGCTGATAGCCCAGTTCCTCAACAACGCTGAGTATCTGCTTTTTCTTTTCCTCACTTACCTTCGGCTTATCATTAAGAACATTGGATACCGTACTAACCGTTACGCCACAAATCTCTGCTATTTCTTTTAAGGTTGCTGCCATAAAATAATCATGCCCCGATTCATCAAAATTAGTAAAAATTAGTAAAACGTTTTTTCTTAATAACTAATTCTACTACAATATTTAAATAAATCAATCACTATTTTCGATATAATTCCATTAAAAATCGATGTTTTGGGTTAATTTCATCAGCAAAACCTTTAGGTTTATCGATTTATCCATTTTTTCAATTCAAACAAAAAAGAGAAGAATTCGAAGTTATATCGAACTCTTCTCTTTAAACTATCAGTTTTTTGTTTATCAATAGAGCATTTTCAAAGTAACCTTTATGCTGTCAATATCTATTCCGGACTGGGCAAAGGCAAAATCAATATAGTTATCTATTGACACAAATACCTCAAACTCAACTTCCTTCTCAATCCATTCTCCGTTTGTACCGTGAATGGTTACTGTCTGAACGAGTATATTGTTGCTGCTGATACTCATTGATGTCTGAGAAAGCTCTCCCAAATCAGATTTCATCCTGATATGTAACAGATATTTTCCTTTTTGGTTAACTCTTATCGGGAACTGGTTAACCGTACCTCCGGCAGTGTCAAATTTTGACAAATCCAGTTCAAGTGTTCCGCCCTTGAATTCGCTTGAGGGCATTTTCTTAGGTTCAGGCCTTGAAGATTTTGGTCTGTTAAGTTCTGTTACTTCATCCTCTCCGTTAACCAGTCGATCGGCAACAGCAGACTTAAGAAGACTGTGTACTATATTGGTGGCATTTCTGAGAAGTTCTCCCCTTGTAATGTAGCCCTCCCGAATCTTCTCCTCCGAATCATCGTTGTTGGCATTTGCAAAGGAATCCGCTGTAACCTCATACAAATCATTCTGAGCCTGAATCATATATCCGGTATTCTTGATGTTTCCTCTTTCCCCGGGTGTATGGTTCATCCTTGCCCACCAGTCTGTCATGACTATTCCGTCATATTTCCATTCGCCCCTGAGAATTGTTGTATTCAGGTCATAATTACCGGCTGTATATATACCGTTAATCATGCCGTAGGTCGTCATGATATTATAGGCTCCTGCCTCTTCAACCGCAATCTGATATCCTTTAAGATAAATCTCTCTTAACGCTCTCTGAGAAGCAACCGAACTTACAAAATGTCTGTTAAATTCTCTGTTATTTGCCGCAAAATGCTTTATGGTTCCGGTAACCTTCATTGTATGAAGTCCCCTGATTTCAGCGGCAGCCATGGCTCCGGTAAGATAAGGATCCTCTGAAAAATATTCAAAGTTTCGTCCGTTCAGAGGATTTCTATGGATATTTATTCCGGGTCCGAGGAGCGAATCAACTTTGTTGGTTCTCATTTCCTTGGCAACATATCCAAACAACTCTTCTGCCAGTTCCTTATTAAAGGTACAGGCAATAGAAGTTCCGTTCGGCAATGAAAATGCTTCTGCACCGCAATCAAGTCTCATTCCGCTGGGACCATCAGACAAGCCGGCGATTGGCATGCCGAAATGATCATGAAGCCTTTCTGTCACACCGCCGTAAGAACCGGCAATACCCGGTGTGACCTTATTTGACGACATTCCCTCTCCTCTGGTCATGTTAATAAGTTCAACATCTGTAAGCTGGTCCAGATATTCATCCACAGAAACCTTTCCCGTGGCAACATCTGTAAATTTATAACCCTTATCGCCTGTAAACGGTCTGGATTCCGGACGATTATCAGCGATTCTCTTATCCGTATCAACCGTCTTCAAGGGGACGGGTTGCATTATTTTCTCTATTCCATTGCCATTAACCTTATATAAGGTTCTTTCAAAAGGCGTTACCGGTGCAAGGGCTTCACTCAACTGTTGTGTGACAATCGTATCACCGAGCACAAAGCTTCCTGCCTTGGTACAATCTCTGACATTGTCTCCGACAAAGATTTCATATTCTCCCGCCTCAAGAACGTAGCAATCCTTATGGCCTGTATATCCACCGTCGTCAAAGGATGCCATACGGGAAATGTCTATACTAAAATTAAGTGTCTGGCTCTTCCCCGGCTCCAGGACTTCCGTTTTTCCAAACTCTATCAGATTTCTGACCGGCTTGCATATTGCTCCCTGCGCCGGGTTATAGTAAATCTGTACCACCTGTTTTCCCGGAACATCTCCGGTATTGGTTACTGTAGCGGAAACCGACAGTTTGTCGTCATTTTCAAAAGATACAGAAGATGAAATGTCAAATGTCGTATAGGACAGGCCGTAGCCAAATGGGTATACAACCTTTTCTTTTGCAGCGGTTTCGAAATATCTGTATCCCACATAAACATCTTCAACGTACAAATCCTCATCACAGTAATCGGACTTATCACTGTGTTTAAGTTCCTTGTATTCTTCAGAATCAAATGTTTCCGAATTTTTGCCAAAATTCTCCGTTGAAGGATAATCGGTATAATCATGTGCAATGGTATCCGCAAGTCTGCCGCAGGGATTAACTCTTCCCATAAGAACATCTGCGACACCGTGACCGCCTTCCATTCCTCCCTGCCATACATACATGACAGCCTCGGGGTTGTACTCCTCAACCCATTTCATATCGATAATATTACCTACATTAAGTAATACAATAGTACGCTTAAAATTCCTGCATACCTTTTCAAGCATGTCTCTTTCCTTGGAAGTAAGCAGATAGCTTCCTTCCGATGCGGAATTATCCTGATCCTCTCCCGCAGATCTTCCGATAACAACCAGGGCTGCTTCGCTTTCCTTTGCAGCAGTTTCGACAATATCATCAGACAATTCCATTTCTTCCTGGCTCCAGGGTTCAGCGGCCCATCCCTTGCCCTTGTAATAGGGATTTTCCTTTACCCATTCCTCATATATATTCATGAGATCTTCATTGATGACTATATTCTCTTCCTTAAGTGCATCCGGAATGGAGACAACATAGGGCGTATTTACCATGCCTCCGGAACCTGTTCCGCTTTTGTAATAATGGAACTGTATTCTGCCGAAAATTGAAAGTTTCGTGCCTTCGGACAATGGCAGCGCCTTATGATCGTTTTTCAATAAAACGCATCCCTCTGCAATTGTCTTTCTTGCTGTTGCAATATACTCTTTCCAGTCAAGTGTATACTTCATAGTAGTTTCCTCATCTATTCTTCCGATTAGTCATTTTATAAACAAAAATCCTGTACATAGGGAACCTGCACACGTTACCTCCATGACGACTCCGCCAGGCACCCTCACGGCACATAGGAGATTCTTCTTATGGCTGCTGCATTCCTGCCCTGACCCGGTTCGTAGATTCCTATTGCGCGAGACCCAAACTTCATCACCGCCACTGAAGGGCAGCTATGCAAGCTCCCTGTATACAGGATTAGTTCGTTTACTCAGTCGAGGTACAGTATAAATCATCCTCTTCTGTGTGTCAAATCATCCTGTAACAATTCATCCTGTTCCTTTCTTGTTTTTTCATCGTCAAATAATTCACATCTTGCCCTGATTTCTCATTCCCTTGAAAAAATCCGTTAATACTTTGGAGCATTCATCCTCAAGCATACCGAATATGGTATTGACTCTGTGGTTAAATTTGGGCTCATTTAGAATATTCATTATCGATCCGGCACATCCGGCCTTGGGATTGGTACATCCTATAATCACACGGGGAATTCTGGCCTGAACTATGGCTCCCGCACACATCTGACAGGGTTCAAGGGTTACATACATTGTACATCCTTCCAGTCTCCAGTCGTCCAAAACCTTGCACGCCTTCCGAATAGCTGTTATTTCAGCATGCGAAAGAGCGCTTTTATCGGTCTTTCTTCTGTTATAACCCTTTCCGATTATTTTTCCGTCATATTCTATTACACATCCGATGGGAACCTCACCCAGTTTGGCTGCCCTTTTGGCAAGTTTCAGTGCCTCCTTCATATACTGCTCCTGAGGCTCTTCTCCCACAAATGCTCTGGCCCTGATATGCTCTGCTTTAATCTTTTCCATTTCACTTCCGATTATGATATAATTTTACCGATATGTGGTCCTAAACCACTGTAATATATGATACCTTATTTTGGTACAAAAACAAATAAAATGTAGAAAAATAATGACCGTTGCATTATTTTATAAAAGGCTTAAAAATGAACATTCACGGCTTTACAAAAACAACTTTACTTGATTATCCCGGACTTGTTGCTGCCACAGTTTTTACCGGTGGCTGTAATTTCAGATGTCCCTTCTGTCACAATGCAGATCTTGTACTTAATCCTGATAAATTCCCAAAGGAAGACGATGAAGAAATTCTGGCATTTCTAAAAAAAAGACACGGTATTCTGGAGGGTGTATGCATAACGGGCGGAGAACCGACACTTCAGCCGGATCTTGCTGATTTTATTGAAAAGCTTAAAGATATGAATTATAAGGTTAAACTTGATACCAACGGCTTTAATCCCGGTGTTCTTGAAATGCTTATTGATAAAGATCTTGTTGATTATGTTGCAATGGATATCAAAGCCGGCCGCACCGGATACGGTCATGTCATAGGACTTCCCGGCTTTAATATTGATAACATCTGCACATCTGTAGATATATTGTCAAGAAACAAAATCCCCTACGAATTCCGTACCACTGCAGTTAAAGGTCTTCATGATGAGGAAGATTTTGTAGACATATCCGGCTGGCTTCCATCTGATTGCAATTATTTTATACAGAGCTACAAAGAAACAGCCGGTATAGGAAACCTTTACTGTGACAGTTTTTCAAAGGAAGTTCTGCTTCATTTTCTTGAGATTGTTAAAGCAAATATCGCCAAAAGTTCTCTTCGTGGAGTTGACTAAATTTATATGTCCTGTTTTTCCAGATAATCCACGTAATCCACAACCATCATTGCGATTTTGAAAGTAACCGCATCATCAAACTTTCTCATATCAAGGCCAATGGATTTCTGCAATTTCTCCATTCGATAAACCAGTGTATTTCTGTGGATGTACAACTGCCTTGCAGTCTCAGAAACATTCAGATTGTTCTCAAAAAACTTATTAATCGTTCCAAGTGTTTCCTCGTCAATATCCTGTGGTCTGGTTTCGCCAAACACTTCCTTAACAAAAATCTTGCACAGATTAACCGGCAGCTGATATATCAATCGACCGATTCCCAATGTATCGTAAGACAACACTTTCATCTCAGAATGGAATATGCTTCCCACTTCCAGTGCCATCTTTGCTTCCTTATAACATTTTGAAACATTCTTAAGTTCTTTAACAGGTAAACCGAAAGACACGCGTGCCCTGAGCATTGCCTCAGATTCAAGCATATCCACTATGGTGTCTGCAACCTCATTGTAATCCTCTTCTGTACTTCCCGGATTCATATCCTTTATCAGAATAATGCTCTTCTCATCAACAGAAGTAATATAGTTGCCTCCCTGCTCGACAAACAAACTCTTTAACAGCTGCCCGGCAACATTGTCCCTGTCATTCTGTATCTCAACCAGATATACCATTCGCTGTCTCTCATTTTCAATGTGAAGCTTTGTTGCCCTGTTATGAATATCAACCAAAAGAAGATTGTCCAAAATGAGATTCTGGAAGAAATTGCTTCTGTCCACACGCTCCTTATAGGCAATTATCAAATTCTGAAGCTGGCTTACAGCAACCTTTCCCATTGTATATGCATATTCGGTAGTTCCAACAGAAACCAGTATATATGCCGGTTCACCTTCATCTCTGACCTTAAGATAATGGAAATCATTGGCTGACTGACTCTCGAGCCCGGATGTAATAAACTGCTCTATCACCGTTGTATTAAATATCTCTCTGTTACAGGTAGCTGCAACTATTCCGCTTTCTATCTCATATACAGCAAAATCAACCTTTGTTATTGAATTAAGTTCGTCTATTGTAGTCTGAATAATCTGATTGGCCAGCATACTATTTCCTCTCATAGGTTACGACTGTGTGTTATCAATTTAATTTATTATAAGACAAAAAAAATGGAGACGCAATTGCGTCTCCATGAAACTATCAAACTAGTTTGTAATAACCTGCTCTGTTTCCTTATCAAAGATATGAATCTTCTCAACATCAAAAGCAACCTTAATTGTATCACCGGGTCTAGCTGTTGTACGAGGATCAACTCTTGCTGTGATCGGGAACTCATCAAGTTCAAAGTAAAGGAATACTTCTGCACCAAGCAACTCGTAAACCTTAACTGTAGCTTCGAAAGAAGCCTTAGCTGTCTCGATGAACATCTCTGAATCATAAACATCTTCAGGACGAATACCGAATGTTACAACCTTTCCGTCATAACCACCTTCGATAAGCTTCTTAGCCTTTGCAGGAGGAAGAGGAATCTCAAGACCTGCACAGTTAATAACAACGTCATCACCGCTAACCTGAACTGTACCATCAAGGAAGTTCATCTGAGGTGATCCCATGAATCCTGCTACGAACAGGTTCTGTGGCTTGTCATATAAGTTCTGAGGTGTATCAACCTGCTGAACAACACCGTCCTTCATAACAACGATACGTGTACCAAGAGTCATAGCCTCTGTCTGGTCATGTGTAACGTAGATGATTGTTGTGCCGAGTCTCTGATGTAACTTAGCGATCTCAATTCTCATCTGTACACGAAGCTTAGCATCGAGGTTTGAAAGAGGCTCGTCCATAAGGAATACCTTAGGGTTACGAACGATAGCACGTCCCATAGCAACTCTCTGTCTCTGACCTCCTGATAAAGCCTTTGGCTTACGATCCAACAAAGCTGAAAGATCAAGGATTCTAGCTGCTTCCTTAACCTGCTTGTCGATCTCATCCTTAGGAACCTTACGAAGCTTAAGACCGAATGCCATGTTATCATAAACAGTCATATGTGGATACAAAGCGTAGTTCTGGAATACCATTGCGATATCTCTGTCCTTAGGCTCTACGTCGTTAACTACTCTGTCACCGATCTTTAATTCACCGGAAGTAATATCTTCCAAGCCGGCGATCATACGAAGTGTAGTAGACTTACCACATCCTGAAGGTCCAACGAAAATAATAAACTCTTTATCTGCTATCTCAAGGTTGAAGTCTTTAACTGCTTCAAAGCCGTTAGGATATCTCTTGCAGATGTTTGTTAAAGATAAACTTGCCATTATAATTTCCTCCTAATTAAAGTTTGTCTCATTTACCTTAGTACAGTATACAAAATTATATATGACAAAAAAATAGGCAACCTGCCAAATATTATCAAAAATATTATGCAGATTGCCATGTGTTTCTATTCAAGTCTGATATGTTGATTTGAATCCCCGTCCAGGATCAGATGCTGTTCTGTCTCAGCCCCTTCATCTTCTGTATGATCGCTGAAGATTTTGTCCTCGTCTTCCTCGTCCTCATCTTCGTCCTCATCGTCATCTTCATGAGGTTCAAGTTTCTTGAAAATTCGGTCCCAGGCCAAAGTACACAAGAAGGCCGGTCCCGCTATTCCAAACATCAAAACCACAATAAACATGCCTGAGCTCACCAACATAAGTACTACGGGAATGGCAAGGACGATTATAAAATAGATTGTATATGGAATATTGAGAATCGATACCATAAAAGCATTTATAAGTGTCTTCTTTGTTGTATTCTCAAAATGTGACAAAATCGGGAAAACATATATAAGTTCTATAAGAATTACGACTGCCACAATGATTGTTGTAACCTTTAAGGCTCCCGGAAGAACCTCGGTATTTCCCTCTGAAACATTATAGAACCAAAGCGAAAAATCCAAAACAAGGAATATAATAATCGGAAGCAGAATCAGCCAAATCTTTGTGGCCTGCTTGAAATTGGTCTTAAAAGAATGCCAAAACTCCTTAAGAATATAAGTGTCTTCCTTCCTGACTATCTTCAGCAATGTATAATACATAGCCGTCCAGCTTGCTCCAATTGTAAAAATCGGCAGAGAAAACACTATAACAACAAGGTTAAGAATCAGAATGTCGGCAATTCTTGTCATTGCCTGCCAAAACGGATTCTCATAATTAAACATCTTTTCTAACATTTCAATTCCTCTTTTTATTACTTAATTACAGATACATCTCCATGGGGGTATATATTATCCCCTCCTGCTTCTGCTCAACATCTGTCGCTTCAAACCCCACTCTCTCATAGAACGGAATCCCGTAGGGTGATGCATGTACCGTCATTTTTACAAATGACGTCTCCTTTAGAAGATAATCCTGCAGCGTCTTTATCAGCGCTCTTCCGATTCCCTGCCTGTGATAATTCTCATCCACAAACAAAAGAGAAATATGGTTGCCGCTTCTTAAAGAAATCAGACCAATAATGTCCTCTCCGACAGTTGCAACGAAGAGAATATACAAGCCCTGTCGAAACATTTTCTGCATCTCGGTGCTTGTAAGAAACTGAACAAACTTATCAGTTCCTTCCTTTCCGTACTCCTTCGCTTCAAACTTAAGGAACACTTTGAAGGCAAGCTCCATTGCATCGTCCCACTGGTTGTCTCTTGCAGGATTTATCTGATATTTTATTCCGTTCTTCATGGTGTATTCCATGAATCAAACCTCCTAGCAGACCTCTGCTCCGGCAGGCATATCCTTTTCGGGTGTCATAAGTGCAAGATTGCCATCCGCATCCTCTGCGCATAAAAGCATACCCTCAGACAATACTCCCGCAAGGGTTGCAGGCTTAAGATTGGTAAGAACAAGCACCTTCTTTCCAACCATTTCCTCTGCACTGTAGTGCTGCTTTATTCCGGAAACAATCTGCTTAACCTCGCTTCCGATCTTAACCTGTGAGCAAAGAAGCTTCTTTGACTTGGGAACCTCTTCGCACTTAATAATCTTTCCTACCCTGAACTGAAGTTTCACAAAGTCATCGTAGCTTATCTCAGGCTTTGCTTCAACGTCTATAACAGGTTCATCTGCTTCAGGCTCAAGTCCGTTCTCTCTTGCATATTCGGCACGCTGCGCCTCTTCAATCTGAGCAACCTTCTCCATAATCTCCTTGATATCCTGTCTTGCGAACAATATCTGCGGAGCATCCGTAACCTTTACGTCATTCTCAAGAAGTCCGTATTTATCCAGATCTTCATATGCTCTTTCTCCCGCATTCAACTGCTCAAGAATCTTGCCTGCAGTATCAGGCATAAACGGGATAAGAAGGTTGGCACCGATAATAATTGATTCTGTCAGATTGTACAGCACCTCTGAAAGACGAGACTTTGTTGCATCATCCTTGGCAAGTACCCAGGGTTCTGTCTCGTCGATATATTTGTTGCATCTTCTGAAAAGTGCAAGCACTTCACTTACCGCATCGGCAACTCTCATATCGTCCATCTTGCCGGCAACCTTATCTCTTGTGGCTGTAACAACGGCCTTAAGATCGGCATCAACATCGGCAGTTACTCCTGTAGAAGAAACAACACCGCCAAAATACTTATTGGTCATTGAAATGGTTCTGTTTACAAGATTTCCGACTATATTTGCAAGGTCCGAATTGAATCTTTCAACAACAAGATCCCATGTAATGGTTCCGTCATTTTCATAAGGCATCTCATGAAGCACAAAATATCTTACCGCATCGACGCCAAACAAACCGATAAGGTCATCTGCGTAGATAACGTTCCCTCTTGATTTACTCATCTTCTCTCCGCCCTGAAGAAGCCATGGATGTCCAAATACCTTCTTGGGAAGCGGCTCACCCAGTGCCATCAAAAAGATTGGCCAGTAAATGGTATGGAATCTGACAATATCCTTTCCGATAAGGTGAAGGTCTGCAGGCCAGTATTTCCTGTAAGAATCATCACAGTTTCCATCCACGTCATAACCGATTCCGGTTATATAGTTTGACAGCGCATCAAGCCAAACATATACAACATGCTTATCATCAAAATCTACAGGAATTCCCCATGTAAATGAGGTTCTCGATACACACAGATCCTGAAGTCCCGGAAGAAGGAAATTGTTCATCATTTCATTCTTTCTTGATACCGGCTGGATAAATTCGGGATGGGTATTGATATGTTCAATAAGTCTGTCGGCATATTTACTCATTTTAAAGAAATATGCTTCCTCCTTAGCAGGCTTTACCTCTCTGCCACAGTCAGGACATTTGCCGTCAACCAGCTGACTTTCTGTCCAGAAGGACTCACACGGAGTACAATACATTCCTTCGTAAGAGCTCTTATAGATATCTCCCTGGTCATAAAACTTCTTGAACATTTTCTGAATCTGCTTCTCATGATAATCATCGGTTGTTCTGATGAACTTGTCATAGGAAACATTGAGGCTGTCGCATATTCCTCTGATAATACCGGAAATGTTATCAACAAATTCCTTTGGCGTTACGCCTGCTGCCTCTGCTTTTTCTTCTATTTTCTGACCGTGCTCATCGGTTCCTGTCTGAAAGAACACATCATAACCCTGCTGCCTCTTAAATCTGGCAATTGAATCTGCCATTACTATTTCATAGGAATTACCGATATGTGGTTTGCCCGATGTATACGCAATCGCTGTTGTTAAATAGTATTTTTCCTTTTCCATTGTACCCTCCTGTTGCGATACCTTTGAATATTTACTCAGTAATCGTCGATATCGCATAGACGCTTATCATTTTAGCATAATATAAACATTAAAAAAAGAGCCGCAGCAGTATCTGCGACTCTTTTTATATGAATTTTCGGTTAATTATTCTGCTTCTGTATACTTTACAGCAAGTTCAGAAATAGTACCGTCATTAAGCATCTTTTCAATTGCTGCATTAATCTGGTTAAGAAGTTCTGTGTTACCCTTCTTAACTGCTATAGCATACTCCTCTGCTTCAAATGCATCACTGTCCTCAACGATCTTAAGGTTTGCATTATCCTTAACATATTTCTGAGCTGTTGCAGAGTCAATAACTACTACGTCGCATTTTCCGTTATTAAGTTCAAGGATAGCTTCTGTACCCTTCTTAAATGCTTCATATTCGTAGCCCATATCCTGTACACAAGTCTCACCTGTATAACCCTGGATAACTACGATCTTCTTATCAGCCATATCTGTTGCCTTGGCAATATCAGAATCCTGAGGAACGATCATAACCTGAGTAGCTACATAATAAGGTGTAGAGAAATCAACTGCTTCCTTTCTCTCTTCTGTAACTGTCATACCTGCGATAACTGCATCAATCTGACCGTTCTGAAGAGCAATAAGAAGTGAATCGAACTCCATGTTCTCGATAACTGCTTCTCTCTCTACAGACTCACCGATCTTCTGGGCAATTGCCATATCGATACCGTCGAACTCGCCGATAACACCTTCTGTAGTAACAAACTCAAAGGGGGGGAATTCTGCATTTGTACCAAACTTGATTGTGTTTGAATCTTCAGATCCGCAACCAACCAACATAGCTGCAGCGCACATGACTGCAAGTAAAGCTGAAACAAACTTTTTCATAACTCTTTTCCTCTTTTCTTAAAAAACACACTTCACACCATCCATCACATATTTCGATGGGAATAAACAGTAGTCTAACAAATCTTTTAAATCTGTCAAGTGTTTTTCAACATTCTTCTTCAAAAAATGCGTTCCATTCACCTATCCTAAACAAGTACCTTGCTTAAGAAACTCTTGGTTCTTTCCTGCGTAGGATTCTCAAATACATCCCTTGGTGTCCCGCTTTCCAGAACCTTTCCTCCGTCAATAAAGAGCACCCTGGTTCCCACTTCCTTGGCGAAGCCCATCTCGTGAGTGACAACAACCATTGTCATTCCGCTCTTTGCAAGGTTCTTCATAACATCCAAAACCTCGCCAACCATCTCGGGATCAAGTGCGGATGTCGGTTCGTCAAACAGCATAATTTCAGGCTCCATGGCAAGTGATCTTGCAATTGCTATTCTCTGCTTCTGACCACCTGAAAGAGATGCGGGATATGCATCTGCCTTTTCTTCAAGTCCTACTATTTTGAGAAGCTCCATGGCTTTTTCCTTAGCCTGCTCCGGAGTCATCTTTTTAAGTTCAACCGGTGCAAGGGTAATATTTTCCATTACAGTAAGATGTGGGAACAGATTAAAATGCTGAAAAACCATTCCCATCTTCTGTCTTACAACATTAACGTCCACCTTGGGAAGATTAATCTGCTCACCGTCAATTATAACCTGACCGTCATCGGGAGTCTCCAAAAGGTTTAAGCATCTTAAAAACGTACTTTTGCCGGAACCTGAAGGTCCGATAATTACTACTACTTCGCCTTCCTCTATCTCTTCATCTATACCGGAGAGAACTTCTATACCGTTAAAGCTTTTATGAAGATTTTTTACTTCTATCATCTTATTCATTTTCCCTCTCCTTCCTATCTGATTTCCGATTTACGAAGGTAATCCTCGTATTTTGCCAATGCAACAGTCAGTATCTTAATAAGTACAAAGTAAATAATAGCCGTACCGATAAGAGGCATAAATGCTTCATAGGTATTACTCTTTATAAAATCACCGGCCTTCTGAATATCAACAAGACCAACGTATCCGACTATGGCTGTTTCCTTAATTAATGTAATAAATTCATTACACAATGCAGGAAAAATGTTCTTTACTGCCTGGGGAACAACAATTTTCATCATGGTCTGCTTTGCACTGAGTCCCAGTGAACGTCCCGCTTCCGTCTGTCCCTTATCGATGGACATTATTCCGGCTCTGATAATCTCCGATACATATGCACCGGAATTGATACCAAAGGCAATTGCCGCTATAATCCATTTTTCCCAGCGCACCGACGCGAATATTACAAAATAAATAATCATAAGCTGTGTTACCGAAGGCGTTCCTCTGATAACATCGGTATATACTTTACCAATCAGATTAAGTGGCTTTTTCTTGGACAAATTGCAAAGAGCAATCAGGAATCCTATTATAATTCCAAGTATTGCCGCAAGAATCGAAACCTTAATCGTCACTCCGATACCGCTTAACAGAAGTTTATATCTGTCATCGGTAATAAAACATCTCTCAAATGTGTGAGCCCACTCCGCAAACTTTGCTGACATTTTGTAATCCTCTCTTCTTTCAAAACAACTACCAATATCTTACGATACTACCCCAACTGTCTGCCCCGATTATTCCCAATGCAAAACTTGTATAATCCAGTGAATCAGCCATATCCAGATGTTTGTATACGTCATAGGCCTGTTTATGCGCTCCGTTGGCATGGGTAAGTCCTACCGCAAGTCCCTGAGACAACTGAAGTGCGTCATCTGTTTCATGGTTGATAATCAATCCGTTAATTCTCGGATTTCTGTCCGCAATATAATATGCATAGGCAAGCGCCGCTGCCTGAACCGATTCTCCTGAGGTAGAGGTAAATCCAACCTCGCTGATAAATACATTTCTATAGGATCCGTCAGGCTTTAAAAAAGCATCCCTGCTGATATAATCCGTCACGATGTTAACATTATGCATGGCAACCATCTGGGTGTCCACGCTTTGTGTTGTATATTTTGCAAATTTTCCTGTATTCCAGAAAGCCGCATTTGTAAGAGGAACAGGATATGCATGAAATGCAAGATCCCATCCGATATTACCCTTTGCACTGATTATGTTATTGAAGTCGTCCAGAACATCTCTTCCGTCATAATCACCGTTATTGAGATTTCTGTTCCAGGTCTGGTCAAGAGGCATATACACCTTTGCAGAACCGTTTACGCTCTTAATGGCGTTATAGAATACTCTGAAGCCCTTCGCATACTCGTCCGTATATGTGTAATGATCCGTTGAAGGATAGTAGTTCCATTCCTTCGTGGCATTAATTTCATTGGCAATAACCCAGTTACTGATGGTACCATGAGCTCCCGAATATCTTTCCGCAAGAAATGATGCTGCTGCCGCCATGGCATTGACACCATCCGCATCTGCTCCGTTGTACATGTAATATGAAGACTGTGTCGCTCCTCCGCGGGCATTGGGATGAATAAGTTCAGGATATGCTCCGTTTCTGTTGTTAAGAATAACCGCCGTAACCTGTATTCCCTTTGCCGAAAGTGTTTCAAATACTATATCAAACTCCGAAACAGCCTGTCCGTTAAAGGCATAGGTCTTTCCACCGTAATCATAATATATGGTAGATCTCAAAGCAGATGTTGTTCCTCCCATTATATAACCAAGAGGAATATTGTAAGCTCCCTGCTTTACACCCAGGTCATCAAGTTCATTGCCTCTAAGCCTTATGGGGTCCACAATAAGTCCCTTAACCGATGATGCCTGCTTGTAATTATTTACTTTGGCTATGGCTTCCGGATTTGTAATATAACGACTGGTTCCGAGAATTTGATACCTTCCGTTGTTTTTGGCAGCCACAACAAATTTTTTGAACAGCCTGGTATTTGCCTGTTTATGGTTCAAATTTGCGTACATCTCAAATCTTGGCTCGGTTTTGCTGATTCTCATTGAATCAATCGGCTCTGCACCTTCGGGAATAGAGTTCTCGTAGGTATTGAGTGCAAACAAATACAAGTCTTCCGAATCACCATTCGGTATTCCATCCAGAACGCCGCTTACCCTTACCTTAGAGGTATCCTCCGGCATGATGACACATTCATCTATTCTCAGATAATCACAGGTGTCTCCGGAAATATCTATCTTCTTAAGCCAGGTATCTTCCCAGGCGCCCTCAAGGGCATCTCCTGTGGCAATTCTTTCCTTTGCCCTTGCTATCTCTTCCTCAGATAGGGAGAAATGCTCTTCACTGTCCTCTGTCTGTAAAGCCTCAGTCAATTCGACCATTTCATCAACAACTTCACTCTCTGCATTCTCCTCCGCAATTCCTTCTGAGGAATCCTTCTCAAGGGGATTAACCTTTATCAACACTATTGCAATAATCGCAATCAAAACCACCGCAACGGCTACAGCAGACAATGTTCTTGTTATCTTCTGTATTTCTCTCTTAGTTCGCCTTCTTTTCTTATCCTTCATATTTCTCTCTTAACAGCTGTATTTCTTCTGCGTAGCCCGGAATCTCATTTGGCGTTTCCAGATAAAACGGAAGATTCTTTAGTGCAGGATGATTAATCACACGAACCAGTGCTTCCAATCCTATTTCACCCTGTCCTATTTTCTGATGTCTGTCCTTATGCGCTCCACACACATTCATGGAATCGTTAAGATGTATTGCCTTAAGTCTGTCCAGGCCGATAACATCGTCAAACTTTGCGATAACTCCGTCGAGATCGTTAACGATATCATAGCCTCCGTCCCATACATGACATGTATCAAGACAGACTCCCAGTTTGTCATCCAAAGACACACGATCGATTATTTCTCTTATTTCCTCAAAGTCTTTACCGACTTCACTGCCCTTTCCTGCCATGGTTTCCAATAAAACCGTAGTTGTAATATCCCTTGTCAGGATTTCATTAAGCATATCCGCTATCATGGTAATTCCTGCCTCCGGTCCCTGGCCCACATGGGAACCGGGATGGAAATTATAGCAGTTTCCGGGTGTGTATTCCATACGGCGAAGATCATCCGCCATTGTCTCCTTTGCGAACCTTCTTATACCCTCATCTGCGGAGCAGGCATTAAGGGTATAGGGTGCATGTGCCAGGATTTTCTCTATCCCGTTTTCCTTTGAAAATGACATAAACCTCTCCACATCCGCAGGATTTATTTCCTTTGCCTTTCCTCCTCTGGGATTTCTGGTAAAGAACTGAAATGTATTGGCACCTATACTTACCGCTTCCTTGCCCATTGCTTCGTAACCTGCCGAAGCAGAAAGATGACAACCTATTGTAAGCATATATTCCTCCTAAACTTGCAAATCAATCATCAATTAAACACGTAATGAATTATTGCCTGTCTCATGCTCCATTCTCCAGCTGATACAACGCTTGAGATAATGCTCATATTCAGGACTCTTGCACATACCCTTGCCTTCAACATCGGAAATCTTGGCAACATCCATTCCGTTGCAGGCCGTTGTCTTCATTACTATATTAAGGGGTTCAACATCGGTGTCATTTGCAAGGTATGTTCCGATACCGAATGCAACCTTTGCTCTTCCCTTGAAATATCTGTAAATATTAGTTGCTTTCTCAAAATTGAGGCTGTCACTGAAAAGCAACGTCTTCATGGTCGGATCTATTCCCAAACCTTCGTAATGCTTAATCATCTTATCGCCCCACTCATAGGGATCTCCGCTGTCATGTCTTACACCACTGAACAGTGTTGCGTATGTTAACTGAAAATCCTTTAAGAAGCAGTCTGTTGTAATTGCATCTGTAAGAGCGGTTCCGTTGAGGACGCCATACTCCTTTACCCATGCGTCAAGCGCATACCAGTTAGAGAATGCCGGGTTGTGCTTATGATTACCCTGTCCTACACACATAATCCACTCATGAGCCATGGTTCCTACAGGTGTAATACCGTATTTCTTTGCAAGATATACATTTGAAGTACCTACAAATGTTGAAGAAGGATACTTGTTGGCAGCAAGCTTTCTGACGGCCATTTCCTGAGCCTCACCGGAAAGTCTTCTTCTTGCACCAAACTCTGAAAATGCTCCAAGCTCGTATTTGCCGCTCTTTAGGCCTTCAATCTTATCGTCAAGTCTCTTCTCAAAACTCTTGATAAGATTGTCATAGTTGTATGCCATTCTGAAATATACTTCATTTACTATAGACAAAGTAGGTATCTCATACATTGATGTGTTGAGCCAGGTTCCGCCTGTTTCGATTGTAAGTCCGCAGTCGGCATCCGTTCCAAATGTAAAGTCCTCAAATCTCGGCTTCCAAAGACGAAGAAAATCGCAATAGGAACCCTTTATCCATTTGATGCTATGAAGATATTCCAACTCTTCCTCTGAAAATCTCAGGTCGCAGTACAGCTTTATCTGTCTTTTTATTTCTTCTATCATTTCTGCTGTAAAATGAACATCTGTATTTCTGCATTTAAATGACCATGTTGTCTTATAATCACTGAATTGATGATAAATTGCCTGACCCATAGAAAATTTATAGGCATCTGTTTCCAATAAGCTTGTAATAATAGGTTCCATAATATTCTCCTTTTGGTATATATGTCCTTTTACCGTTACAATGATAACTTTTATATTATATCATAATGCGTCAAGCACAAAGTGTGTTTGAACATACATTTAACATTTTGATTCATTTGTTTTTTCCTTTTAACGATATTTATCAACATTCCCGGACGTTATACGATTAGTTCACAAACAAACGAGGAGGAAACAGAAATGTCAGTTAAGTTTTATAAATGCAATGTTTGCGGAAATATAATTTGCAAAATAGAAGACTCCGGGATGCCGCTTAGTTGTTGCGGACGTCAAATGACAGAGCTTACGGCCTGTACATCCGAAGAAACCAAAGCAAAGCATATTCCCATATTTGAATATAAAGACGGCTATCTTAAAGTAAGCATCGGAAGCAATCCGCACCCGACGGAGGATGAACACCACGTACAGTTCATTGTTGTGGAAACATCCATGGGAATACACATCAAAAAAGTCGATGTGCCCCACAAAGCAATTGCCTGCTTTAAGTTATGCGAAACGGAATACATTTCCGCAGTATATTCTCTGTGCAGTCTCCACGGAATATTTGTAACACAGTAATCAACAGAAAGGAGAAATGCATTATGAATGAAACAGCAATATTACCCGCTGAACAGACAAAAGAACAGATATTGACATCCGACAGACCGACTCTGGTAGATTTCTATGCCCCATGGTGCGGACCCTGTCGTGTTCAGCATTCAATACTAAAGTACTTTATGGCCGATCACGGAGACGATATCAATCTTGTCAAAATCAATATTGAAGGCAATGACGAACTCGCTGATTATTTTAACGTTAGAAGCGTCCCTACCATCCTGTTTGTCAGGGACGGAGAAATAATCACAAGAAAAATCGGGCTTCAGAGTGAAGATAAGCTATTACAGATGATACGCAGCTAATCCCTTTTCCCTTTTTCCATAGATTGCATGGCAAACATGCGAATCCCTCGGAGACTCCCCATCCTCCGGGGGATTTTTTTGTCCCAAATTCCGAAGAACGTGTTAAAATGCTATTGTGTGAAAGGAAAATGACTATGTTCGGTACTTTATATTTATGTGCAACACCTATCGGAAATCTTAATGATTGCAGTCCAAGAGTGATTGAAACCCTAGGCTCTGTAGACCTTATAGCAGCTGAGGATACAAGAAACAGCATTAAACTGCTTAATCATTTTAATATCAATACACCCATGACAAGTTATCATGAGTTCAATAAAGTCGATAAAGCTTACACTCTGATTGGAAAGCTTAAGGAAGGTTCCGATATAGCTCTGATTACCGATGCGGGAACTCCCGCCATCTCCGATCCCGGCGAAGTGCTCGTAAAAATGTGTCAGGAGGAAGGTATTCATGTTACCTCGCTTCCCGGTCCCGCTGCACTTATAGTTGCTCTCACTCTTTCGGGCCTTTCCACAAGAAGGTTTTGTTTTGAAGGCTTCCTTTCCGCAGAAAAAAAGGAAAGACGACAGGTTCTTGACGACCTTGTAGACGAAAGCAGAACCATCATTATATATGAAGCCCCCCATCATCTTAAAGGCACTCTGAAGGAACTGTATTCCACACTTGGTGACAGGCGAATCACTCTCTGCCGTGAACTGACAAAGAAATTTGAATCCGTTATGCCCACCACCATTTCCGGTGCAATGGCATATTATGAGGAAAATGATCCCCGGGGTGAATATGTTCTTGTTATAGAAGGAAAAACCTTCAAGGAACAAAAAGAAGAGCTCCGTCAGTCATATGAAGATATGACCATCGAAGCTCACATGAAGCTGTATGAAGATAAAGGCATTGACCGCAAGGAAGCCATGAAGCTTGTTGCCAAAGACCGTGGCGTTGCCAAACGTGATATCTACAATGCCCTGCTTTAGTATTATCTTATTTCTTCGTGTCAAATATTATAAGCGGAATCAACATCTCGTCTTCCGTTAGGCTTCCATGCATGGAAACCCATACCTCTTCATCATTATATATAGACAGATTATCAGTTGCTATTGCCAGATAATTTCCCAACATCCCTCTGAAATTCTCATGAGGCTTTCCGGTTCCGAAAAGCCTTTTTTCTATTGCTTCTTCAGTGGTCATCAGAAGGAATTTGTCCCCAAATTCCTTGTTGAATTCTTCCTCGAACTGCTTCTCTTTTCCATCCTTTATAAACAACGTAAGAACTCTGGGTTCCAAAGATGGCATTCGTTCAAAGCATTCGCATATTTTCGGATAATCGGTTATTAATACACATTCATTATCTATATGTCCGTGGTCCGCCGTAACAATAAAAAGTGTATCCTCCAGTTCGTTGGCAAGGCGGCTTATTTCTCCCTCCATACGAAGCATTTCGTTTCGTACAACTTCAGCTCCGCATCCGTTTCGGTGAAGAAGTCCGTCGGGTTCATTCCAATAAGCATATATGTATTTTTGCTCAGGCTCTTTGCATAACTCGCGAACCCTATCACATACTTTATCGAAGCTGTCCGGGAAAGGCGGCTCATAAGGAAATGCATAGCAGGCCTTCTTTCCTGCGTCATTTATCCGCTGAAGGACATCGGTATAAGGCGTATATTTTCTTGCAACATTGTATTCCGCCGCCGGCTCTTCGGTTCCTGAAATTGTATTCAAAAATACTGTTACACTTTTGTCTATCTGGGGATAATAACAGTCCCAGCCCAGCCAGCTGTGTTCACAGGGTGCGTATCCCGAAAGAACAGATGTAGTTGCAGCAACAGTGGTTGAAAGAAACGTTGACTTATATATTCCCTTTAGATGGGTTCTGAAGGCACCGTCCTCTTGAAGATGTCTCTCCATAATCACTTTTCCCATTCCGTCCAGCAGAAAGACAACAATATTTTTGTAGTCCTTTTCAAGGTATTTATCCAACAGCGGAAGAGTATCTCCCACTGTTTCAACTCCGAATTTCTTTAAAATGGAATTCGGCAGATTCGCTATACAATTTTTATAATCAGGCATTACAAGATTCTTACTCATATCCATCTTTCCCTCCTGTGACAGTTTTTCAATACCCGCCTCAATAGGCAGTCCGTTATAGTCCTTGGCAATATCCATATTGTCGGTAATCAATTCCCTGACAAATGAGACTGCTTTTTTTACTGCCGTTTCAAGCCCTGTTCCCTTAAGGACCTCCGCCAGTACAACAGCGGAAAATGTATCCCCTGAGCCGTTAATCCTTACAGGTATCTCATCGTATTCTACAACAAAATAACTGTCTGTTTTGCTGTCATATCCTACAACAGCTTTTGTACTGCCATTGATTCCGATAATCTTTGCACCGGTAATTACTACAGACTTTGCCCCCATTTCATGCAGAGATATTGCCATATCACGAAGTTCTTCAGCAGTAAATCCCTCTTCACGATAGGGAATATCGGAAAGGAAGCATGCCTCCGTAATATTGGGCACTGTATAGTCGGCAATCGCAATAATCTTCTTCATAATTTCCACACGATGTTCAGAAATTGAATTATAAAGCCTGCCGTTATCAGCCATAATCGGATCGGCAAAAATCATTGTCCCTGCCTCCGCCCGTTCCTTACAAAGCTGCAATATAAACTCGGCCTGGGCATCATTTGCAATAAAACCTGTTGCAACCGCGTCAAACTCAAATCCCAGATCTTTCCAGGTCTGCACAGCGTCCTTCATATATTCCGTTGTATCAATGGAAGCAAATTTCCCATAATTTAATGTATTTGAAACAATCATAGTTGGAAGATTAAAAACTTCCATCCCATAGCGCACAAGAATCGGCGTCATGGCTGATATAGCCACTTTACCGTATCCCGGCATGTCATTTATCAGAAGAATTTTCTTTGTCATTTTTCTTTCCAATCTCTATAAACAAATTTGCTCTCATAAGTGCTTTTCGAATAGGCA
This sequence comes from Lachnospiraceae bacterium, assembly GCA_045639685.1. Lineage (GTDB taxonomy): Bacteria > Bacillota > Clostridia > Lachnospirales > Lachnospiraceae > Colinaster. The sequence continues at coordinate 41,019 of JAZUDO010000057.1, forward strand.
GATACGCTATCACCGCTACAATCACAGAAATTACCGAATTGGTTCCGGTTGTTATCACATTCCATGCAAGAGTTACCTCTGCCGCACTTTTTCCGATAATAAATATCTTATAAAAATATCCTACAAGCGGATCAAATATAAAGTTAAAAAGCATGCCACTCACTGCTGCGATAATGACCCATTTCAGTAGGTGTTTTTTGTCATGAATCTGCGTAATCTTCCCCAGTCTATGAGCCACAAATCCCGTTATCAGACCGATACAGAGCTTAAGTAGAAATGTTTTTGGCGCATAGATGATGTACACCGGGTCAAAAAGGTCTCCTATGGTCATACCGATTGCACCGGCTACTCCTCCGTATTTTCCTCCGAGTAGCAGCGCTGCAAGTACGCATACTGCATTTCCCAGATGAAATGAAGTAGCATCACCTCCCGGCAACGTGACCTTTATCTGTAAAAATGTAAATACCACATATGACAGAGCAGCCATTACAGCCGTCAGTGTCAGCATAAGCACATTGTTCTTTTTCATAATATTTAATTCCTATTTTCCTTTACTTTAAGTACAGTGACCACTATAATATATTTTTGAACATAGTATAATATCCAAAAAGGAATATTTTTATATGACCAGTTTGTATTTAAAGCTATATAATCAGTTACGAAATGAGATACTAAGCGGCGCCTACCCCTACGGAACGAAGCTTCCTTCCAAGCGCCAGCTTTGTGATGATATGAATATCAGTGTTATCACCGTTGAGCACGCCATGGAACTTCTCGAAGAAGAAGGATACATTGAATCCAGAGAAAGAAGCGGTTATTACGTTTCCTACAGGGAAGGGGATACATTTTCGGTAGCCAACTCCAATGATTCTTTGCGCAATGAATACTTTTCCCAACTCGACGAACCCGGAACCGCAACATCAGATGTTTCCTCTTATTTCCCCTTTGGTGTTTATGCCAAAACAATCCGCCACGTACTGAGCGCCCAAGGCGAAAACATACTAACCAAAAGTCCCAATAAAGGTACGGCTGAGCTGCGGCAGGCAATCTCTGAATATCTTGCACGAAACAGAAACATATACATTTCCCCGGAGCAGATAATAATAGGTTCCGGTTCCGAATACCTGTATGGTCTGATTGTTCAGATTCTTGGAAGAAGTTTGATTTATGGAATAGAAAAACCTTCCTATGAAAAAATTGAGCAGGTCTATATGGCCAATGACGTAACCTGCAGACTTTTGACATTGGGAAAGGATGGCATTCTCTCTTCCGAACTAAAAAAAACAGATGCAACCGTGCTTCATATATCACCTTATCGAAGCTATCCTTCAGGTGTCACTGCAAATGCGGCAAAACGCAGGGAATATATTCGCTGGGCTTGTGAAACTCCCGAAAGATACATTATTGAAGATGATTTCGAATCGGAATTCACACCTTCCACAAAACCTCAGGAAACCGTATTTTCTCTGGCGGACAACGAAAATGTAATCTACATTAACTCATTTACCAAAACCATTGCACCCTCTATACGTATTGCATACATGGTTCTTCCGCAAAAGCTTCTTAAGGAATATGAAAAACGCGCAGGATTTTACTCCTGCGCAGTTCCTACATTTGATCAGTATATACTTGCCGAATTTATTAATTCCGGCGATTTTGAACGCCATATTAACCGAGTTCGCCGTAAAAATCGCCAGTCGATGTAGCTATATAAACACCCCATAGCAATCTCTTCTTCATCTTCAATTGGCTATACAGTAAAATATAGAATAAGCCCAAACCACAAAGGGTTCGAGCTATATTTATAAAAAGCATTTTCTCATCTCGATAAATTAAATATATCAAAAGTCAAAGAGATTTCCTAACAACGCATTTTCGAAGAAAATCCAACCAAGCGTTGGAATTATAATTTCTTTAACAGTATATGATGGAAGAATGCAATATCTCTATACTCAGGAATCTGTGCAACTCTCATCTCCAACTGCATCATCTTATCCTGCCAGTCTTCATCCCCATGCTTTTCCTGGTTCTGTTGTAAATCCCAAAAGGTTCTGATACCAAAAACCTCAGAAAGAGTCAGTTCCGACGCCCACTTTATAATATCATCATCTTCATAATATCTGATTGCACCAAACTTAGATGCCGCAGAGTTTTCCCCATCCAAAAGTGCATTTGCCTTTTCAAAGTCATCAAGCAAAACTGCCATCTGCATTACTCGGCCCGCTCTGTTATGCTTTGCAATTGATAGAATACCATCTTTCTTTAATACTCGTGCTAAAGCTTTTACCACAATCTCTTTATCATCAATGTACTCTAGCACATTATGGCAAATGATAATATCAAAAGCCTCATCATTAAATACAGATAAAGCGCTAACATCACCGATAATCTGAGTGTATTCATAATCCTTCCATGCATTAGAAAGCATTTCCTCAGATGGCTCTATGGCAGTAACATCATTTTTATTAGCGAAATAGTTCGCCGTAATTCCTTCGCCACTACCAAAATCAAGAATCTTCTTTCCTTCCAGATTACCAATCTGCTTCCATACAATTTTCTTAAATAATCTCTCCCAAGCCGGAAGTTCTATAATATTGTGCATTTTTATCCTTCTCTTACTAATATGTTTTTCAATCTTTGAATTTCGTCACCGGTAATACCGATATCCAATAAATATTGTTCTACCGAATTATGTTTCTCTCTTAACATCCTAAGAAAGCCGTACATCGATTTTTCATTTGCCAGAACAATATCCCTATCAATCTCAGGATGCTCTTTCAAGAAAGCCTCAAGCCTCTGTTTATTGAATTCTCTACTAATTACATAATCATATACAATATCTTCATCAGACACCCCAACAAGTGCCAAGAGTATTGCACTAACTACACCTGTACGATCCTTACCCGCAGTACAATGAAATAAAACTCCTCCTGGTGCATTTGCAATAGTCTTAAATACCCCTTTTATGCAATCTGCATGAGCTATCTCCATATACGATACAGGAACAGCTTCAAGATTATTCGGAGGCATCATGCCTTCTACAATAGGATAATGGAAAAACAGAAAATCTTTATCCTTTGCAAAGGCAGATGGCTTTATATCAGCCTCCTGATTACTCCTTAAATCGATAATAGTCGTTATATTTCTATCTAACAAAAACGATTTATCGCGATTGCTTAAGTCCTCACATCTATCACTTCTATATAGACGATTGTTTAAGGTATAACACTTAGTCCCCTGAACTCTATACATTCCAAGCTCTCTGGTATTCATAGTACTCTCAAGTATAGACCTTGGCGCATTATCCCAAGCCAATAAATAGCTGTCTGCACCATCTCTTTGCTCATCAAGGTTATATAACTCCTCAAGACAATATTCTACAGCCTCTGCGATATATTCATCTGTCATTTCCTTGGTGAAGAAAAATATGTCATCATCTTCTATCGGAACAAAATACGAATTCATATTTTGAACCAACCCATCAAAATCAAATGAACATATTTGATTTATCGGTTCTTTATCAAAGTCAACCGGTATTGTAACTTCATTTTTCAGATTGTATTTCTGAGTAACATAGAAATTGCCTATAGCATAATCCCTATGAAGCTTCTCAACGTTGCCTGGAATCAACGGATTCCAATGATATTTATCATATACAAAATGCCTGTAAATAATATCCTGAATCAAATGGAGATAATATCCCAGATACAAATCATCCGACTTCATCAATCCGCCATATGTGCTCTTGTAGCCGTCTAAGTCATAAGTTTTCTTATGTCCGCCCGCAACAGATATCTTCATATGACTGTTGCCATTATATCCGGCATCAACAAGGATGGAACCCAGCTTAAGTCTGTCCGGATTATTGAACTGTCGTCTCTTTATCAGCTCACATGTAATTGCATAGTGAATAATACTTGATGCCATAATATACTCTCCTCTACTAAACCATTATTCTCAAATCATCCGGCTTCTGACGGAGTTGGTAAAGAAGAACAACCGTCTCAACATGAGCGGCAAATTATCGTTTTAATTTATTCAAATACAGCTTCTGTTCATCGGTAATTCGATAGCTTTCACGCGCCTTCTGAATCGTTTTGTTGTGAACCCATTCTTCAAGCTTGTTATCCTCAATATATTCAATCGTGCTGTCCCACTGCTTTGCCAATGCAGTAGCAAAGAACCAGGCAATCATCATATTCACATAGTACTTATCTGAACGAACTGAAGCTGCAGTCTTAAGATATTCCGGTTTGTAATCGTCATCCAGAAAATGCGACATCAGCATTTGAAGGCCAAAGCGTATCGTATATTCTTCCGAAGATTCTACCCATACTTTTATAAGCGGCAGTAATTCTGACTTGTGCTTTTTAAAGCATTTGGGCGACATTATATCACAGACAGCCCAATTATCTACATGCGGAAGAAATGCCTCGAGTTCGGAAATACATAAATCAAAATCTTTGATTTCCGAAATAAGCAGACCGTGCAGCATGTTTTCATCGTAGTACTTATGAGGAAGCTCTGACAAAAATCCTTCTACCTCTTCAGCGTCATTTTTATAAAGATTTTTTGCAAGGGCTCTGCATGCCGGTACTCTTACACCAATAAAAAGCGCTGGGTCAACCGTAGGCGTTAGTTTAGCCTGAAACATGGCATATTCTTTATCTTGTAATTCAAAAAGTTTCTTTTGTATCGCCGTCATTTTCTCACCCCTTCGATCAATTCTCTTAGTTCGGCAATGTCCTTTTTTATCAGTGAAATCATGCTGTCCTTATACCCGGAAATTTTCCTGTTCTTCTTCATAGATCTCAACACGTTCTACAAAAGAGCCTATGAAGCGCTTCTTCTCTGCATCCGTGAACTCACTGTATATTTTATCAAAGCTTTTAAGTTGAACGATGCACCATTTTGGGTGGGTCATTCAGGTTTCCTTACTTCTTTCGCATAACCCAGATGAGATTATGAGTAATATTCTCATCTGCCTTCGTGCACTTGTAATCTCTGTAAACATCAACAAGTTCAAAACCGCATAGTTCAATAAGCCACTTCATTTCCTGACGATATGT
>JAZUDO010000058.1:0-7266 GCA_045639685.1 Lachnospiraceae bacterium
ATCGAAACCACCGTTGAATGCATAAAGCAATGTCTTTCCAAGGTTAGCTCTTGCACCGAAGAACTGAATCTCTTTACCTGTCTGTGTAGCAGATACACAGCAGCAGATTGAGTAATCATCGCCCCATACAGGCTTCATAACGTCATCGTTCTCATACTGAATTGAGCTTGTTGCAATTGAGATATGAGCTGCATACTTCTTGAATACTTCAGGAAGGGCACTTGAGTAAAGAACTGTAAGGTTCGGCTCAGGTGAAGGTCCCATGTTCTCAAGTGTATGAAGGAAACGATAGTCGTTCTTTGTAACCATTGAACGTCCGTCCATTCCGATACCACCAACTTCAAGAGTAGCCCATGTAGGATCTCCTGAGAACAACTGGTTGTATGAAGGAATTCTTGCGAACTTAACCATACGGAACTTCATTGTCATATGGTCAATAATTTCCTGTGCTTCAGTCTCTGTAATAACGCCGTTAGCAAGGTCACGCTCAAAGTAGATATCAAGGAATGTAGAAACACGTCCAACTGACATAGCTGCACCGTTCTGTGTCTTGATAGCTGCAAGGTAACCGAAGTATAACCACTGGCAAGCTTCCTTAGCTGTCTTAGCCGGTCTTGAAATATCGCAACCGTAAATCTTAGCCATTTCCTTAATGCCCTGGAGAGCATTAATCTGCATCTGGATTTCCTCACGAAGACGGATAACATCATCATACATGTTACCGCAACCGCAGTTCTTCTTATCCTGCTTCTTAGCTTCTACGAGGTAATCAATACCGTAAAGAGCGATACGACGATAATCGCCTACGATACGTCCACGACCATATGTATCAGGAAGACCTGTTACGATATGTGTCTTACGAGCAAGCTTCATCTCATCTGTGTATGCAGCGAATACTGCATCGTTATGAGTTGTCATATAGTTCTCAAATACGTTCTTAAGTTCAGGATCAATTTCATAGCCATAGCTCTCAGCTGCTTCTTCAGCCATTCTGATACCACCATAAGGCATAAATGCTCTCTTAAGAGGCTTATCTGTCTGAAGACCAACGATCTGCTCAAGATCCTTCATGCTTTCGTCAATATAACCGGGGCCGTAAGATGTCAGGCTTGAAACAACCTTTGTCTCGCAGTCAAGTACGCCACCCTTTTCACGCTCTGCCTTCTGAAGTTCCTGAAGTCTGCCCCAAAGCTTGTTTGTTGCATCTGTAGGAGCTGCCAAAAAGCTCTCATCTCCATCATATGGATGATAGTTTTTCTGAATGAAATCACGAACGTTTACTTCGTCTTTCCAAATACGTCCTTCGAATCCATTCCACTCTTCAAAGTTAGTCATATGTTCTCTCCTTTACTATTATAGTTTTTTGTATGTTCTCATCATATTCTGATGTTAGAAACTGAAATGATTCTAACATATAGAAAAATGTTATTCAACACTCCTTCGTATTGTTCTTAACTAAAAACAATATACGTATAATTTGCCAATTTTTTAAAAGTATGATAATTTTAGTTGAAGAAAAAAACAGTTTTGCGTTTATATATGGAGGTATTATATGACAGGAATTACTAAAGATATGACAATCGGTGAAATCCTCAGAACAAATGCAGAGGTTGCTCCGGTTCTTATGGAAGCAGGAATGCATTGTCTCGGATGCCCTTCAGCTCAGGGCGAGAGCCTTGCCGAAGCAGCTATGGTTCACGGTATTGATATCGATGAACTTATGGCAAAGATTGAAGCAATGTAAAAGCAAACAAAAAAGACCACCGCGGTGGTCTTTTTTTATTTATCATTACATTACCTTTGACAATGACTGAAGTGCATTACCTTCAATCACGCACTCGTAGTGTTCCTTATAATAGAACTCTCTTGAAGGCAGGGTACGCTCAAGCTTACCATACTCTGAAAGTATATTGCAGGCTCTGTTGAACTCTTCCGTTGTTCCGTCAAGTTTATTGATTACAAGCATGTATCTTCCACTCTCTTCATCCTTATACAATGAATTAACATCATTGTACACGTCCTTAAGAGCAACTGCAGGTTTAATCACCTCAGACATTGAACCGAAAACAAATATCTTCGCAACAACTCCCGGAACTTCTTTATCCTGTTCCTTCTGAACTTCTTCCTGCTTTGTGCCGGACGCCTTGGAAATGATATTATCGGCTTCCTTCTTAATCTTCTTGAACAGGTCCAGAACTTCTTCCTGAGTATGCGTCATTGAATCCAGTGTATCGCTGTCAATGTCAACATCATCAACGTACTCATCATCGTTCTCGTCCATATCAGGGGCAAAGCGCGAAAAACGTGTATCCAGTTCTTCAGGATCTTCAACCTTGGTAATTATAAGCACTATACATTCGGCATTAACCGGAATGGCTTCAATCATCAAAGGAATGTTATCAGCCTGGAAGCCAAACTTAAGAGCCGCCTGTTGCATCATATCCCTAAAGAGATTTTTAGCCTTCTCCGTACCGTAAGCCAATTCACTTAATTTCAATTCCCTGTCTGCCAAATCAGCCTTCGTAAGTGTACAACGTATTTGATTGTCGTTAACTTTTTCTATCTTCATAGGCATTTCCCCACCAAAAGAATTAAAATGCTTTACATGCTTTATATCGACACATTTATTCCTATTCTGAAGCATTTCTTTTGGTATCTGTATTGTAACAAATGTGTTTTCAAAGTCAAGAGATGCATGCGTCATAGACAAAAATTTAATAAAAATATAATAATTTATAGAAAAACTTTTCTTGTGATATTGATTTGTTTGTATTATGATATACGTGAAATCGCAGGTGTGGTTTCACTATATTTTACAAGGAGGAAACTATTATGGCATATTGTATAGGCGATTCTTGCATCAACTGTGGATCATGCGCAGGCCAGTGTCCTGTAGGCGCAATCAGTGAAGGCGATGGAAAATTTGAAATCGATGAGGCTACATGTATCGATTGTGGATCATGTGCAGGTCAGTGCCCTGTTAGTGCAATTTCAGAAGCATAAGATATAACATTGCATTCATATGATAAAGCAAGAACACCCGAATTACCGGGTGTTCTTTTCTTATATTACTTTATTATTTTTACACAAATGCCTGCTATTCTTCTTTGTTATCTCTTCTTTCCACCTTATCCAGGTTTCCGAATCTGGTGTACTGAGGCAACCACGCAAGCTCCACTGTACCTACCGGACCGTTTCTTTGTTTACCTATAATAATCTCAGAAATATTTGGTCTGTCTGTATCTTTCTTATAGTAGTCCTCACGGTATATGAACATTACAACATCCGCATCCTGTTCAATAGCTCCGGATTCACGAAGGTCTGACATCATCGGTCGTTTGTCAGGTCTCTGTTCAACAGCACGGCTCAACTGGCTCAGTGCAACCACAGGGACATTAAGTTCTCTCGCAAGACCTTTTAACGATCTTGAAATCTCAGATACTTCCTGGGTTCTTGATTCACTCTTTCCGCTACCGCTCATCAACTGCAAATAGTCTATGATGATAATATCCAGCGGATTTTCTGCCTGGAACTTACGACATTTGCTTCGTATTTCATTGACGGTAATACCCGGTGTATCATCGATGGCCAAATGAGATCCGCCTATCTGTGAAGCTGTCTCAACCAGCTTCTCCCACTCGCTGTCATCCAGTTTTCCGTTACGAAGCTTCTGTGCATCCACCCTGGCTTCAAGAGCAAACATACGGTTAATAAGCTGCTCCTTACTCATTTCCAGTGAAAATATCATTACACCCTTATTCTCTTTAAGTGCCATATGGCTCGCTATGTTAAGAACAAGCGCTGTCTTACCCATTGAAGGTCTTGCCGCAATCAGAATAAGATCCGAAGGCTGAAATCCCGAAGTCTTAAAGTCAAGATCCGTAAATCCCGTCGGTATACCGGTAACGGTGCCCTTTGATTTGTATGCAGCCTGAATTCTTTCAAGTGCATTCATTACGGCATCTTCAATTTTGACAAGTTCGCCGGAATTTCTGTTTCTGGCAATTTCGTATATTCTCTTTTCGGCATTGTCGAGAACACTTTCCAGTGATTCATTGTCCTCGAAGCATACCTTTTCTATATCCTCGGAAAGATGAATAAGCTTTCGAAGCGTTGATTTCTCCGCAACAATCTTGGCATAAGCCTCCATGTTAACACTGGTAGGAACATTGGCAAGAATTGTACCCAGATTGTCAAGGCTGCTTACCTCGGCAGGAACATCCTTCTCTCGAAGTTTATTCTGCAGTGTTACAACATCAACAGGCTTTCCCTCATTGTAAAGTTCCGTCATGGCATCAAAAATCAAGCCCAGCTGTTTGTTATAAAAATCATCTGCGCTTATTATCTCGGCGGCCAAAGATATCTTATCTTTATCCATCAGCATACTTCCTATTACTGACTGCTCCGCTTCCATGCTGTGTGGCATCTCACGCCTTAATACCGCTTCTTCTGCCATGCCCTTACTCCCAAATCTATTATATAAAGTCTTTTATTCTTAAATTCACAGTATTATTTCTGCTCTGTAACGTTAACCCTCAAAACTCCTGTTACCTGAGGATGAAGCTTAACCTTTACCTCATAGGTTCCAAAATTCCTGATTGGCTCGGCAAGCTGAATCTTCTTCTTATCAATATCAAGATTATAGGCACTCTTGTATGCAGCTGCGATTTCCTTACTTGATACAGATCCGAAGGTTTTTCCTCCTTCTCCGGCCTTTATCTCAACCTTAACGGTTTTGTCTTCAAGATCCTTGGCAAATGCCTGTGCAGCTTCCAGCTGTTGCTGTGCAACCTTGGCATCATTGTTTTTCTGAAGCTTAAGGTCATTCATATTTGCAGAAGTAGCTTCAACACCAAGATTTTTCTTTATCAGGCAGTTACGTGCGTAACCGTCATTTGCCTCTATAATATCTCCTTTTTTTCCTAATTTCTTAACATCTTCAAGTAAAATAACTTTCATTACAGTTCTCCTCCGTCAAGCATAGAATCAATTGTATCCTTCAACCTGTGAATAGCCTCATCGACAGAAGCTCCTTCAAGCTGACATCCCGCAATATTCATATGTCCGCCGCCGCCCATTCTTTCCATGATAATCTGTACATTAACCTCATCAATAGATCTTGCACTGATATATATCTGATCCTGGAAAGGTGTGCATATAAAGCTTGCTTTGATTCCTTTAATATTCAATAATTCATTGGCTGCCTGTGCACCCAGTTCTGTAGGACTCTGAACTTCAGACCCCGGAGTCCAGGTGGAAATGGCAAAGGCCTCTCTGTATACAAATGCCTGGCTGATTGCGTCTGCCTTGGCTTTATAAGAAACAACATCATCTCTGAACAGTTTCCTAACACGGGACACATCTGCGCCTGCTCTTCTAAGGTATGCTGCCGCCTCAAATGTACGAACACCCGTCTTTGTCATAAAATTGTTGGTATCAATCATAATACCCGAATAGAGACAGTCTGCCTCTTCGGCTTTAACCTTAATACCGTCGGAAATGTACTGAAGAATCTCAGTTACCATTTCACAGGTTGATGAAGCGTAGGCTTCAATATAAGAAAGTGTTGCATTTTCAATAGTATCGGTACCCTGTCTGTGATGATCAAGAACAACAATCGACTTACACATCTTAAGAAGCTCCGGACACTCTGTAATACTAGGCTTATTAACATCAACAATAACAAGAACAGCATTGGTTCCCGCAAGGTCAACAGCCTGCTCACTTGTTACAAGCATATCTTCTTCAAAATCATCCTGGCGCACATACAGGTCTCGCATAGGCTGAACCGATGTTGTGACATCATTAAGTACAATATGTGACTTTCTGTTAAGTGTCTTTGCTATACGTGCAATACCTACAGAAGCACCAAAGCTGTCTACATCACCAAGTCTGTGTCCCATAATAAGAACACGGTCCTTACTGCTGATTATTTCATGAAGTGCATGAGCCTTTACTCTGGCTTTAACACGTGTATTCTTCTCAACCTGCTGGCTCTTTCCGCCGTAATAATATATCTGCTCCGGAGTCTTAACAACAGCCTGATCACCGCCTCGTCCGAGAGCCACATCTATTGCTGTTCTTGCAAATTCATAATTCTGGGAATATGTCAGTCCATCCAGTCCGACACCTATACTGATGGTTACAGACATCTCATTTCCGATGTTAACGCTCTTAACATCTTCGAGAATATCGAACTTAGTCTCCTTTAACTGACCGACAGCCTTCTTTCTTAAAATAATCAGGAACTTATCCTTCTCAATCTTCTTGGCAATACCGTCAAGGGATGCTATATATTTGTTTACTTTTCTATCAATAAGAGCCGTAAGAAGCGATCTTCTTACTTCTTCAACACTATCAAGGGCTTCATCGTAGTTATCAAGATAAAGGAGTGCTACAGCCAGCGACTGGTCGTCATTTTCACGCAAAGCTATCTTCAGTGCCGTTTCATCGAAAAGGCAAATGGCTGTAAGGCTGCTTTCATAGTCGTCATCAACATCCACTATGTCACTGTTTTTTGCAAGTTCACCAAGGGACATTCTCCTGCATCTTGCTTTGTATTCGCCACCTGCATAAGAAACATCAAGTTCGTCAAAGTCAGACTCCGCAAAAAGCTTTTCATATATAATTTCCGGAAATACTGTTGAAATGGCTTTTCCGGTTACCTTCTTTCCGATTACGGTATCAAAGGCGATATTGGTCCACATGATTTTTCCCGCATCATCAAGAAGAACATAGGGAAGCTCAAGTTCATGGAGAAGTTTCTTCTGTATCTGCCCGTAAGCAGTAGCAAAACTCACCAGTTCATTGACCACAATGGATCCGCATTTGAAATAAAGTACTGCATACAAAACAAAGCAAAGAACAGCAGTACCTCCCACAAGAAGACACAAATACAAATCTCTGAATGAAATAAATACCGCTACAATAACCAGAATGATGGCTATATATAAAAGCGACACCATATATGTGTGAAGTGCACCTTTAACTCTGACCTTTTTCATAGACCCTCTCACTTATTGTCAAAACCTTCTCTTCGTGACGGAAACCGCCATTTACTATAATAGCACTTTCAGAGCAGTTTTTCTATCACTACATATAGATATAAAAAGACCGGTCAACACGGTAGTTTGACAGTTGAATAATGTAAAAATCCTTGCAGGCCTTGAAAAGCCTGTATTTTTTTGTCAATTTTTCTTGATTTTTATGTGGTTTTATGTAGCTTTATTTTGCAAATTATGTTATAATTAGGGCATGGAGGGTTTT
>JAZUDO010000059.1:0-86924 GCA_045639685.1 Lachnospiraceae bacterium
GCACGTGATCTTCTGAGGTCACCCTTTCTCTGAGGACCATCAAGGATCATCTGATCACCTGTGTAAGCATGAATTGTGCTCATGATACCAGACTTGATACCAGCAAGGTCATTAAGAGCCTTAGCCATAGGTGCTAAGCAGTTTGTTGTACAAGAAGCTGCTGAAATGATGTTATCAGAAGCCTTAAGTGTCTCATGGTTAACGTTGTATACGATTGTAGGAAGATCATTACCTGCAGGAGCAGAGATAACAACCTTACGAGCGCCGGCATTGATATGAGCCTGAGCTTTTTCCTTTGATGTATAGAAACCAGAGCACTCAAGAACAACGTCAATCTTAAGCTCGCCCCAAGGACAATTGTTTGCATCTGGCTCTTTGTAAATCTTAAGTGTCTTTCCAGCAACTGTGATTGTGTCTTCACCAGCTGAAACTGTATCAGCTAAAGCGTACTTACCCTGTGATGAATCATACTTTAAAAGATGAGCCAACATCTTAGGGCTTGTTAAATCGTTGATAGCTACTACTTCATAACCTTCTGCACCAAACATCTGTCTGAATGCAAGACGACCGATACGGCCGAAACCATTAATTGCTACTCTTACTGCCATTTTAAAAATCCTCCATAAAATGTAAAATGATTTATTTTCTTTTGACTCATTTCCTCGTGAAAACTTTGTCAAAAAATTATCAGCATGTTTATTCTACAATGAATGATATCCAAATTCAAGGAAAAAAATATAATAAAAATGTTTCGTATATCAATTTTTTAAGTGCAAAATAGACAATGGGCATTATTTGATCCCGGCATTTGCACTATATGATTTTCCCTCATCACAACCTGACAAATGCAGGTTTTCTCTTTTCAAATGTGGTGTAATACTCGAATCCTGCTGCCTCCAATGCCTCTTTTGCCTTATCGAAAAAGCCTCCCACATTTTCCGCAACATGCGCATCGGAACCTACTGTCACAATCTCACCGCCAAGTTCCTTATACCGCTTGAGTATTTCTCTTGCGGGATGAACATCCTTAAGATTGTGATATCCGAAACCGCTGGTGTTAATTTCCAGCCCTCTCCCATTTTCCACCAGTGTCAAAAGAATTTTATCAATTACATCCTTGTATTTTTCATAGCTGTAATTCTTATCCTTCTGCGGCGCATACCTGACTACATAATCCAGATGCCCTACAACATCATAATTATTAAATGCCTTCACGTTACTGAGTATGCAGTCAAAATATTCCCTTACAGCTTCCTCTTCGCTTCTGCCTTCAAAATAGGGAGGATAATAAGGATCTGTTCCGTTAACGATATGACAACTGAATATTATAAAATCAAAATCAAAGGATTTCGCATAATCCTCGTTAAGTTTAAGGGCAATATCCTGCATACCAAGTTCAACTCCGAAACCTATTTTTATTTTATCCTGATATTTTTCCCTCATACACAGCAGCTCGTACAGATAAGAATCTGTATTTACTTCATACATTCCTTCCCTGTCTTCTTCACTATAGGGAAACAGAATATCATTGTGTTCTGTAAAACAGATTTCTTTTAGTCCCTTATCTATTGATGCCTTTACCATATCCTCCATTGGAGACTTTGCATCTCCGCTAAAGGTACTGTGCATATGATAATCTGCCAAAACTGCCATACATTTCTCCTTACTTATCAATGATTCCCGCTCCGAGAATATAATCATTTTCATAAAATACTATAGGCTGCCCCGGTGTAATTGCTCTGACCGGATTGTCAAATGTGACCTTTACACGGTTGCCCTCCATAGGGCTCAGTGTCGCATTTTCACCCTTATGAGCATACCTGATTTTTGTAAATGCCTTAATGTTTCCACCAGGCTTTTCGATTGACATCCAGCTTACATCCCTGCAAATACAGCTGTCGGAATAAGCCTTCTCATCCTCCGCCAGTGTTATATTTCCTGTCGTTTCATTCATATCAATTACGCACAGTCTCGTCTTTGCACTGACTCCAAGTCCCCTGCGCTGACCGTATGTGTAACTTAGCAGTCCCCTGTGGGCTCCAAGAACATTTCCATACTCATCAACAAAATTACCGACATGATTTGCAGCCAGGTAATCCGGGTAAATGTTTTTCACAGTTTCACGGTCACTGTTTTCTTCCATATATCCGTCTATGAATTTTCTGTAATCCTTATCCGGAATAAAGCATATATCCTGACTGTCCTTCTTCTCTGCCACCGAGAGTCCCAACCTTTTTGCCTCTTCCCTTACCTGTTCCTTTGTATAATCCCCCAAAGGCATAAGTGTCTTTGAGAGCTGCTCCTGTGTCAAAAAGCACAGCGCATAGGTCTGATCCTTAACAGCAGACTCCGCATTTGCAATTGAAAATCTGCCGTTTGTAAGTTTTATTATCCTTGCATAATGACCTGTTGCCACATAATCGGCGCCATACTTTTCCGCTGCTTCCGTAAGTGCCCGCCACTTAATATGCCTGTTGCACATATTACATGGATTAGGAGTTCTGACATGACAATATTCCGTAACAAAATAATCCATTACGGCGCATTTGAATTCTTCCCTCAGGTCAACCACATGATGCTCAATGCCCAAAAGTTCACATACCTTTTTTGCATCACCAATCTCTGCTTCAGGTGTATCTGCTTCTTTGCTTTCTGTTTCAGGTGTATCTGCTTCTTCGCTTTCTGCTTCAGGTGTATCTGCTTCTTCGCTTTCTGTTTCAGGTGTACTTTCAGGGTTGCTGTTCTCCCATACTCTGGCGGTAACACCTATGACTTCAAAGCCCTGCTCTATTAACTTTGCTGCCGCTACGGAACTGTCAACTCCGCCGGACATTCCCACAATAACCTTTTTCATACTGTTTTTCCAAAGAATGTACCACAATTAACTTTGCACAACCAACTTTGCACAACCAACTTTGCACAACCAACTTTGCACAACTAACTTTGCACAACTAACTTTGCACAACCAACTTTGCACAACCAACTTTGCACAACCAAATAAACTACCCAAAGTATACGTTCTATTTTTACACAGTGCAAGGAATTCTTATGCTGCCCAATGGCAGTCAGCGTACAACGTCAAAAAGATTTGTGACAGAAAACACACCGCAGAAAACTGCGGTGTGCCCTTAGGTAAAATCTTTGTTCTTAATGTATAGTGTAATATCATCCGCGCGGATGCGCTTTCTGATAAACCTCTCTCAAATGATTATGATTCATATTTGCATAAATCTGTGTTGTCGAAATATCACTATGGCCAAGCATTTCCTGAACACTCTTAAGATCTGCGCCATTTTCAACAAGATGAGCTGCAAAACTGTGACGGAGTGTATGGGGTGTAATATCAGTGGTTATTCCGGCCTTTCTGCTGTAATACTTTATAAGCTTCCAGAATCCCTGTCTGCTCATGGGAACACCGGAGCAGTTTACAAACAGTTCATCTGCTTTGTTATTCATAACAAGTGCTTCTCTTGAATTTTCAAGATAACGAAGCAATGCGTTACGTGCTTTAAGTCCGAAAGGAATAATTCTGTCCTTATTTCCATGATGGATAATAATATAATTCATCTGGAGATTAAGATCTTCACCCTTAAGGGTAATCAGTTCCGATACACGAATACCTGTTGCATACAGCAGTTCAAGCATTGCCTTGTCTCTGATTTCCTTTGGTGTATCCCCGTTCGGCTGTTCAAGTAAGGTATTAACCTCACTCATTGTCATAATCTCAGGTGCCTTCTTCTCAATCTTTGGTGATTTCAAAACACCGCTGATATCCTCTGCCACCTTTCCTTCATAAACAAGGAAATGGAAAAGAGCTTTTATGGAAGCAACGTTTCTTGAAACAGTCGCAGGCTTAAACTCTTCGTCTGTCATATAATCCATATAAGCAGTAAGGTCTTCTTTTTTTATGTCTCCGACCGCTTTTACTCCTCTGCCATTAAGAAAAACAACAAACTTCTTTAGATCTCTCTGATATGACAATTCCGTGTTGGAAGATGTCTTTTTAACGTTATGTAAATAAGATATGAAAGCATCTATATCTTGTTGCATATACCCATTTCTCCTCGCTTAAAGCGTCCCTCGTTTATTTCGTAGGACTTATTATAAGCAAGAAATTATGTAAAATCAATGCCTTTTTTTCTGCATTTTATGGTGTTTTTATGCACTCCACAAAATGTACCTGCACTTCTTTTGACAGCAACAAAATGTTGTACATTTGCCTGCAAAAATATTTTGACTTTTTTGCAAAATAATTTACATAAATTCATTTTTTGACATTGTTATGTCTATAAATTATAGAAACTTTTTTCGTATACCACTTTTTTCTTTTTTTCTCATATACAAGATATAGTGGTGCGGAGTTTTCCCTGTTTTATCAAAATAAAGCTTGAAGTTATTGTCATCACTTATTACCTTTTTCATACTGATGACCGGTTTTCAACTCTGTTGGTTTCTTTTCAGTTATGTTGGCTTCTTTTCAGTTATGTTGGCTTCTTTTCAGCCCTGTTTTTTTTCTGTGTGCCATCAAAGAGAATATAAAAACTTGCTTGATGGTACAGAAATTATTTCATTCAGTTGCTTCTTACCATTGATGCTTTGTCCACAGGCAAAGTAATGGCACAATATTCTCCTCATTAAGCAATTCGCCCATCTAAATCATCAAATTCTTACCATCAAATAACTATCAGTTCTCTGCTCAATGGCAATCAAAACATCTTCCATCTCAAATGAGTGCCATCATCCGGTTGTTGGACCACCGTTCAATGGTAACCCAACACTTGCAAGAACACCCGCGTGCCATCGCCAACCATTCCCTCACCGTTCAATGGTAAACACACAAAAACAATGGTAAACACACAAAAACAATGGTAAACCACAAAAATAGCCCGGGCATTGCCCGAGCTATCTAACGTATCTCTCTACTACTTTTTTCCTAATAACGGTTCTCTCTTATTTTCACTAATTTTCTCTAATTCTCTCCGGTTCTCTCCCTAATCTTCTCTAATTCCCTCCGGTTCTTCTACTCCTCCAGAAGTTTCTCCACACTGGCAAGCTTTACACAAAGTACAAATATCTCAAGTGCCTTTGCCAGTTCGTCAATTGGCGGGAAGGTCGGTGCAATACGAATATTGCTGTCATGAGGATCCTTCTTATAGGGATATGTTGCGCCGGCGCCGGTAAGTGTAACGCCTGCCTCCTTACACATTCCCACAATCTTCTTGGCACAACCCTCAAGGGCATCAAAGGAAACAAAATATCCGCCGTTGGGCTTCGTCCATGAGCCTACCTCAAGTCCTCCCAATTCCTCTTCAAGAACTTTAAGAACAAGATCAAACTTCGGTCTGATAATCTCAGCATGCTTCTTCATATGATTCTTCATGCCTTCAATATCCTTAAAATATCTTACATGGCGAAGCTGATTAAGCTTGTCATGACCTATTGTCTGAATTGTAATAATGCTCTTTACAAAATCTATATTCTTCTTTGATGTTGCAAGTGCAGCAATTCCCGAACCTGGGAAAGTAACCTTACTTGTTGAACAGAATTTATAAACCATATCAGGATTGCCGGCCTTCTTACACTCGCTCAATATCTCAAGAAGCTGGTCTTCCTTACCATTGTACAGATGATGAATTGTATAGGCATTGTCCCAGAAAATACGGAAATCCTCAGCTGCCGGCTTCAACGCAGCAAATCTCTTTACCGTTTCATCCGAATATGTCACGCCTGAGGGGTTAGAGTACTTTGGTACACACCAGATACCCTTTACAGCGGGATCATTGTTAACATACTGCTCTACCATATCCATATCCGGTCCGTCATCCTTAAGCGGAATGTTAATCATCTCAATGCCGAACTGCTCTGTTATTGCAAAATGTCTGTCATATCCGGGCACAGGGCAAAGGAACTTAACCTTGTCCAATTTGCACCAGGGTGTGGAACCGCAAACTCCCAAAATCATGGAACGGGCAACAGTATCATACATTATATTCAGACTTGAGTTACCAAAAACAATAATCTCCTCCGGTGAAACCTCCATCATGTCTGCCATAAGCTTTCTTGCTTCTGCTATACCTGTGAGTTCACCATAGTTTCTGCAATCTATACCTGCCTCAGAATGAAAATCAACGGTAGGATTAAGAGTATTAAAGAAATCTGCCTCCATATCAAGCTGCTCTGCACTTGGCAAACCTCTTGCCATATTAAGTTTAAGGCCCTTGCCCTTTGCATCCTCATATGCTTCACGTAATGATATCTGAAGCGATGCTAATTCTTCTTTTGACATACTCTTATATGACTTCATAAAAAACCTCTCTTTACCCGTATTCTCGGGTTTTCTTACTCCGCATCCTCGTGCGGTATCATTGTATACAATTATCCACTTCTGTGTATTATAACCCAGGTTTCATTTTTCCACAAGGGGGATTTTTAATATCTTTGTTGAAGGGTCATGCGTTTTACATTATCAAATATTATCATTATGATTGTGTTGTAGTATGCGTTGATGGTGGAGCCCAGGATAAAATAGACCTTGTCATCGAAAGTAAGAAATTCAGGATTATTGCCTAATCCACATCTTCCCTTGTAATATTCTGTGCCCATTTATGGCTGTAAAAATGCTTAAGCACCCAGGGCCATTTTACGAATTCATCGGTACAAAGAAGAACATATACCACCTTTACCGGGAACTTAAATACAAATGCAGCCAGCAGTCCAAGGGGTACCGCATAACACCACATATCTATTGTATCGCATTTGAATCCAAATTTACTGTCTCCTCCTGCTCTGAACACACCGGCTATAAGGCAGGTGTTAACCGACGTTCCGGTAATATAATATGAATTAATCAATAGCATAAACCTAAGATAGTCCACTGCAGTATCTGTCATATTGGCTGTGCGGAGTACAAATGGCATAACCAAAAGAACAACAAGGCCTCCAAGTATGCCCGCATAAACTGCAAGGCGGAACATAACGTGTCCCATGTTGATGGCATCTTCTCTCTCTCCTTCACCCAGAACCTGTCCGATAATAATTCCGGCGGCAGAACCTATTCCGTAGCACATTATACATCCGAGATTTCTAACCACGTTTACAACAGAATATGCTGCAACCGCATCCTCTCCCAGATGTCCGATTATTGCAGAATAAGAAGTAAATGCAAGTCCCCACACCAGATCATTGGCTATGGCCGGAACAGCCATTGTAATGAAATCCTTCTGCAACAGTTCATGCTTCTCAAACATAGGCTTAAATGTAAGCTTGACTCCCGGTTTTCTGAAATGCGATACATAGAGACATGCCAGAAACTGAATCATTCTACTGAGTGTGGTTGCCACAGCGGCACCAATCACACCCATTTTAGGCGCACCAAACAAACCAAAAATCAACACTGCATTAAGTGCCACATTCATAACAAGAGCTATTCCTTCCAGAATCGTACTCGTTGCAACCTTTCCTATGCATCGAAGAATCGACATATACACCGAACTAATTGCCCAAAAAATCAGACCCGGCGCAACAAACATCAGATATCTGGCTCCAAGTTCAATCAAATCCGGTTCCGGCGTGAATATTCTCATCAACAGTTTTGGAATAAACAGACAGGCAAGCATACCGATGCAGGCTACCGTCAGTGCAAATTTCATTCCTATTCCTTCGATTTTTTCTATGGTTTTCAAATCGCCCTTACCGTAGTATTGGGCAGCCAGCATTGCTATACCTGTTCCTATTCCGTAAAGGAACATAAACATTACACCCACAACACTGTTGGCAAGCGAAGATGCGCTTATTGCCTGCTGACCCACACTGTTAAGCATCAAAACGTCAGCGCTGTTTACTGCCGAATCAATAACATTCTGCAGAATTATTGGCAAAGCAACCACAAATATTCGTTTGTAATCTTCTCTTTTTATCTTTCTCATAATAAAAATCTCACATTTTCGCAAATCACATGGTTTCACAAAACTCATGGTTTCACAAAACTCATTGCCCACATTGCAAATGTGTTTAATACTCAAAATTACATATTACAAAAAGGAAGCCTGATATGTTCAGGACTTCCTTTGTTTTTATAAATTAAGGCCTTTATTCTCCTCGCAGCCCAAAACAATATTCATACACTGAATAGCTGCTCCGCTGGCGCCCTTTCCAAGGTTATCGAAACGGGTGGTAACAAGAATACGTTCCTCATTTCCCGTAACAAACATCTGCAATCCATCCCATCCGGAGCAGTTGTTACTTCCTATGAAACCATTGGTTTCAGCCTCTGCGCCAAATGGCATAACCTTTATGAACTGCTCACCCTCGTAGAATTTGGTCAGATATTCGTGAACGCTTTCCGGTGTCTGTTTTCCGTTCATCATATCTGCATAAAACGGAAGCGTAACCACCATGCCACTGTAATAGTCTGCGATAAATGGCGAAAACAAAGGGGTTCTTTCAAGACCTGCTTTAGCCTTCATTTCCTTAAGATGCTTATGCATCTGCGGAAGCGCATACTCTCTGGGAGAATCAAACTCTTTGTCTCTGTCTTCAGACTCGTAAACAGCAATGGTCTTCTTTCCTGCTCCCGAATAACCGCTTACTGCAAATGAACTTACAGGGTAATCCTTGCTGATAAGTCCGCCCTTTACAAGGGGGTACGCAATTGTAATAAATCCGGTTGCATAGCATCCCGGGACCGCAATTCTTTTGCCTGTTCTGATTGCCTCTCTGTGCTCCTTAGAAAGTTCGGGACATCCGTATGCCCATCCCTCTTCTGTTCTGTGAGCAGTCGATGCATCAATGATTGTTACATCAGGATTTGTACAAAGCGAAACTGCCTCAATTGATGCTACATCCGGAAGACACAAAAAAGTAATATCCGAAGAATTAATCATTTTTGCTCTTTCTTCAGGATCCTTTCTGAGTTCCGGATTAATCTTCAGTATCTCAATATCGTCTCTGCCCTCAAACCTTTCAAATATACGTAATCCGGTAGTTCCCTCGCTGCCGTCAATAAATATCTTTGTTTTCATTCTATATACGCTTTCTTAAACAAGTTCTTTTTCTTCCTTAATTCTGATTCATCTTAAGAAGCTTTGCAGCCTGATCTGCCGCAATACAACCATCGATAATCTCCTGAATATCTCCGTTCATTACCTTATCAAGCTTGTAAAGTGTAAGGTTAATTCTGTGGTCGGTCACACGTCCCTGCGGGAAGTTATAGGTACGAATCTTCTCAGACCTGTCGCCTGTACCAACCTGACTTCTTCTGAGATCGGCTTCTGCATCATGAGCCTTCTGCTGTTCCAAATCGTAAAGCTTTGCACGTAAAAGGGCAAATGCTTTAGCTTTATTCTGAATCTGACTCTTCTCTGTCTGTGAATAAATAACAATACCTGTAGGCATATGTGTAAGTCTTACAGCCGAGTCGGTTGTATTGACACACTGTCCACCACAACCTGAAGCACGCATAACGTCAATTCTGATATCTTTATCATCAATAACAACGTCAACCTCTTCCGCCTCCGGAAGAACAGCAACACTTATTGTTGATGTATGAATTCTTCCTCCGGACTCAGTTTCCGGAACACGCTGAACACGATGAACACCGGACTCATATTTCATAACGGAATATGCACCCTGTCCCGTAATCATAAATGTTCCCGATTTCATACCGCCGATTCCGATTTCTTCCATTTCCATGGTTTCTATCTTCCAACGTCTGCTTTCAACGTAATGAAGATACATACGATAAATCTCTGCAGCAAAAAGTGCAGCTTCATCTCCACCGGCACCTGCTCTGAT
The DNA here is from genome assembly GCA_045639685.1 of Lachnospiraceae bacterium. Taxonomy (GTDB): domain Bacteria; phylum Bacillota; class Clostridia; order Lachnospirales; family Lachnospiraceae; genus Colinaster. Next base: position 9,793 of record JAZUDO010000059.1, read on the forward strand.
TTCAAGAATAACGTTCTTGTCATCATTGGGGTCCTTGGGAAGAAGAAGAATCTTCATTGTATTTTCCAATTCCTCAATGCGCTTCTTGGCGTCACTGAGTTCCTCCTTGAGCATTTCACGCATTTCCTCATCGGATTCACTTTCAAGAAGGCTTACAGAATCTTCAACTGTCTGCTTACAGTTTTTGTATTCCTTATATGCTTCAACGATTGGTGTCAGATCGCTCTGCTCCTTCATAAGGGAAGCAAATCTCTTCTGATCGTTTGCGACACCGGGCTCGCTGAGCTCGTTCATTATTTCCTCAAATCTGTGTACCAGATCCTCAAGCTTATCAAACATACTTACTCCTCTAAATAAAAACTAATCAATTAAGCCAAACTTAGTCCCAAAGCCCGCCTTAATCCAAACGTCCCCACACAACTCTGTCGAGATGTCCGTAATCCTGTACTACAACTATATCCTTAAATCCGGCCTCTTCCATAATCTTCTTTACGTCTTCAGCCTGATCGTATCCTATTTCAAAGAAAAGCAAACCTCCCCCGTTCAGGTAATTCGGGCTCTTCTTTACTATTTCTCTATAGAAGAACAAACCGTCTTTCCTGCCGTCAAGAGCAAGCATCGGCTCATAATCCCTTACCTCCTCCATAAGAGTCGGAATAACATCCGACCTGATATATGGTGGGTTGGAAACAATAATATCAAATTTGCCTCTTACATCATTAAAAAGGTTGCTTTCTATAAATTCTATTTTGCTCTGATCAATATGCTTTTTCCCATGTCTTGGATCAAAAAGCATATCAAAGGTTTCATCCAGTTCAAGTCGACCTGCATTATCCTTTGCTACCGCAAGTGCTTCCTCGGAAACATCCACGCCTACACCTTCGCAGTCATTTGAATAATATAAAAGACTTAAAAGAATGCAACCGCTTCCCGTACACATATCAAGGATTCTGCTGCCGTCATTCAACTCCTTAAGCACCTCCTCAACAAGTATCTCCGTATCCTGTCTCGGAATCAGCACATCCGGCGTGACCCCGAAGGTCAGTCCCATAAACTCCTGCTTTCCGGTAATATACTGAACCGGATAATGTCCCAGTCTCCTGTTGATTGCAGCCATAAACTTCTCTGTATCAACACGTGAAATGGTTTTCTCTCCATGAAGCAACAACTCTTCTCTCTCTATTCCACACAAATCCTCAAGAAGAATTCTCACATCACAGTCTGCATTTTCTATTCCTTCGGCCTCCAACGTATCGACGCCGTAATCATAGGCTTCTTTCCTGGTCATTTGTCACCTCATCTTCATCCGAAAACTTGTAATCAAACTTCTCAACAAGGAATGCTCTCCAGTCAAATACAGCTTCAACAGATTTGATACCAACCTCAATCATTGCTTCATCAGGTTCCTTTGTGGTAATTCTTTGAAGCAAAAGTCCCGGTGCAGAAAGGATTTTAACAATAAAATTGTCGCTTTTTCCTGCAAGCCTTATAACCTCATATGATATGCCCGCAATAACAGGGATAAGAAGAAGTCTTACCACTATCCTCAAAACAGGACTTTCAACCTTTATAAACATAAACAGAATAATACTGATTATCATTACAAACAGCAAAAAACTCGTTCCGCAACGCTTGTGAAGTCTTGAGGATGCCTTAACATTTTTGACATTAAGCTCCATTCCGTGCTCAATACAGTTTATGCATTTATGTTCGGCACCATGATACATATACAAACGCCTGATATCCTTCATCAATGTTATTGCAATAATATACAGCAAAAAAATAACAAGACGAATAAGTCCCTCAATCAATGCAAGCAAAGACCTGTTAAGGATTCTTTCTGCAAAAATATTGGAAAGATAATATGGCAACAAAACAAAAAGTCCTATTGCAATGATAAATGACACAACCGTAACAATACCAGTCCAAACCTTTTCAGCCCTTGCAGGCGTAAACCATTTGTCAAATGCTTTATCCAAAGCTGTCTCCTTAGGCTCTTCTTCCTCATAAAACTGTGTTGAATGATTGATTGCTCTCATACCCAGCACAAGTGAGTCAATAAAATTAAATACGCCTCTGACAAAGGGAATCTTCGTCAGAACACTGCCGTGAATAACTCCGTGATACTCATTGACCTCAATATCAATTTCTCCATCCGGTTTACGAACAGCAACTGCAACCGCTTCCTTGTTCTTCATCATAACGCCTTCAAGGACAGCCTGTCCGCCAATTCCTGATGTATGCATTTTCTTCTTAGCCATAATAAAAACCTTAACCCTTAAATATAACTAAAGGTTGAGATTACAAACCTCAACCTTTGATAGCATCCAGTAATAAAATGTATATCTCTTACTTGAGACCATACTTTCTGTTGAACTTTTCAATACGACCATCTGCTCTGGCTGTCTTCTGCTGGCCTGTGTAGAATGAATGGCACTTTGAACATACTTCAACGTGGATTTCCGGCTTTGTTGATCCGGTTACAAAAGTGTTACCACAGTTACATGTAACAGTTGCCTGATAGTATGTAGGATGTATTCCCTCTTTCATGATTTCACCTCTCTATGTCAATAGTATAATATTTGTTCTCATCCGCACTGTTCTCACAAACAGCGTTATAAGTGTATCATAGTTGTCGACTGTGTGCAATACCTAATTTTTTAATCTATACAATTCTCAACTTTTTCATCATGTGAACAAATTCAACATTATTCTTTGTGTGTGTGAAGAGTTCAATTACTCGGTCTACGGCTTCATCCCCCTTCATACCGTTAAATGCACGACGCATCATATTGACTGCTTCTATTTCTTCAGGCGTCAGCAACAGATCCTCTCTTCTGGTACCTGACTTTGGAATATCAATGGCAGGGAATACTCTTCTTTCAGAAAGCTTTCTGTCCAGAACCATTTCCATATTGCCGGTTCCCTTGATTTCCTCATAGACAACATCGTCCATCTTTGAACCAGTGTCAACAAGGGCTGTTGCAAGAACTGTAAGACTTCCGCCCTCACGCATATTTCTTGCTGCACCGAAAAATTTCTTTGGCATATGAAGCGCGGCAGGGTCAAGACCGCCGGAAAGAGTACGTCCACTGGGTGGAACCGTAAGGTTATAAGCACGTGTCAGTCGTGTGATGGAATCAAGAAGAATCATTACATCCTGCTTGTGCTCTACAAGTCTCTTTGCTCTTTCCATTACCATCTCGGCAACACGCTTATGATGTTCCGGGAGCTCATCAAATGTCGAATAGATAACCTCAACATTATCTCCGCAGATAGCCTCCTTAATATCAGTAACCTCTTCAGGTCTTTCATCAATAAGAAGAATAATCAGATGAATCTCAGGGTTGTTCTTAAGAACCGACTGTGCAACATTTTTAAGCAACGTTGTTTTTCCGGCCTTCGGAGGAGAAACTATCATTCCTCTCTGTCCCTTTCCCACAGGGCTGATAACATCCATGATTCTCATGGCCACAGGCGCATCCACTGTTTCAAGTTTTAATTTTTCATCCGGGAAAATGGGCGTCATATCCTCAAAATTGGGGCGTTTTGCGGCGTCCTCCGGAGGATATCCGTTTATGCTCTTTACATATAAAAGCGCTGAAAACTTTTCTGCTGCCGATTTGATTCTTGTATTTCCCGCAACAATATCTCCGGTTTTCATGCCGAATCTTCTTATCTGACTTGGCGCAACATATACGTCATTTTCTCCCGGCAGATAATTCTCGGATCTGATAAATCCAAATCCATCAGGCATTATCTCCAGGATACCTTTTGCAAGCACTCCACTGTCAAGCTCATTGATAACAGATTCCTTTTCCCTGTCTCTTGCTGCCTGTTCAGGGCTCGGAGTGTTCTGCAGATTCTGCTGCTCATCAGTGCCTTTATTCTCCTGCTCTGCCGGCTGTGGTTTGCTCTGCTCTGCCGGCTGTGGTTTGCTCTGCTCTGCCGGCTGCGGTTTGCTCTGCTCTGCCGGCTGCGGTTTGCTCTGATTAGAATATTGAGAACCTGCAACAACAACTTTTGATCTTGCTGTTTTCTTTACCTTAGCATTCTCTACAGGCTCATCCGCCTTTGCTTCTCCCTTTTCTGCTTCTTTTTTCTCTTCTTCATCGAGTTCAACCATAGCATTAATAACGTCCTCCTTTTTCATAGATGACGTACCTTTGATTCCTCGACTTTTTGCAATGGCTCTCAAATCAACAAGTGCCAGCGTCTCATATTTTTCTCTCATACTATTCTCTCATTCTTTACCTAATTACTTCTTAAATCGGAAATAACACAACGACTGTTGTAATTGACGGCCAAGGCCGTTAGATTCTTTTAATACTATATACCATTTTATTAAGAAAATAAACACTAAACTTATTCCGATGTGCAATAAAATTTTCTTTTCTCCCCAAAAGCAATAATTTATCTTTTCTATAAATCACCAAGACGAAAAAAGCAGGCAACCACAAGGGTTACCTGCAATCAATTATCGTTATTCCATTTCAATAAGGTCATCTATATTGCTTGCATCCGCAATAGAAAGTCTGCAGTCAATATATTCGCTTTGGTAAGGCTCACCTGTTACCAAATGGTTGTACATCCAAACAATCGGGTCATGCCCCTGTCCAAATGAATCCTGACTGATGATACTTCCAATAACACCACTTCTTATATAAGGGAACAATGCCGGGATAAGATCAAAGCCAACAAGCTTGGTCTTGCCCTTTGCTCCTGAATCAACAATAGCTTTGGCAACAGAAAGTGGATAACCGCTTGTTAGGAAAATGATTTCCGGCTGTTTACGGCTCAACAATTCACAGGCCTTTCTGTAAACATCGTCACCATCATCCTCACATACAATCTCTTCAGCCAGTCTCAATTTCTTACCTGCAGCGATTGTTCGCTTAAATCCGTCGCTTCTGTCTATGTTACCGCTAACCTTCAGATTTCCTGTCATTACAACCGCTTCTCCGGTTTCCGCCAGAAGCTTCTCTGCAACCTTTGCACAAACCTCGCCCTGTACAACCGAATCAGAACGGACACAGGCCTCTCTGAGAATCTTATTCTCACTGTCAACATTAAATGTCATAAGATGTATTCCCGCATCCTTTGCTCTCTGAAGCAATGAATCGATTCCGCTTAAGAATCCCGGATAGATAATACCGTCATATTTCTCCTGAATCAGACGAACCAATGTATCTGCAACAAATCTGTCCTGCTCTCTACTGTCTTCCTGAGGCATTATCGGAATAAATTCAATATGAGCATTAAGGCCCATCATCTCTGTGATAGCATAATTTCCGCCACGCTTTACTCCATACCAAAAATCATTATCATACATACTAAGCATTGCTATCTTTATAGTCTTGGCAGGTCTAAGTGATGTAGGAACCGTTCCTGTACTAAAACGCTTAAGCAGCTTCTGAATTCCCTGAAGCATTCCATTAAGTGCCTTTGTATTTTCACCGATATGAATAGCTTCCGCAGCAACCTCCTGAGAAATAGCCGCCATATCACCGGTCTTTTCATTAATCATCTGTGCACTCTCATACAGGTCATCAGCCATACTCTTTGACTGTTCACTATTTTTAGCCATGACACTGACCATATCGGAGATATCGCTAATCTTCTCCTGCATCTCAGTAGACTTAGCATTTATTGTTCTAAAAGAAACGTTAACCTTATCAAATGTATCTTTACTGAGATTATAAGTGTCTGTACATTTCTTTATACCGGCAGTAACGTCTTCACTTCTCTTCATGACAGTCTCAAGAATCTGATTGATTCTGCCCATACCTTCTCGTGTCTGTTCAGACATGCCTGTCATCTCATCCGCAACAACGGAAAATCCACGTCCGCTCTGTCCTGCTCTTGCTGCCTCAATAGAAGCATTAAACGAAAGAAGTTTAAGCTGATTACTTATACCGACAATGAAATCACCTACATCATAAATCTGTCTGATTTCATCGTTAAAGCTTGCCAGCGTCTCGTTAATGGTATTCAAATCATCGGATACAACATCCATATCTCTCTCGTATCCTTCCAACGATCTGACACCGTTCACACTGATGCTTACGTTTTCATCAAGCATTTTCGAAATAATCTCAATATTTGCAACCATCTCCTGCATCTTGGCAGAATTGGCTTCAATCATCTTTAAGTTTTCTTCCACCAATTCCAGCTGACGCATAGTCTTGTCATCAACCTCGATGGAATTATTGGCAATCATCTCATTCCCGGTCTGATTGTTTCTCATGCTTTCGGTCAAGGCTTCAACCGCATCCGACAAAACAACCACGTTCTGTTTTGTGGATTCAACAAAAGTTAGCAGATTAGTCTTGATGGAATTAAGCCCTCCGGCAATAACCTCCGAATCACCCTTTAAACCTACAGTACTGATATCATCAATATTCAGGTTGCCCTTTACAATACTGTCGGCACTTTCTACTATTTTCTTTCTTTTCTGATTTCCGATAACAATTACTGTAATGAAAACAAGAATTGCAATAAATTCAAAAATAACAATTACAATCAATGCAGTATTCATACGCTTTTCCTCGAGGGTTCATGTTAAATTTGTCTGTAAAATCGGGACAAATAAAAAATTTAACCAATTCTAATGAAATTATAACATTTATTGTCTGAAAATGCACCTTAAATAACAAAAATCCCGTGACCACATGTGTAGTCACGGGAAAAATATTTATACTGTCTGTAATACGGTTTTGCCTCAATAATTAGCCTAACTGAGCTGCAACCTCTGCTGCAAAGTCTTCGTTCTTCTTCTCAAGACCTTCACCTGTCTCGAAACGAACAAACTTAACAACCTTAAGGTCAGCTGATACTGACTTAAGATACTGAGCAACTGTCTGCTTTCCGTCTTCAGCCTTAACATATGCCTGATCATAAAGGCAGATTTCTTTAAGCTGCTTAGAAATACGTCCTTCAACAAGACCTGCAAAAATCTTATCGCCGGCGATGTTAGCCTTATCAGCCATAGCAAGTTCTGCAAGAGCTGCAGGAGCTGCATCAGACATAAAGTTCCATACAAAGTTCATATTGCTCTTCTTCTCTTCGAAGATTGCGATATCCTCATCACTCCAGCACTTATCAGCAATAGCCTTGTCAATGAGCTTATTCAAAATCGGCTTGGGAAGAGAAGCTGGATCATTAAGAGCGCTGTCTACAGTAATCTCTCTCATCTTAGCGATTTCAGCATCAGAAATCTCATCTCTGCTGATGTACTGAGGATTCATAGCTGCAACCTGCATAGCAACATTGTTAAGTGCTTCTACTGTTGCATCATTCTTCTCGCCTTCCGAACCAACGATCACGCCGATACGTCCGCCGCCATGAAGATAACCAACTACGATAGGAGCTGAAACCTTCTCAAATCTTCTGATTGTAAGCTTCTCACCGATTGTAGCAACCTTCTCTACAAGAGCATCCTTAACTGTCTTTGAAGAATCCTCTTTCCATGCTTCCTCAAGGAATGCATCAATATTTGCTGCATTGCTTGTAAGTGCCTGATCTGTAACTGTCTGAACGAATGACTGGAATGTCTCATTCTTTGCAACGAAGTCTGTTTCTGAGTTAACTTCACAAACTGCTGCATTTGTTCCGTCAATAGAAATACGGCAGATACCTTCAGCTGCGATACGGCTTGCTTTCTTTTCAGCCTTCATAGCGCCGCTCTTCTTAAGGAAATCTACTGCTGCATCCATATCACCATCGCACTCTGTAAGTGCTTTTTTACAATCCATCATACCTGCGCCTGACATTTCACGCAGTTCTTTTACCATTGCTGCTGTAATAGCCATAATAATATCCTCCTGAAATATTTTGTTATTGATTATTCAGCATCTGCTGCTACTTCTTCCATATCTGTAGCTTCTGCTTCTGCTGCAGCTGCTTCTTCTTCTGTGTAAACAGCTTCGCCCTGGTTAGCTTCGATAACAGCATCTGCCATCTTACCAACGATAAGTTTTACGGCTCTGATAGCATCATCATTACCGGGGATAATATAATCAAGTTCTTCAGGATCGCAGTTTGTATCAACGATACCGATTAACTTAATGCCAAGTGCTTTTGCTTCCTTAACGCAGATTGCTTCTTTCTTAGGGTCTACGATAAAGATTGCATCGGGAATTCTTGTCATATCCTTGATACCGCCAAGGTTCTTCTCAAGTTTCTCCCATTCCTTCTTGATACCGATAACTTCCTTCTTGGGAAGTACATCAAAAGTTCCGTCTTCGCTCATTGTTTCAATCTTCTTAAGTCTTGCAATACGAGACTCAATTGTCTTGAAGTTTGTGAGCATACCACCGAGCCATCTCTCATTAACATAGTACATACCGCAACGCTCTGCCTCAGACTTAACTGCATCCTGAGCCTGCTTCTTTGTTCCTACGAAAAGGATTGTACCGCCTTCGTTAGCGATATCGAATACTGCCTTGTATGCAGAATCAACATAACCAACTGTCTGCTGAAGATCGATGATATGGATTCCGTTACGCTCCTGATAAATGTAAGGAGCCATCTTAGGATTCCATCTACGTGTGTGATGTCCGAAATGAACACCGGCCTCAAGTAACTGTTTCATTGCAATAACGCTCATTTTTAAATTCCTCCGTTTTGGTTAATCTTCCGCTTATCCCTGACCTGAGCAAACCCGGATACGACTTCTGCCGATAGTTTTTATCTATCCCACTCAAAAGCACCGGTATCCACAGGATAAGCGTGTTTTATAGTCACAACGCATGAATTATAGCACAGCAGTTGAGGCAAAACAAGAGTTTTTTCAAAGAGGAACGATGTTTTATTCAAATGTGAAATAGTATTTTTATTCAAATGTGAAATAGTGTTTTTATTCAAATGGAAAATAGTGTTTTTATTCAAATGGAAAACAGTGTTCTTCCATGGAAAAGAATCTTTTTTATATACAAGTACTTTGGTACTATAAAAATTTATCAAATATAACATTTATTCTTAAGAACGCAACAGAATTGACACAAAAAGATGGTTTTTCGTTGAAATTATCAGACAAAAGAGTTATAATATATTTCAATCGGATACCTTGAATGTATATATTATAAGGACTTTATAAATGGTCCGCAAGGATTGCGTAAAGGTTCGCAAGGGTTTCGTAAAGTTTTTTCAACGGTTTCGTAAAGGAAAGAAACATGGCAAAAATAATCGTAGTAGATGATTCCAGAATATTGAGAACGATTCTTACGAACAATCTGACTGACGCAGGGCATGAGATAATCGGAGAAGCAGCAAACGGTCAAGAGCTTTTGGATATGCTCGACACTGTTACTCCGGATTTGATTACCCTTGATATTACTATGCCTGTTATGGACGGAATCGAAGCACTTAAGATAATTAAGGACAAATATCCCGACATTAGTGTTGTAATGGTAAGCGCCGCCGGTCAAAAGGACAAAGTAATGGAATCCCTCAAAACCGGTGCCAATGACTTTCTCCAAAAGCCCTTTGAACCTGATGATGTTAAGCATGTGGTTGCCAAGCTTGTCGCTAAAGTTTAATCCGATGCCGTATATCAGATGATAATAAATAAAATGGATGTAATAATATAGACGAAAACTCAGGTCATGCGACCTGAGTTTTTTATATTCACCTTCTCCTGCTTTCTTTGGTTTCTTTACGAATACCGCTCCTGCTTTCTTTGGTATCTTCGCGAATACCTCTCCTGCTTTCTTGGGCTTCTTTACGAATACCTTCATTTGATCTTTTAACAACTCGCAATGGCACAGTTTTCGTAAAGAATTTCTCCTTGTACCATCAACTCGCTTTTCCTTCCTTGTCCAATAGTAACAATTTAGTGCTTCGTAATGTTCCTTTACCATTGCCACCGTTCCCTCTCTTTTCGCAATGGTACTCAAAGGTAAAAATTCTTTCCTTTTTTCTTTCTTCTTTATTATTTTGTACCATTACTTTGGTGTCCACATTCCCCTTGATGGCAAACATCTGTAAAAGGAGTCAAAAAAAATGCCATCCGGTTTCATAATAAATGAAACCGGATGGTAATAATATTAAAGTTATCGTGTAGGTGAGTTTAGATTTTTTGCAATTTCCTCTTTTGAAGCCGTAACACTAATCTTATGATTTCCAACAGTAATTGTTCGATCATAACCGTTTTCCATCAGATACTTGTCATATTCTCTTGCATCAGCAACAATCCCTGCCTCGAAAAGTTTCCTGCTTACAGTCTCGGAACTGTCACCGGAATTAACAACAATAATGATTGCCTTATTGTCCACTTCTTCTGCAGTGACGTCTCCAGCTTCAGTTTCTTCTTCCTTTTTACTGTCTGCAGTATCTGCCTTAGTTTCTTCTTTCTTACTGTCTGCAGTATCCGCCTTAGTTTCTTCCTTCTTACCGTCTGCAGTATCTGCCTTGGCTTCTTCCTTCTTGGTACTCTCTGCTTTTACAATCGTAGTGGGTGTCGGTGTTTCAGACTCTGCCTTCTCTTCCGCTACGGCTGAAGTTGGTTCAACCAATGTTACCTGTTCCGACATTCCAAGCTCTTTAGCTCTCGCCTTCACCTGCTCATCAGTCATGGTAGAATCCTTCCGTAAGCCTCCGGAAATCATGAAAATGGCAGCTGTAACCAGGATTCCTATTCCTATTCCTCTCAAATAACTCTTTAATCTCATATCTATATTCCTTCAAATAAATCAATTACCAGTTTTACTTCACCAATTCCCAGTCCCAGTTCCTTTGCAATGGCCATATTGGATTTTCCGGCCTTATGCAATTCAAGAATTCTGTCATTGTTATTGGCAGAGTTATTATCTGAAGCAAACATGAGATCAAGACTTCCGTCCGCAACCGGAGTTTTTACAACTTCTTTCTTCGTTTTCTTCTTCGGTGCATTCGTTTCAGATGTATCACTTATTACCTTTGAATCCTCAACACTTATCTCTGTAACGGGCAAGGTTTCAAACGGAATCTCTTTATTCTCTTCGTTTTTGCTCGCTGTATATCCGAATACCTTATCTCCGGATTCCGGGTTCGATTTCATAGACACATATCCAAAGCCTTTGTTTTCTGCATTGGACACATATCCAAAGCCCTTGTTTTCAGAATTGGATACATACCCGAAGCCCTTGCTTTCATCAAAAGCACTTCCTGCCATAGAGGCATTTCCATTCACCGGACCATTCTTTGTGGCTTCTTTTGCAGAAACTGCCTTTGCAGTTGCCTCTTTTGCAGCCATTCCCTTTGCTACCGCTTCCTTTGCAGCCGTTTCCATTGCTGCCGCTTCCTTTGCTGATTTTGTCAATTGTGACAGTTCTGCTGCTGTATTCTTTATCTGGCTCTGCTTGTTATTTAGCATGTCATATAAAAATACCACTTCGTCATGATTCTTCTTTATTTCTTCAAGAACCGTGTCGGAATACTCATTTATGGCAATAATCTTTTCGTTGGAAACACGCTCCATGGCACGTTCCATGCGCTCACGATTATCTGACACGCATTCCTCTGCAGCATCATTTATCCTTTGAATGGCATCCCCCGACTGATCCTCGAGCAATCGGTTAATCTGTCTTTTTTCTTCTTCCTTATCAAGTTTTGATGAACTTCCGCCTTTGTCAGGCATAAAAAAACCGACTGTAAAAAGAACAGCCCCGACAATAAGCATAATAATCTCCGCGATATGCATTCTTTCTCTTTCCTTCTTTATATTATTGCCATAAACATAATAACGGCACTATATCTTCATGTCAAATCCACCACCAAGATACGGTGACGCTTTTCTTTCTTCCTTGGCTTTTTCTTCTTCCCTTCTCTGCTTTCCGCCATCTCCGAAATAAGAGCCGTTACCTTTTTCCTTAGCGTCAAACTTTCCCTTTCGGTTTTCGGTATCATCCTTCTTCTGGACCTGGTTAAGCTTATCATCAACATTCTTATTGATCTGATTCTGAAAATTACTCTGATCAAGAAATACCTTTCCCTCTTCCTGCTGCCTCATGGTTGTGTAATCCTGTATTCCTGTCATTGCTCCATTCAGATGAACTGCATCAATTCCCATACTCCGTCTCCCAAATAATCACTACGACTACAACTGTGTCATTCTTACTTCCCCCGAAGATTTGATGAATCTGCAATGGTCAATTGGATCCTTAATTATCTTGGATGCCTCGGAAATAATAATCTTGGTTCCCGGGTATACAGTCTCCTTCACAATAACCTGCGCAGATTTATCAGTTTCTATCTGCTCGCCTATTCTAGCTCTTTCCTCCTCCAGTTCCTGCTTTTCCAGCATTTTTTCCTTGGAAAAACTATAAATATTCCTTATATTCTCCAGCTGTTCCTCACTCAGTTCCAGTCCGCCTTCAACCTTTTCCTTGGCGGCTTCCATAATCGGAATGGCCCTCCCCAGAGCCTTATCAATTTCCGTCAGTTTCTCTGTAAGTTCCTTGTATCTTCTTTTAACAATGGCGCTGGTTCCGATTTCGACAACTGTATCCGTTCCCATATCCGATCCAAGGAGTTTTGTCTCAACCTTATTGGTTGCAATTACTTTTCCTCCGGAAATAAAAGCCTTCTTTCCGGTTGTTCGAATCTCCGTACCGGCAACCACATCACTGTGCATTATTGATTCAGATTCCACATATCCGACCGCTTCAACCGAGGAATTCTCAATAAACTTGGCAATTACATTTCCACCGCATCGAAGAATACCCTTGCCCATACCGTTCATTCCCCGGGCTATTGTAATATTACCGCCGGCATCAACGATTGCACCTTCAACAACACCTCGAACCTCCACATTGCCCTTGGCCTTTACGGAGAAATTGGAGCATACATTTCCGTTGACCTGCACGTTGCCATCATATTCTATATTGCCCGTATTGTTGTCAACGTTTTCAACCTCCATGACATCACTGACAAATACATTGCCGTCAACATAATTGACATGTCCGTTAACCATGGAATATATCTCTGTTTTATCCTCGTTAACTCTGATATTTCTTCCGAATTTCAAACTCTTATGAGATACACTTGCCGGTGCAATTCTTCCTCCCAGCACATCGGTTCCCGGGATTCCCTGAACCTCTCTTTCCAATCTGGCCAGAAGTTGTCCTTCCTCTATATGATTTATTATATTCAAATGATAGAAATCTACTGTACCGTCTTCCAACAGAGTTGGTCTGGCATGAACATCAGTATTGAAAAAATAAGTAATCTGTGCATCTCTTCCCTGAACGGGAGGCTCTCCTTTTGCCAGTGTAACTCTCTCAAGATAGTTTCTTTCCGAAAGACATCTGTCTATATTGTTTTCGTCAATGCCAAACTTAATTCCCTTATACTTCAAGTCTGACATAATCTCTTCTTTATCAATGCTCTGTCCACCTTCGGATGCACAATACAATATGCCGACAGCAGACATCTTATCCTGAGAAATCTCTATTAACATTTCTTCGTTAATAGGAATAAAGCTCTCTTCATTAAGATCAACGACGGTTTCCTCCGCAAGATTACGTACAGCCTCATTTAACGCAGACAAATCATATTTTATTTTATGGAAATTCAAATAATCGATGACATCACTTAATAAAAGCTCATTTCCGCCTTCTGTTGGCGGAACCAGCCGGATTTTTGTTGTATTCTCATCTGACATCAGTTGAAAATAGGCATTCATCGCTTATCTCACCCCGCAAATATTCCCATATATCTTCCCATTTTATCCTTCATACGTGACAAAGCTTTCGTGTGAAGCTGTGAAACTCTTGATTCCGAAACCTCAAGAACCATACTGATTTCCTTCAGCGTCAGTTCTTCATAATAATATAGTTCGATTACCCTGCGTTCCTTCTCGGTTAACAGATTAAGTGCATCCTTAAGTACTTCCTTCAGTTCCTGTACCTCATACACATCCTCCGGTGCAGAAAAATGAGAACTTGAGTTCTTCCCGTTGGGAACGTCACTTCCCTGTTCAATATATTCGTTAAGGGATACCACATTTGTAACATTGAGCTGTGTCTGCCAGTCAAGATACTCGTCCTGGCTGATTCCAAGTTTCTCTGCTATTGCTTCGTCGGAAGCATTCTTTCCTGTCTCTGCCTCAATCTCCCTGATTGCAACATCGATCTGCTTTTGCTTCTGCCTAACGGTACGGGGAATCCAGTCCATTTTTCTAATCTGATCCAATATTTCTCCCCTGATTCTTAAGGAAGCATAGGTTTCAAATTTGTTCTGTTTGTCCGGGTTGTATTTGTCTATAGCGTCAATAAGTCCAAATATTCCGTAACTTACCAGTTCTTCATACTCGACATTGTAGCCCAGATACATGCTCAATCTGCCTGCAACAATCTTTACAAGCGGTGCATATTCCAGTATAAGCTTCTCTCTTAAATCGCTTGACTTTGTTCGCATATAGTCGGCCCAAAGTCTATCTCTTGCCATATCATCCATGATAAAACCCCTTTTTACTCTTCATTCGAAGAAGCGCTTTCGTCTTCCTGCTCGTTTTCCTTCTCAACCACTGTTCCCTCAGGCTTTTGCTCATCAGACTTTTCCTCGGGTTTGGGTTCATTTGCCTTTTCAAAAGAAGCTATTACCCTCTGAAGAATCATCCCGAGAATATAGAACAATATCATTACTCCCAATAAAATCAGCAATGCTGTTTTTGTTTCGTAATGAACACAGTATGTGATAATACTGGTAAATGCGGCTGCCAAAAGCATAACAAATGCAGGCAGCATTTTTAGTCTTTTGCTCATAATCTCTCCTAGATATCTCTCGTTTCTTTTCCGATAGCCCTTATCCGATACACCCCTGTTTCAGGGAAAAAAGTAACGGTTCTACCGTAGTTCAATCCGGTATCTTCAGCAATAATCGGTATACCCAGAGATGAAAGCTTCTTCTTGACCGCCTCGACATTTCTCTCGCCGATACGTAACGTCGGCGTATTGACATTGACGCTAAACATCTGGGCTCCCCCCGCAATCTTTGCGACCAGATGCTCCCTTTTTGCTCCCTTTGCCGTAACAAGTCTGATTAGTTCATCTATTCCCGTATCGGCAAACTTAGCCTTGTTTGAATTCTGTGATATTAATGTAGAATCCGGCAACATAACATGTACCATTCCGCAAATTCTTGTATTTCTGTCCCAAAGAACAACACCAACACAAGACCCGAGTCCCATGGTAATTATGCTGTCAGGTGCGGAACAAACGTTAAGATCCGCCATTCCAACTTTAACTTCCATTGTTTATCTCCTGACTGTCTGCTATTTAATAATTCCAAGGGACCGAAGAATCTTTTCGTAAGAATCCACATCCGGTACCATTATAAAAAATCCATCTATTTCTATTTCATCGGAAATCTGTGACTGAATAAGCAAAATTTTGTCTCCGTAAATTCCGAATTCAACAGCAGGTACAGAAAGAATCGCTCCTGCCATATCAATTGTCATATCCGGAATTGACGGATATATTGTCAAATTCGTAAGAGAAGACAGCGCATTCAGATACGAACCTGTAATAATATTGGAAATCTCCTTAAAAGCAGATTGTTCCATCTCACCGAATCCGCCCTGTGTATATCCGCCCATCATCTTTCCAACAAGATGAATTGCTACATCCTTTTTTACAAGGAAAAGAATACTTCCGTTAATATCTCCTTCAACGCCGAGATAGGCGCCGACCATTTCCTGTTCCTCGCCTCCGATAATTGTTCCGACATCCTTAAATTCAAGCATTCTAACCTGAGGAACCTTCATATCAACTCTTGTCTGAAGCATTGCTGCCAATGCACTTGTGGCATTTCCCGCTCCTATGTTGCCCAGTTCCTTCAAAACATCAAAATATTCTTCCGATATTCTTTCAAGAGATAAATCAGCCATCAGATTTCCTCCTTGTTTAACTTGTCAGTTAAAACAACATTAACATCAAGCAATGAAATGAGAATGTTTCCTGTCTTTCCGACTCCGGTTACAAAATGATTGTCTTCGCTGTTATCGTATCTCATTTTTTCAATCTGACTTTCTTCCAGATTAACAACCTCTTTTACAGCATCAACTATCATCCCGATTTTTCCGAAGGTATCAGACTTTATGATTATAATTCTTGTTGCTTTGGTATGTTCAATTTCCTCAAGTCCCATCTTCAGACGAAGGTTCATAATAGGAACTATTTCACCTCGAAGATTGATAACACCTTTTATGTATGGTGCTACACTTGGAACCCTTGTTATACGCTGCATACGTACAATGTTATCAATCATTCCGATATCTATGCCGTAAAACTCATCACCGATTTCAACCTTTATATATTGTTCATTTTCAGAATACACTGTAAGCTCGTTCATCTTCTGCCCCCTCTTAAACTAAATCAACGCATTCGGATCAACTATCAGCGCCACCTCGCCGTCTCCCAGAATAGTAGCTCCGCTGATTATTCTGCTTCTGTTTATGTATTTGCCCAATGACTTTATTACTATTTCCTGCTGTCCCAGCAATTCGTCAATTACAAGGCCCGCTTCCACGTCGCCCTTTCTCGCAATAACAACAACGTAATCATCCTCGGGCAGCTTCGTTGATTCACATTCAAGAACTTCACTGAGTCTGATAATAGGAATTACTCTTCCTCTGAGGTTGATAACCTCCTTTTGCTGAACAGTCTTTATATCCTCAGGCGGGATGCTCTCAATTGTCTGGATATTTCCAAGCGGAATGGCATATTTTTCTCCACCCACCTTAACCATCAGAGACTGAATAATCGCAAGTGTGAGAGGAAGGCGTATGGTCCAGGTACTTCCCTGTCCGTAAACCGATTTGACACTTACCTCACCACTGAGGGACTCAATCTTACTCTTTACCACATCGAGGCCAACGCCACGCCCTGAAATATCAGAAACTGTTTTTGCAGTAGAAAAGCTGGGCATGAACAAAAGATTAACAGCTTCCGAGTCAGACATTACCGCCGCCTGCTCTTCCGTTATTACATTGCGTTCAACAGCCTTTTCCTTAACAGCCTCGATATCAATTCCGTTACCGTCATCCTTAACCTCAATTACAACATTGTTACCGTCCTGATATGCATCAAGCCAAATGCTTCCTGTCTCGGGTTTACCTCTTTCAATACGAAGCGAAACATCTTTCTCGATTCCATGATCGGCACTGTTACGCAGTAAATGCATAAGAGGGTCTCCGATTTCATCCACAACGGTACGGTCAAGCTCGGTTTCCTCACCTGACATATATAATTCCATCTTCTTATCAAGTTTTTTCTGAAGGTCGCGAATCATTCTCGGGAACTTGTTGACAACACTCTCAATCGGAACCATTCTTACCTTCATAACCGACTCATGAAGATTGGTTGTAACACTCTCAAGATACTCAATCTGCTCATCCACATGTGCGCTGCTGCTTCCGTTTTCCTTGGAAGCTGTGGCACTTACAAGGGAATTCTTTGCGATGATAAGCTCACTCACAAGGTTCATCAAATCATCAAGTTTTTCTATGTCAACACGTACAGTCCTGTTAACAACCGGCTTTTTCTTCTCAACAGCTTTACCTGTACCTGTACCTGCTGCCGTCTCCTGCTTCTGAGCCGGTACAAGCTCACTCTTTGATGGAGTGAGAGCTTCAGTAGCTCCCGCAGAAGCCTTATCATCTTCGTCCTTTGCGGAAAGTGCTTCCAAATCAACGAAGCCTCCGACAACACTCTCAATCTCAGAGACATCGGCTGCAGCATCTATAAGTTTCTGTGGCTTTGCTTCGGAAAGAACAACAAGGCTGAATTCCAAATCAAATTTCTCGTCCTCGATATCCTGTGCTGAGGGTTCCGAAACAATAACCTCTCCCAGTTCTTCAACTGCTTTATACACCAAAAAAGCTCTGGCCGCTTTAAGAATACAATTCTCCTGAACACGAACCGTAAGTCCTATAGGCATCAAACCACCCGCAGCCGCTTCCTTCATAATACCGATTACGGATTCATTAAATTTGAGTTCCTTCCATGCTTCTTTGGTTTCTTCCTTTTTAGCGGTTACGGTTTCTGCTATCTCCTGTTGCTTTTCTTCCGTTGCCTTCTCTTCGGACTTTTGTTCCGAACCTTCTTCGCCTTTGGAATCAAGGAAATCATTAAATATCTTTATAATTGCACTGTTATCGTTATCTCCCTCGTCACCGCCTGCGGCAATATTGGCAACATATTCCTCAAGAGCATCAAGGCACTGAAACAAAGCGTCCACAACGGTTGAATTAATCCTTGCGGCGCCGTTTCTTACTTCGGAGAATACATTTTCCATGTTATGAGTCAGGTTCTGCATTCTCTTATATCCCATTGTTCCCGCCATTCCCTTAAGAGTATGGGCCGAACGGAATATCTCGTTAATGGTCTCCATATTTCCCGGTTCCTGTTCAAGTTCAAGAATACGGGTATTCAGATTTTGCAAATGTTCCTTTGATTCGTCAATAAATATCTCCAAATACTGACTTACATCCATTTCAATTACCCCCAAATGATTACAAGTGCAATTTATTTATGTAAACCTAATTATAAATCACTTTCACGGATATTATTATACCACAATTTATTCTTCTCATGTGTGCATAGTAAAGTTTTTTGATAATTTTCTCTTCTTTCTGACAAAAAAGGGAGATAAAACTGTCTCATCAGTTTTATCTCCCTTGATTTCAACGTATTTCTTATCTCTTATCTCTTATCTCTTATCTCTTTATCTCTTATCGCTTGTCGCTTGTCACTTATCTTAAACCACGCTCACGACGTCTGTTCTTACGTTCCTCTTCAAAGATATACTGGATTATCTCTTCTCTTGCATCATTATCCAGATTAACGAACTGAACCCTGTGCTCATATTCGCCTCTCTTATTTGGTATCTCCTTAGAATTAAGCACCCTGCAGATAAGCTCATACAGTTTTATGCCGCCATGAATAAAAAGTTCATATCTGCAATATACAAGACTACCCTTTTCATATTCCTGCTTCGTCACAAAGCGAAGACCGCCTCCGGAAATATCCACTATAACACTCTTTATCATAGGAATTCCGGGCGGAACCTGATAGTCCAAACCATTTTCAAAAGCAAATACCTCTTCCTTTGTAAGACCTCTTGTCTCCATATCAAGCGCACAGTTATATCTGTAAAAATCTCGCCTCTGATACTTGCGAAGATTTGTCTCAAGCTCCACCAGAAGAAGATAAATGTTGTTGCTCTTATATCTGTCTGTTATCCTCACCGTACATTCATACAGACCATTATCGGTATAAAAGAAAACCTCATATTCTGCGTCTACCGGCAAAAGGATAAGCTTATTCTGTTCCATGGGCATAAAAAGTTCAAGAGTATCATCCGAAAGCACATCATATATCTTAGATGAAAATACTCTCTCCTTCTGCTCTTCTTCGCCGTTTTTTACTCTCCTGACAGCCTTAAGATCAATTCGCTGTCCCGGTTTGATTAAATCGTCCAACATACTAAACCTCACTACACTTGTCGTTTGCCTGTTACTATATGCGAGAAAAATGCTGCCATTCCCCGCTTTTTAATTTCCCCGGTAATCTCCTTGTTCATGAGCTTAGCCGATATCTTTTCATAAGCAATTGAAGCCTTGGCATTCTCATTTGCAAGTGAAACAGGCATCTGCTGCATTACTGCAGCCACAAGCTTGTCATCCTGCGGAATTGCTCCAAGATACTCAATCGGCAGTTTCAGATATCTCTGTACTACAACATTAAGCTTATTAAACAATGTTGCTCCGTCCTCTTCCCTGTCAACCTTATTGGCAATGACTTTTATCTTCGATTCATCACATGAAAAGCGCGGATGTCTGTTAAGCGCCTTCAGCAATGAATAAGAATCCGTTATGGATGTGGGTTCCGGTGTCGTCACAAGCAATATCTCACCGCTGGCAACCAGAAATTCCAGCACGGCATCGGATATTCCCGCACCGGTGTCAATAATAATTACGTCTGCAATGGCATCAAGCTGGGCAAGATTCTGAATAATATATGTCAGATATTCCCTGCTCAAATTTGACAATCCCACTATTCCGGAACCACCTGAAATGAATCCGATTTCACCCGGTCCCCATGTTATTATATCAGTAATACTCTTTCCCTGATACAGTAGATCGCATAAATTATGCTTCGGAACCGTTCCGAACATTATCTCTATATTCGCAAGGCCAAAATCAGCATCGAGGATAATTACTCTCTGCCCCATTTTCCTAAACCATATGGCAAGATTAATGGCTGTATTGGACTTTCCCACGCCACCCTTTCCGCTGGTTACGGTGATTACCCTCGCGACAGGCCTTACGATTGTATTGTTTGCTTTAATTATATTTCTTAACTGTTCTGCCTGATCCAAAGAACTTTCCTCTCAAATAAATAATGCATAAGTCTGACATTGTACCGAATCAGTTTGTACCTCCGCCGCCCAGTATCTTCTTAACAATTGACTGAGGATCAAATTTGTCTATATCATCCGGAACGTTCTGACCGTATGTAACATATGACAAATCCGATTCAGTATATAATTTCAGATTCAGAAGGTTACCAAAGGATGTTGTCTCATCCAGCTTTGTAAAGATAATCTTATAATCTGTCATCTCTCTGTAGGTATCGGCTATGCTTGTCAGGTCCTTGTACTTGGTTGTTGCACTGAGTACAAGATAAACAAGCGCATCTGTCTTTCCGTCAAGAGCGTGAATAACAACATTGGTATTATTTCTCTGCTCTTCATTGTGATGTGAATGTCCTGCAGTATCCACAAATATATAGTCATAGTCAGTATACTCGTTATATGCTTCAACTATTTCATCTGCAGAATAGATTACTCGGCAGGGTATATCCAGTATATTCGCATAGGTTCTGAGCTGTTCTGCTGCGGCTATTCTATAGGTATCTGCCGTAAGAAGAGCCACCCTGTTCTTATTTTCCAGACAGAACTTACTTGCCAGCTTGGCTATTGTCGTTGTCTTTCCAACACCTGTAGGCCCGACAAAATATACAACCCTCGGTCCCATTGTTGCAGGTTCAATAATTGACGTCTGCCCGAATTTTAATATCATCTTCTGATATACAGTGGTAAGGAAATAATCCACCGGCATATTGGGCTTTGTCTGTTTCTGTGCCTCCTCGATAATCTGGTTGGCGTATTTCTCACGAACCTCGTTGTCAATCATCATATTGTACAGGAGACGTGTCAGTTTCATCTGCTCATCTTCTGCCGACTCTTCAAAGGATTCTTCTTTTTCTTCCTTTGAATCCGCAGAATCAAGTCTCTGTTTAATCAGTGACTCAAGAGAATCCAGTTTTTCCTCTATTGCACTGTTCGCCGTCTCTTCATCAATCGCTTCATCATAAATGATGTCATTGTTGATTTTTCTCTCCGGTTTGGAATCAACCAGCTTTTCTTCCGCTGCAATGGAACCAGTTTCCTTTATGGCAGCCGCTGCCGCTTTCTGTTCATTTATTTCCTTCTGCTTTGCTGCAAGCTGTTCAAGTGCAGTCATAGTGGGAGCCTTTGGCTGGGGTTTTTCTGTGTTATCCTTCTCAAGGGCGACAGTAACCTCAACCTGTGGAGAAAACATGAATCCGAAGATTCCTTTTTTCTTTATCTGGCGAACACTCATAACAACGACGCCCTGCCCCAGTTCCTTCCTGGCAGTTTCGATTGCTTCATCTTCAGTTTTGCTAATGTATTTTTTGATTATCATGCCGTTACCATCCCAACAGACTGTAATTCAACATTTGACTCAACTTCATTATACGATATAACTATAACATCTTTGTAGTAGTCTTCTATCAATCTCTTAAAATAAATTCTCACAATCGGAGACGTTATTATAATCGGTGCACGTCCGAGATTCTCAAGCTTCTTTACTTCCTCATCAACAGCCTTAAGAATATCCTTGGTTACATCCGGATCAAGGTTGAGATAGGTTCCGCTTTCCGTCTGCTTAACGCTTCCCATAATCTTCTGTTCAAGCTTGGGATCGAGCGTAACAACACTGCTGGTTTCATTTGCAGGGAAGAACTTGCTGGATATCGCTCTCTTAAGAGCCTGTCTTGTATACTCTGTCAGGATATCCGTATCTCTGCTTGTAACAGCATAATCCGCCAGTGTTTCAAATATGGTAAGGGAATCCCTGATGGATATACCTTCCTTAAGCAGATTCTGCAGTACCTTCTGTATCTCACCGATTCCCAAAAGCTTGGGAGTAAGTTCATCAATAAGGGCAGGATTGGCATCCTTAACATTGTTAATAAGATTCTGAACATCCTGTCTGGTAAGAAGCTCATCAATATGCTGTCTGATAACTTCCGTAAGGTGAGTGGCTATGATACTTGGCGGGTCTACTACCGTATATCCCATGGACTCCGCTCTCTCTCTTTGAGATTCCGTAATCCAGATGGCCGGCAAATGGAAGGAAGGCTCAAATGTTGGAATACCGGTTATTTCTTCCTCAACATATCCCGGATTCATTGCCATATAGTGATCGAAAAGTATCTCACCTTCACTTATCTGAATACCTTTAATCTTTATAATGTACTGATTCGGATTGAGCTGAATGTTATCACGAAGACGAATAATCGGAACAACCGTACCAAGTTCAAGCGCAATCTGTCTTCGAATCATTACAACACGGTCAAGAAGGTCTCCACCCTGATTAACATCCGCAAGGGGAATAATTCCGTAACCGAATTCAAGTTCAATGGGATCAACCTGTAAAAGAGATGATACATTCTCCGGTTGTCGCATTGTTTCGGCCTGCTGCTCCTCCTCCGAAACCTCACTTTCGATTCCCGCAGTTTCAACAGTACCGGCCACGGTTCTTCCGGCAATAATAAATACTGCACCGAGAGCCACAAATATAACAGCGTTAAGCGGTGTAATAATACCCAGCACTACAATAACGGCACCAACAAGATACAAAACCTTCGGTATACCGAAAAGCTGCTTTACAAGAACATTTCCAAAATCCGCATCCTTTGATCCCTTTGTTACAAGAATACCTGTTGAAAGCGATATGAGCAACGAAGGAATCTGGCTACAGAGTCCGTCACCTATTGTCAGAATGGTATACTTCTGTACTGCCGCAGAAAGTTCCAGGCCCTGTCGTGTCATACCCATGGCAATACCGCCGATGACATTGACCGCCGTAATAATAAGTCCCGCAACAGCATCTCCCTTAACGTACTTAACGGCACCGTCCATGCTACCGAAGAAGGTTGATTCCTGCTGAATCTTTTCTCTTCGTATTTTTGCTTCCGCATCGGTAATGGCACCTGTATTAAGATCCGCATCAATTGCCATCTGTTTACCGGGCATGGCATCCAATGTGAATCTGGCCGTTACCTCGGCAACTCTTTCAGAACCTTTGTTGATTACAAGGAACTGAATAATGATAAGAATGATAAATACGATGGTACCGATAATAAGATCACCGCCTCCGACATACTCACCGAAGGTTGTTACAACATTACCCGGATCTCCGGTTCTTAAAATCAGTTTCGTGGAAGAAACATTAAGTGCAATTCTGAAAATTGTGGTGAACAAAAGGATTGTCGGGAAAAATGAAATATCCAGAACTTCCTTAATAAACATACAGGTAAACAGGATTGTAAATCCCGTTGCAATATTGATTGCAAGAAGAATATCCATAAGCCAGGAAGGGATGCTGACGATGAACATTACAAATGCCGCAAGAACATACAATGATACGCCGATATCTGCCTTTGGCATTTTCATTTTCATATTCAAGTCCTCCTTCCCTGATATTTTTTGTATCTTTTAAATATAAGTCTTCTCAGACTCTTCCCTGCATATGATATACATATGCAAGCACTTCCGCCACCGCACTGTACAGCTCCGGCGGAACCTCATTTCCTATGTCAACATTGGCATACAACATTCGTGCCAACGGTTTATTCTCAACTATTTCTATGCTGTTTTCTCTGGCAACTTCTTTTATCTTCTGAGCCAGATAATCCGCACCCTTGGCAATAACCACCGGTGCCTCTGCCACATCCGCATCATACTGAATTGCTACCGCATAATGGGTCGGGTTTGTGATGACAACGTCAGCTTTGGGCAGTTCCTGCATCATACGCCTCTGACTTGCTTCACGCATTTTCTGTCTGATTCGTCCCTTAATCTCAGGATTTCCTTCCTGATTTTTGAACTCCTCTTTAACTTCCTGCTTTGTCATTCGCATATCCTTGGCGAATTTCACCTTCTGATATACAAAATCCGCTGCAACAATAATCATATATATGGCAGAAATTCTGATTCCAAGATTTATTACCGTTTCTCCGATAAGTTGCACCGCCTGAATAAGCGAAAGGTCGTACAGCAAAAGCAAATCATTCTGTCTGTCAACAAGATACTTATATGCAACAAATCCAATCAGTGCGACCTTGGCAATAGATTTTATCAGTTCAAACAATGTATTAACCGAGAAAATTCTCTTAATTCCGTTTATCGGATTAAGCTTGGAGAATTTTGGTTTAAGGGGTTTTGCCGTAGGCTTCCACTGAACCTGAATATAATCGCTCAGAAATGCTATGACGACCGCCACTATGAACACCGGAACAGAAATAATAATTGTTCTCAGTATTCCGAAGCTGATTAAATTCGACATTGCCCTGTCAGGAGTTGTTCCACCCACAAGGCCGGCTATTTCCGGAATCCTGTTATATGTTCCCCCAAACAGTTCTATAAACTGGGTTCCCATATTCCCAATCCAGATTTTCAACATCAAAAACAAGGCAAGTAAGCCCAGTCCGCTGGCAACTTCCTTGGACTTGGCCACCTGGCCCTCTTTTCTTGCATCATCCAGTTTCTTTTCCGAAGCGGGTTCTGTTTTCTCCCCGCCTTCACCTTCGGCAAAGAACTGCAGATTGAATTCAAGGCTCATCTTCACAGATTTTTCTGTTTCAAAAATCCCAATCTCACTCATCATCACATCATTGTTCCGACAAATGTTGTCATTGCCCTTTTTACTTCCTCAAATATCATCTCACTGACTCTCGGAAGCATTCCCGCAGTGAGAAATAATGTAACAAGTCCTACCAGAACCTTCATCTGCATTCCTACAGCAAACATATTAAGCTGGGGTGCCACTCTCGTCATAATGCCAAGAACCGCATTAAGAAGAAGCATAACCGCAAAAACAGGAAGGCATATTCTGAATCCTATGGACATATAATCACGAAGGAATAAAAGCATGCTTTCCAGCAGTTTATCGGGATTAAATACCGCTCCTCCCACCGGAATAAGCTGAAAGGTCTCAGCAACGGCTCTGATAATATATTCATACATGCCCGTAATTATGAGCATCAGCGTTACAATATACTGGAACAAAACACCGGAAACAGATTCAGATGTATTTGTTGCGGGATCAATCAGATTCGACATGGAAAGACCTGTCTCCATGTCAATTATTCTTCCTGCAAATGAAACAACCGTTGTGCAGATAGCTGCCGCAAAGCCTATAAGCAATCCTGCCAGGGCTTCTCTCAGCACAAGCACCGCATATCCCCACACTGTGTTATAAACCGGAAGTGTTTTATCGGGAATAACTCCATACAGAAGGATTGCCATAAAAAAGGAAAGTCCGATTTTGACCTGATTCGGAATCCCCTTCTGGCTAAAGAACGGAGCTGAATAAAAAAACATCGTCAGTCGTATAAGGATAAGCAAAAAGAATTCCAAATTTCCATAGCTGAAAGAATAATTAATCATTAACTGCTCACCTACCGAATATATACACTGAAATCGCCCCATAGCTTCGTCATATAATCAACCATATTGTTAAGCATCCAGTGTCCCAACAGAATAAGCGCAAGAAAGATAGCAAGTATCTTTGGCACAAAAGTAAGCGTCTGCTCCTGAATGGATGTAATCGTCTGGAAAATGCTGACAATAAGGCCCACAATAAGGCTCACAAGCAGAACCGGAGCCGAGGTAATGCAGATAGTATAAAGCGCTTCGCGCGTTATGGTTACGACGTCATCAATACTCATTTTTTACCCCTAATAGAAGGTCTTTACCAAATTACCTATTACAAGATTCCATCCGTCTGCAAGAACAAAAAGCAGAATCTTAAAAGGCATACTGATTGTTGTAGGCGGCAGCATCATCATACCCATACTCATAAGCGTAGATGCCACAACCATATCTATAACTATAAACGGAACATATATAACAAAACCAATAATAAATGCTGTCCTCAACTCACTGATGATAAAGCTGGGTATAAGAACAGAATTGGGAATATCCTCTACCTCACCTGACCACTCATTTCCGGATATTTCCATAAACATGCGTACATCCTTCATCTGTGTCTGTGGATACATGAATTCCCTGATTGGCTTCATAGCCAGGTCAAGCGCCTCCTGTTGCTCTATCTCACCTCTGTCAAAGGGTTCGATGGCAGTTGTCTTAATCTGGTTAATGGTCGGCGTCATAATAAAAAACGTCAGAAACAACGCCAGTCCGATAATAACCTGATTTGGCGGTGCTGTCTGCGTATTCAAAGCATTTCTGGTGAAATGCAGCACGATTATTATTCTCGTAAAGCTTGTGAGAAGAATAATCAGTATCGGTGCAAGTGCAATAAGGGTTAATGTTATAAGTATACGAAGTGTACCATTAATTTCCCCATTGCCATTGTCATATGTCACTGTAACGGTATTGGCAATATTAAGCTCTTTTATACCGTCCGCGTCCTCCGTTGATCCGGGTTCACGAATAACAGTCTTCTCCTCTGTGGTCCCGGTGAGATTTGTTCCTATCCCTTCCCGGTTAATATCAGTGGCATATACCTTTGTCTGCAAGCATATACAGAATATGCCCACCATTAACAGTAGGCATAATATCTTCGTTATTGTGATTTGTCTGTTCTTTTTCTCACCCATATCACTCATTACCGGTCCTATCATTTTCATCGGTCTCCGGTTTGTTTCCTTCTTTGAAGGAAGTCTTCATCTTCTTCAAAATATCGGAAAAATCTCCCCTGGCGACATTGCTCTGCGTATCCTCATCAATGTCATCCTCTTCCAGTGTTGCAAGCAATGTAACATTTTCCTTGCTTACGGCAACAGCAACATACTTATTCTTTCCAAGCTTGAGAATCTGCGCATACTGATTCGGCGACATTCTGGTTGTCTCAACAACCTGAATATTTTTGCCCGTGTTCTGCTGCTTCTGAAATCCCGCAATCCATTTGGTTACAAGATAGGTAACAGCAAGAACAAACACAAATATCACCAGTACAGTTATAAGCTGTACTATTGAATCAACACCATTTCCCGAACTTAAAAGCATTATCCAACTACCTTCTTAACAGCTTCCAAAACCCTGTCTGCCTGGAAAGGTTTTACTATAAAGTCCTTTGCACCGGCCTGAATAGATTCAATAACCATTGCCTGCTGGCCCATGGCTGAACACATAATAACCTTTGCACCGGCATCTGCGGCTTTGATTTCCTTAAGAGCCTGAATACCATCCATCTCAGGCATTGTAATGTCCATAAGAACAAGATCCGGCTTGAGCTCGTTATACTTCTCAACACCTTTTATTCCATTCTCAGCCTCTCCGGCAACATTATATCCGTTTTTGGTAAGAATGTCCTTTATCATCATTCTCATAAACGCTGCGTCGTCGCATATCAGAATATTCTTTGCCATTTTATGTCTCTCCTGTTTCTTTACTTAATAATCTCAGTTACACGAATTCCAAAATTTTCTTCCAAAACTACCACTTCACCCTTGGCAACATACTTGCCGTTAACAAGAACATCTATCGGTTCTCCTGCGATACGGTTAAGTTCAATAATCGTACCCGGTGCAAAATCAAGAATATCCGATATATTCTTCTTGGTTCTTCCGAGTTCAACCGTTACCTCAAGAGGTACATCCATTATCAGTCCAATGTTCTCATTGCTTGGCATTGCTGCAACGTCAGGCGAAAACTGCTGGAACTGCGCCGGCTGATAATTCGTATTCATCTGTGGCATCTGATACATCTGTGGCATCTGATACATTGGCATTCCCTGAGTCATATTTTGATCTCCCATTGGCATTCCCTGCATCATATTTGGATTAAAGCCGTAAGGCACCTGACCTGTCGGCTGTTGGTTTTGTGTTTCTGAAGGCTGTGGCTGCTCAACCTGCGGTGACTCAGAAGCCTGACCACCATCTGTAATTTCCTGCTCATTACCTCCGAGGAATGAAGTAACCAGATTCTTGGCAAAATCTATTGGGTACAACTGAAGGATTGAACTGTCTACCAATCCATCAATCTTCATCTTAAACGAAATCTTAACAAATTCACCTGCGAGGAAATTATCCTTTGAATCCCCACCCGGAATCTCCTTGCTGGAAACATCAATCAGCGCTGCTATCGGCGGTGAAATATCAATTACATTTCCGAACATCTGGGAAAGTGATGTTGCCGAAGACCCCATCATCTGATTCATGGCTTCGGATATTGCCGATAAATGCATATCCCCTATGGGCTCTGAAACATTGGTTCCGTCACCGCCCATCATGAGATCTGTGATTATCTTCACATCCTCTTCCTTCAGCATAAGTATATTCGTTCCGTCCACTCCGCTTGTATACTTAATCTGAATGAAAATATATGGCAACATTTCATTTGTTGTAAGCTCATCCCAATTGCTTATCTCTACAACAGGAGTTGTGATACTAACCTTTTTGTTAACAAGAGAATAGAGCGTTGTTGCTGATGTTCCCATGCTTATATTGGCAACTTCACCTATGGCATCCTTCTCGGCATCGCTTAGTTTGTTGCCTGTTTCTGGTGCATCGGCCTCTGACCGGATTTCTGTTTCAATCGGAGTCTCAGTCGGCTCAGCCTCGGCTACCGGAGGGATTTCCTCGCTGCCATCGGCAGACATTCCGTTAAGCAGTGCATTTATCTCATCCTGAGATAAAATACCATCCATGCTTCTATTCCTCCTCTCTTATGACTGACGTAACCCTGACAGCGTAATTTTCACCGCTCTTACCGGGCACAGCCATAAATTTTTTTATATTTCCAACATAAACGGATAAGGCATCGCTTGCCTTAGTGTTTAGCTTGATAATATCTCCGCATTGAAGATTAACAAAATCGTTGACAGTAATGGAGCTTTTTCCAAGATATGCCTTAAGCGGAACCTCGGCACGTCTGATTAAGGTTTCCACTCCTGCCGAATAATCATCGGAAGAATTATCCTTCATCGTCGAATACCAGAACTTGGTATTCAGCTTATCAATTACGTCTTCTACCGTAAAATAGGGAAGACAAATATTTATGAACCCTTCAACCTCGCCAATCTTAATGTTAAGCGTTACTATGGCGATCATATCATTGGGTGCTATAATCTGTGCAAACTGCGGATTGGTTTCGATTCTCTCCAAAACAGGATTAATCTCAACCACGTTCTTCCACGGATCCTTCATAAGCTGCATGCACAGAATGATAATCTTTTCTATGATAATTAACTCAATTTCGGAGAAATCCCTGTTCTTATCCAGTGTATCTCCCTTGCCGCCAAGCATTCGGTCAATAAATGTGTATCCGATATTCGGCGACATCTCAAGCATCATCGTCCCCTTCAGAGGCTCTAAACTAACGATTCCCAATATAACCGGATTGGACAATGCATTGGAAAACTCTGAAAATGCAATTGTTTCCGAACTTGCAACCGTTACCTGAACATTCTTTCTCAGATACATCGGCAGATTTGTCGAAAGCAGTCTGCTGTAATGTTCATATATTATCTCCAGTGTTCGAAGATGTTCTTTTGAAAACTTGGCCGGACGGGCGAAATCATAATTGCGAACCGGCCTGTCTTCTGTTTCTTTCATATCACTGGCGTCGAGCTCACCGGTACTCAATGCAGCCAAAAGACTGTCTATCTCATTTTGAGATAATACATCTCCCAAGCAGGCTCACCTCCCGTCAATCCCACAAAGTGGTAAAATTTGGTAATACTTACTCTTTCGGATATTTAAGACTCCGACTTTCAAGAATCAGCTGAACATAATGTCTCTAAATACGACATTATATACAAACTTGGAATTATACTGTTTCTGAATAGCCTCAAGGATTTCCTGTCGAAGCTCTTCCTGATTGCCCTCAAGTTCTTCTATCGGATGTGAGCCAACGGTCTTAAATATAAGGTCCTTAACAATATCTTCCTGTGTCTTCAGTGTCTCAATATATTTCTCATAATCAGGGTCAGTCTTGTTGATTGAAAGAGAAACACTCATGAGGCAGTAATGGCTCTTGCCGTCAACACCCTTTGCAAGTCCTATTGTCATCTGATCAGGTATCTGATATATCTCAATATTTTCCATTGCTACATCAGTTGAATCAGCAGCTTCTTCCTCCTCGGGAGTTCCCACCTCCAAGGAAAGCGCTGTTGCAATGCCATCAATAAGTCTGTTTGTTTTCTTCGTTGTTCCCATCATGAAGAACATCATAATTCCCGTCAATGCCAGATTAACAATCAGCAACGCAAGTATCAGGACCGTTAACATGTTCTTTTTCATTGTGTTTCCCCTCGATTCTTCTAGTATATGCTATTAAAGCTGTTATACATTTTTATCTCAATACGTCTGTTTTTGCTTCGACCTTCCGGTGTGGAATTGTCGGCTATCGGAACGTACTCCCCTCTTCCGCTGTGCTTCATAAGTGAAGGATCAATGTTGGTATTATCCTTCAGATAATTAAACATTGCCAATGCTCTGTAACTGCTGAGTACATCATTGTTCTCATACTTTCCGCCCTTTAAGGGTACATTGTCGGTATGACCTTCAATCTCAATTCCGTACTCGCCGTATCTCTCAAGAATAACGCCGACCTGTTGAATCATAGGCATTGCTTCCTGCTTCAGTGTTGCCTGACCGGAATCAAACAGTACAGATCCCTTAAGGGTAATCACAACATACTGGGACGTGAATTCAACGTCTACCTCACGGTCCTTACCGCTTTCGCTAAGCGCCTCTCTTACCATATCCGCCATCTGTTCGGATTCCTCAAGGCCCTTTTGCTCAAGTTCGGCAGCAAGTGCCGCCTCCTCATCATATTCCTGTAACTCGTTATCCGAATCCTCAGAGATGTCTGCTGCAGCACCTGTATTGGTTATATATTCATTTAGTTCGCTTAACTGACTCATACCGTTGCTTATAAGCAGCCCGTCGTCAAAAGAACTTCCGCCTCCGGAAAAAATACTGAAGGTATTTGAAAATGAAGCCGCCAATGCTTCAAATTTTTCTGCATCCATATTAGACATGGAGAAAAGCAAAACGAAGAAGCAAAGGAGCAGGTTCATTAAATCAGCGAAAGTCGATTGCCACGCCGGGGCACCCGCCGGTGGTGGATCTTCTTTACGTTTAGCCATTCTGCTCACCTCCGTTAGCCTCATCCATAGTAGCCTTATCTGCGGGACTCAGGAATGACTTGAGTTTTTCCTCGATAACTCTCGGATTTTCTCCTGCCTGAATAGATAACAAGCCTTCTATGATAATCTGCTTGCCCTGCATTTCCTCTTCATTCTTGCCTTTAAGCTTTGCCGAAGTAGGAGTACAAATCCAGTTTGCAAGCAGCGAACCGTACAATGTTGTAAGAAGTGCAACCGCCATAGCCGGTCCGATTGCACTGGGATCGTCCATGTTCTGAAGCATGTTAACAAGTCCGACAAGGGTACCAATCATACCCCATGCAGGACCCATGGCTCCCAAGTCTCCCCAGAAATTTATCTTTGATTTATGTCTTTCATCGATGGAAACCATCTCCGTTTCCATAATTCCGCGAACCAATTCGGGATCGGTTCCGTCGACAATAAGAAGAATTCCTTTCTTAAGGAACGCATCATCCAAATCTCCCGCTGCTTCTTCCAAGGAAAGAAGGCCTTCCTTACGAGCAACGTTTGAAAGATCTATTATTTTCTTAATAACCTCGGGAGTATTAACATCAGAGGTCTTAAATATCAATTTAATCGACTTCATACCTGCCAGGAAATCGCTAATGGTATTCGAAGCCAATACACAACAAAAAGCCCCTCCAAATGTAATCAATGCCGAAGGAGCATCAAGGAAGTTCAGAATAGCACTTACATCGTTACCATAAAGGATACCAAATACTACCAGAACCAAACATACTACTAAACCAATAATCGAAGCTAAATCCACGTTGTCACGCCTTCCCGAAAACCTATTTCATCTTGCCAAAATCCGTCAAAACTGCATAGATTTCCTTTCTATACGATTTTACTAAATTATCTATCTCTTGTCTACTTTCTTTTACAATAATTTTCTTGCCTGTAGTCAGCGTAATTACTGTATCGGGAGTGGTTTCAACCGTCTCCATAAGGTCCTGATTAACAAGAGTTTTGGTTCCGTTAAGTTTTGTAACCTCGATCATGACTTTAAACCCCCGTAATTAACCCTTTCCGCACAAGCATTTGTGCCATTAAACCACACTCCAAACCTTATTATACAACATTTTGTGTGATAATGCATCAAAATTTATGTAAACATGCAATTTTTTCTGCAAATGCACATTTTTTACCTTAAAAAGACAATGCCAAAAGATGCACCCGGGCTCATCTTCCCGGATGCATCTATATATAGTACAGCAATGACACTAACAATCATATATGTAGAAAAGAAAATTATCTCTTCAGATTAACCAGTTCCTCAAGAAGAGTATCAGACACTGTTATAATTCTCGAGTTAGCCTGGAAACCTCTCTGAGTTGTAATCATTTCCGTAAATTCAGCAGAAAGATCAACGTTACTCATCTCAAGAATACCTGTTGTCATATATCCACCACCTGACTTAACCTCAACACCTATTCCATCGAAATCTCCGGAGTTCTGTGTTGACTTGTACAGGTTATCGCCCTTCTTTTCAAGACCTGATGCATTGGCAAATTCAGCAACTGCAATCTGTCCAAGAAGTTTGCTCATACCGTTATCATAAGAAGCATAAATACGTCCGTCATCCTGAATTGATACTCCGCTCATCTCACCGAGCTTACGTCCTGTGCCAAGTTTGTTCACATCACCGCTTGCTGCAGAAATTGTAGAGCTTCCGCCCTTGTTATACATGGTCGTATTTGAAAAATCTATGTTGATGTCTTCAAATCTTCCCGCCGGATCAACCTGTGACATATAAAGCATTGTGCTTGGGTTACCGCCGATGCCCAGGAACTTACCTGTTGTTGTATCAAATCTTAAAAGTGAACTTCCGGTAGGTGTAAGCTTATCAGCTGTAAGTGCTGTTATGTCAGAGAATACATCCTGAAGATTACCGCTCTTTGTTCCGACTGTATAAGAAGCGTTGGCGAGAATCTGATCAAGTGTAAAATCATCTGAAGCTTCAGGGCTAACACTGTCATCTGTAATTGTAAATTTCAAAGTCTGAAGTTCTGCAGAATCCTTGTAACCATAAGCCTGTGCAAGATTATCCCAGTCAAGATCTCCTGTAGCTGCGTCATATGCAACAACTGTAGGATCTTCTGTAAGATAAATGCTTCCGGCATCAAGTGTCCAACGATCCGAAAGTGCAATGGGAGTCTGCTTAAGAACCTGAGCTCCACCGCCAAGTTTAAGATTGCCTATATCTATAGGCTCATTGTTTGAATCAAGAACAGAATCAAGCTGAACAGTATATTCGCCTTCTGTATCCGTATCCTTAATAACCAGTTTTGCTGTATAACTGTAGCCAAGTTTATCGTAGAACATAAGGTTCATGGTCTTTCCTGATGAAGAAAGAACATTGCTGTCATTCTTATCAAGAATACCGGTTACTGTAGCCTTTGTTGTTGCTTCCGGTGGATATGTCATATTCTCCGGGCTCATAATACGAAGTGCTGAAACCGTATCAACCTTGATATCCATTGTCTCCGGGTCTACCTGCCATCCCATAACATTGTATCCGTTTGACGTCATGGCAAGGTTACCTTCACCGTCAACATAGAAAGAACCGTCTCTTGTAAAGAGGTTGTCAACGCCGTTGCTTACAATGAAAAATGCATCACCTGTAATTCTGATATCAAATGGATTATTGGTGGTCTGTGAAGCGCCCTGAGAAGAAATAGCTGTACTGATAGCTCCTGTCTTAACGCCCAGACCTATCTGACGGGCATTAACGCCTGCAGTACCGGTTACCTTATTGGCACCTGATGCAGCCTGTGTTGTCTGATACATGAGCTCTGAAAATGTTACCGACTGAGACTTGTAGGCAACTGTATTAACATTGGCAATGTTATTACCTATAACGTCCATCTTAGTCTGGTGTGTCTTTAATCCGGCAACGCCGGAGTACATTGATCTCATCATAATGAGTGTCCTCCTTTTCTTACCGGCGAGTAATATGTAATCCCATCTGTCAGTCAGGGATTTAAGCCTCCTTGTGAGGTCCGGCTAAACTATTACTGCGCCATCAATATTTGTAAATATATTGTCCTTACTTTCTGTCTGATCCAATGCTGTGATAACCGTGTTGCTCGGAACATTTACTATAAATGCCAGCTGATCCATGATTACCAGTGAATCCTTAATTCCTTTCTCTCCGGCCTTCTGCATGCCGTCCGCAATCCTTGCGACCTGTGTTTTGTCTAAGCTTATCTGCCTTGTCGCCAGCCTTCCTGCTGCATGCTTTGAGAATTTAACCTCTCCGCTCTGCGACATTTTGCTGTTTGTCTGTTCAAGGACGTCCATGAACCCGGGGCCGTTTGTCGAAGAAGCTGTTTTCTCGCTCTTGCGACCTTTCAGGTAAGTGTCCTGAAGTTGTTCGATGGAAAGGAATTGATTTTGAATATTATTCATATTTCTTTCCTCCGGTTCTAAAAAGTACTAAGCCTGTTGCGGTTCTTCGGGTGTTGAATTCTCTGTTTCTCCCTGTCCCTGTTCGTTCTCCGCTATCTCGGCAAGCTTCTGTGCGTAAACGTAATCATCGTCGTACACCTTATCAAGATCATCAAAATCATATAAAACATCGTTAATCTTAAGATATGTTTTGTTTCCCTGATAGATAACACCGTCAACATATCCCTCAACATACTTAACATTACCGGTGCTGTCCTTCTGACCTACAGATACATATTCACCAACCAGTGCGGATGCACGCTGCATATCAGAACTCTTAACCATGTTCTGCATTTCCTCAAGTTCGGAAAATGTTGCAAGCTGTGAAACATATTCTGTATTGTCTGTGGGTTCAAGGGGATCCTGATACTTCATCTGGGCAACCAGTAACTGAAGGAATGCATCCTTGTCAAGTGTACCGCCCGCATCCTTTGATGCAGCCTTCTCAGCTTTGCTGATGGAAGAATTGGAAGCTTGTGTTGTACCGTTAACTATTGCTCCGTTTTTTACTTCTGCTACTGTACTCATCCGTTTCTCCTTTTAATGCATGTGTTACTTTTTTATCTGTATTACTCTTTGACCCTGTTGTCTGTCAGGCTATGCCAGATAATCTACTGTTGTTCCGTTATGCATCATCATCTCTCTTGCAATACGAACATCATCCTCAACAATAATATCGGCATCATCATCGATTTCATTAAGATTAATACTGCGTCTTTTCTTTCTTGTTCCTTCTTCTGTTGCGGAACCTTCATTGTTCTCGCTGAGATTCTCTTCAAAAGCGTGGGAAGCAAGTGTTACCTCAATCGACTCAACCTTAATGCCCTGCTCATTCATGTCTTCCTGCAACTGAATAATCTGTGATTCCAAAGCAGCCTTGACGGTTTCATTCTGTGTTATAAAATTAGCAGTTACAACTCCATCTCTTGAAGCTACCTGAACCTTAACATTTCCGAGGCTTGCAGGATGAAGATTCATCTCCATTTCTGTCACTTCCTCATTAATGTTAACACGAACGCTTTCCCTTACCTGATCGTAAATCCTGTTCATATCTGCTGTCTGTACAGGCATTGCCTCTTCGCTTTTCCCTGCAGCTGTAGCTTTGATATTCTCAACTATGGTTTGTGCGGGATTTGTCTGTGCCTCAGTTCCGTTGTTGCCGTCGCCCTTAGTGTTCCGCTGTTGCTTTGTGTCCTGCAGTGCCGAAACATTAACTTCCTGCGACTCCTCGTCTATGAGTTGTGTCATCTCCTCTGCAGACTGTGCATTCTCAGCAGATGATTTACCGATTTCTTTTGCAAAATCCTTAATTTCTTCTGCAGATGCTCCGGTCTCCTGTGAAATCATTGTGACTGCTTCTTCAACCTTTGCCGTGAGATCTTTTACATCAGCAAACAGGTTCTCGTCTGTCATGATTTCCACTGCATTTCCATCACCTTCAATATAGGCAACAAGCTGTGGGATAATGCTCTCATCAAGTAAATCCATCGCAGTCATGTCAAGTTCTTCAAGAGCACCCGTTACGTCTTCAATGCTGACTCCCAGTGTTTCGGCAACCTCCGCAAGCAGTGTCTGTACAGCCGCTTCAACTTCTTCGGTAATGTCCTTATCTTCTTTTGCAACTTCTTTCTTATCAGAATTTGCTTTTGATACGTTCTTTTCCGAATCGGTCACTTTTTCGGTTTTCGCATTTCCATCTCCAACCGTTTTCTTTTCGGTGGTTTCACTCTTGCTTTCTGAAGCCTTAATGGTTTCATTCTGTTGCTCACCGTTTTTACCGGTGCTTGCTTTGAACACTTCACTAAAGTCTGCACTTTTGTCTGTGTTTGTGTTAATAGTAGGTACCTTAAAGTCAGTCACAGGACTCATTTGTGTTACTATTCCTGCTGTCATGTATTACCTCCTCTCATTCTTTTTTACAAACGCAAAGGAGGATTGGCTGTTATGCAAATCCTCCCTGACTTACATTAAATATATCGGTTGAGAGTACGTAATTATTTAGTCATTTTTTGAAATTAATCCGGATCCATCAATTTAGTTAACTTGGCAGCAATTTCCGGGTCCATAGCCGCAAGTATTGCCCCTCTTGCGTCCGGTTCCATCTGCCACAAAATCTTGGCAACAAGCTCGAGATTATCCGTCATGTCTTCAAATATTGCTGCTGCCGCCGCAGGTTTCATTTCCGAATATGCCTGTGCATAATTCTGGATTTCCTTGTCCTCTTCTTCCTGAACAATTACCTGCTTATACAATGTTTCGGCCGTTGCGGGATCCATGCTCTCATAGTACTTAACATACTCATCGGCTCCCGGACCATTTTCCGCATATACAACTTCATTGTAGAATTCAGTCTTTATACGTTCGAACTCAACCTGCTTTTCTTCAAAGGTCTTAAGACGCTTTACTTCTTCCTCCAAAGCAGCTATCTGTTCGTCCTTCTGGAGCGTCGCCTCGTTAAGTCTGGTATTTTCATTTTCAAGCTCCTTCACTTCCTTGGCAGCTTCCTTAATTGAATCATAGCCGGATGCATCAACATCTTCCTCCGGCACCTGTGTGTTGGGAAGAATCTTGTTAACAACCGGCACATCCTTAAGCACGGGAGCTAACACTCCGGATCCGAAGCCTCCCACATCCAGCTTAATGAGCGCACAAATGATTCCTATCCACACAAGGATAATAATAACCGTAGTAATGAACACCGGAAGACCTCCGCCGCTCTCATCATCCATTATTCTGGCTTCTTCGTCAGCCAGTTCCTTAGCCTTCTTCTTTGCCTCTTTCTTTCTGGCCTTTTGTTCTTTTTTCTCTTTTTTCTGTTCTTCCTTAAATTGCTTTTTCTCTTCTTTGAGCTTAGCAACCTCGGGATCAAGAGTTTCTTTTTCCTTAGCCATCGTTACTCTCTTCCTTCTTGATTCGTTCACCGTAGGTATAACTTACAAGTTCGTCAATTTCTTTGCTCTCTGCAGCATTTACTTCATGAACAAACTCCTCAAAACTGTTCTCCTTAAGCTTTTCATGAATTTTTCTTTCCTGTACCGCATCCGTAAGTCTGCCTCTTGCCCTTTCCAGAGCTTCCTTTGCGGCTGCAACGCGGTTTTCCTGCCCGACTATCATTTCCTTTATCTTGTCCAAAGCTCTTGTATTATCGCGAAGGTCCTGCATGTCAAGCACGTCTTCTCTGATTCGTCTGCCTTCCTCTTCATACATCGCTTTTCTGTCCAAAAGTTCTTCGAGCTTCCGTTCTTCCTCGTCAAGCTTTGCCGATGCGGCAGAAAACTCACTTTTCGCCTGGTCTTCAAATCGCATTTTGATATCAAGCACATTTTGTAATCTGTATTTGAATACAGCCATTTTTCCCCTCTATGTGTGACTAAATCACACCGCCTTCATCAAATATTTCCTTCATCATCTGAAGGCTTTCGGAATAGTCAAATTTATCCATGGTATCCTGAAGCAGGAACCCATTAACGGCATCAATCTTGTCAATTGCATAATCAATGTTTTTATTGTTACCGCGCTTATATGCTCCGATATTGATAAGGTCTTCACTTTCGCTGTAGGTAGCAAGAACATTCTTAAGTTTTCCCGCAACCTGCTTATGGTCTTTGTCAACAATCTGGCTCATGCAACGGCTTATGGACTGCAATACATCAATAGCCGGATAGTGGTTTTTATGAGCAAGCTTTCTGTTAAGCATAATATGTCCGTCAAGAATACTTCTTGCGGTATCCGTAATGGGTTCGTTAAAGTCATCACCGTCTACAAGTACTGTATACAATCCGGTAATTGAGCCCTTATCACTACAGCCGGCCCTTTCAAGAAGTTTTGGCATCTCAGAATATACACTTGGCGGGTATCCTCTTGATACCGGAGGCTCACCGCCTGCCAGTCCTATTTCTCTCTGAGCCATGGAAAATCTTGTAAGGGAGTCCATCATCAGAAGAACATCCTTTCCCTGATCTCTGAAATATTCCGCTATGGCGGTAGCTGTTTTAGCAGCCTTATTTCTCTCCAATGCAGGTCTGTCAGAGGTTGCCACAACAACCACCGATCTTTTCATGCCCTCCGGTCCAAGGTCCCTTTCAATAAATTCTCTAACCTCTCTGCCACGCTCTCCTATAAGAGCTATAACGTTAATATCTGCACGTGTATTTCGGGCAAACATACCCATAAGTGTAGATTTTCCCACACCTGAACCGGCAAATATTCCGATACGCTGACCTTTGCCGATTGTAAGAAGTCCGTCAACAGCCTTAACACCCAGGCTCAAAACCTCATCAATAATTTTCCTGCTCATGGGATCCGGCGGAGGTGCCTCAACAGAATAAGCCCTTCCCTCCAAAATCTGAGTTCCATCGGAAGGTCTTCCCAATCCGTCCAATGTCTTTCCAAGCAGAGCATCACTTACCATAACCATCAGAGGATGGTCTGTATTGATAACTATGTTACCGATTCCTATTCCTTCAACCTGATCATAGGGCATCAGCTGTGTCTTGCCTTCCTTGAACCCTACAACCTCAGCCATAATAGGCTTGTTGGCCGAATCACTGGGATAGATATAGCAAACATCTCCAAGCTTTGCATCAGGTCCCATGGACTCAATTGTCAATCCGACTACATTGACAATTTTGCCTTTTCTTGTAAAAAAAGACTCTTCTGCAACCTTAATGTACTTTTCAAAATTCACTCTGCCTGCATCCAAGTCTTTGTCTCCTTTATCAGTTAATTACTTCATGTATTTCTGTTTCAGTCTCTTAGTCTCTTCCGTCATAAGAAAGCAACGTCAGTCTCTTCTTTATCGCTGACAGCTGTGTATCAATTCCGCAATCGAATATACCGTTTGCCGTCTCAATCATACAGTCGCCATGCTTCATGGTCATATCTTCAACCACGTCTATAATCACGTCTGCAGCCAGCGCAGCCTCAAGAAGCACACCTTTTTTCTCACTGACATAGTTATAATCATCTCTGCTGACATGAATTATATAATTCTTTGTACCCTCTATTTTCTGCATTGCATTTCGAAGGACATTCAGCACAATATCTTTCTGGTCCGCAAGTTCAATTTGGAATACTTTCTCGTAAATGTTCGTGATATGTCTTACAAACTGAGGTTCAAGTTCAAACATCTTGTCCTCATATTCCTCTTCCAGTCTTGCTCTCTGCGCTTCCAGGCCCTTTTTGAGTTTTTCAAACTCTTCGTTGGCCTTTTGCATTCCCACCTCAAAGCCATCGTTCTTTGCGGCCTCCATGGCAAGAGCTCTGTCTCTGGCATCTTCCTCCTTTGCCAGATTCTTTATCATAACAGCTTCGGCAGTGGCATCATCGATAATCTTCTTTCTCTCTTCCTCTGCCTGTGCAAGAATCTTTTCCCGCATAGCCGCTGCCTCTGCAGCAGAATTATTTCTCACAGGAGCCGTGTTACCGCCATCTTCACCTTCACCTGCCTCGCCTGTAAGAGCATCAAGGAAATCCGCTTCGCCCTGAAGTTCACCGTTGCCCTCTTCAGATTCGGAAAAATCTTCCCATTCATAATTCTCGGCATCATCCACTGTCAGATTATCGGTCGACTCCAGTCTAAGTTTCTCCACAAGTTCTTCTATGACACTATTATTATCGATTATTCTCGGGACGCTGGTTTCTTTTGTTGTGTTATAAGATTTTACAAGATTACTAGACAATGATTTCGTCGCCTCCGCCTCTTGAAATAACAATTTCCGCACTGTCCTCAAGTTTACGTATTACATTTACAATCTTCTGCTGAGCCTCTTCAACATCCTTCATACGAACAGGACCCATAAATTCCATATCTTCCTTTATCATGGTTGCAAGACGCTTTGAAAGGTTATTAAAGATTGCAGCCTGTACCTGTTCATTGGTGCCTTTAAGCGCAAGAGCAAGATCGTTGTTGTCAACATCA
Source organism: Lachnospiraceae bacterium (assembly GCA_045639685.1). GTDB lineage: Bacteria > Bacillota > Clostridia > Lachnospirales > Lachnospiraceae > Colinaster. Next base: position 50,598 of record JAZUDO010000059.1, read on the forward strand.
CGCAGCACACGTTGAATAGCTCTGTCGTCCAAAAGAAGCACATCTTCGAATACAAACATTTTCTTTCTGATTTCATCAGCCAGTTCAGGCTCTTCAATCTCGAGGATTTCAGTAATATGTTTTTCTGTTCCTCTGTCAACCGTATTAAGAATTTCAACAACCTGATCAACACCGCCGATAATGGTGTAATCCTGATTAACAAGACTTGCCAGTTTGCTTTCAAGCATCTTCTCAACCTCTTTAATGATATCCGGGCTTGTTCTGTCCATCATGGCAATTCTCTTTGCAACATCCGGCTGTCTTTCAGGTGGCAATGCAGAAATAATAGCTGCGGCCTGGGACGGCTGAAGATAAGACAGAATAAGAGCAATAGTCTGCGGATGCTCATCCTGAATAAAGTTCAAAAGCTGTGCAGGCTCAGTCTTTCTGACAAACTCGAAAGGCTTAACCTGAAGGCTGGATGTAAGCTTACTGATAACAGATACCGCCTGGTCATTACCCAGAGCTTTTTCAAGAAGTTCCTTGGCATAGCCTATACCACCTTCGGCAATATACTGCTGTGCAAGGCAAACCTGATAGAACTCATCAACCACATCATCCTTAACACTCGGTGTAATGCTTCTGGTATTGGCTATCTCAAGGGTAAGTTCCTCAATTTCCTCCTCCTTGAGATGTTTAAATATCAATGCGGATTTTTCCGGTCCCAACGCTATAAGCAAAATTGCTGCTTTTTGTAATCCCGACAAACTGTCGTCTACCTGATTCTTAGGCATGTCAAACCCCTTTTAACTAAAATATTAACTCCAATCCTCATTAAGCCAGTTTCTCAAAAGTGAAGCTGCCGCTTCGGGATTCTCTTCCACGAATTTCTCTACTATCTTTCTCGTTTCAGACTTGGTCTCAACTTCAATTGTATCCACTTCGGTAGCCGGTCCTGACTGAAGAAGCTCTTCAACCGAAAGTTCTTCTTCAACCGCCTGCGGCTCATCCGACTTCATACCTCTGATAATTACAAATGCAAGAAGAAGCAGTATTGCAACAATAAGAACAATCTGAATAATATCGCTTACTTCTATTGCCGTGCCTTCCTTGTCAATAAACAAAGGTTCTTCATAGGCAACTATCGTAATGGACTCTGCCGGGATGCCTGAAGCATTGGCAACAAGCTCCACCAGACTCTCGTCAACTTCTATTTTGGTTCTTGTCTGATTAGCGATTTTATATTCTTCCCATGTTATTCCGTCAAGCAGTCCCTGAGTCTTGGCATCCTCTTCCTTAAGTGCCTTATACTTAATTGCCGCAATGGAAGCCGACGAATCACTGTACTTAACAAGTCCTGCCGGAATTGTCTTCATGGTAATCTTTTCATTGGGGACATAGTTCCTTGACTCTTCCTTTACGGTAGAGCTGGATGTCTCGGAATCCTGAATTACATAGGTTGTACCGTCTTCACCGTTGGAATCGGTTCCCGGTACTCCCGCTGTTCCTCCTGTTGATTCGGATTCATATATATCCTCCGAGCTGAGCACACCCTGGCTTTGGTTATCTGCCGGATAATAAAGATGCTCCGTCTCCTCAACAACAGAGAAATCCAGTTCCAGATTGCTTGATACTTCTATAAGGTCAAATTCATTGGTTCCGAGAAGAACCTTCTTAATATTATTCTGAATAATTGCTTCGGCATTCTGCTTTACAGCCTGCTGTCCTGTAGCCGAGCCGGTAATCGAATAATCCTCATCACCGGAAAACAGCAGATTGCCCTCATTATCAATAATCGTAATATTGGCTATTGTTTCATTGCCCAAAGCAGTTTTAACGAATTTTGCCACATTTTCAGCGTTCTCAGCGGTGAATTCGCCGTCGGGCTCAATCATAATAGCGGCTGCAGCCTGTTCCTTTTTACTTATAAGAGTTCCATCGTTCTGAGGAATGTCAAGCTGAACCGTTGCATTCTTAACATTGGAAAGACCACTGATATGGGCTTCCATCTGACTTTCCAGATACAGTTTATAAGAACGCTGCTTATCCGTCTCGGTTGTTGAAAGACCACCACCTGTCACATTGCTGAGGTCATAGGTTGATGTCGGAATATTATTGGCACCCAAAAGAAGATTGGCCTGACCAACCTGACTCTTAAGAACACTGATCTGATATCCGTCCGTACTTGTTTTATAAGTAATCACCGGGTCGGCAGATTCAAACAATTCGATAATCTGCGATGCTTCCTTCGTTGACTCACATGTAACAAGCACCTCATAAACAGGTTTTGTAAGCACAGAAATGAGTATCGCAAGAGCGACTATTACGCCTGCTGCAACAGACACAATAATCGTCTTCTGTCTTGATTCAAATTTGTTCCACCATTCAAGGATCTTTTGTGGTATCTGCCTAAGCTTCTCAACCATGATCTTTGTAAACTCCCTTTATTATAACTGCATCTGCATGAGTTCCTTATAAGCCTCAAGCAGCTTATCCCTTACCGCAACAGTATACTGAAGCGCCGTAGACGCCTTTTCCAATGCGATAGTCAAATCATGGGTGTTATCTGTAAGTCCCATAGAGAACTTCAATTCCTCGTTCTCCGCATCCGAAAGGTATGCATTTGTAGTGCTGATATTATCAAGCGCAGTCTGGAAAATGGAACTGAAGGCTTCCTGACCCTCATTGGCCGCAGGCGTAACTCCGGCGATGGAATTCTGCGAGGTATTCTTAATAGCGCCTGATGTTATATTGTATAAAGATGTAATATCCATTTATTGCTCCTTATATATTACTTGCCCATCTGTAATCCCTGCTGAGCAATATTCTTACTTGCGTCAAATGCTGTTGCATTGGCCTCATAACTTCTTGAAGCATCAATGAGGTTCGTCATCTCCGTGATGATATTAACATTCGGATAGAGGACATATCCGTTCTCATCCGCATCCGGATGTGAAGGATCGTAAACCAGGTTTCCTTCCGACGTATTATCTTCAAAGGCATTACTTACCTTTACTCCATGACCCTTAAAACGTTCAGTTGCCCTGCCGAAAATAGTATCGAAATTGTCATGTCCGCCATTTTTCTCTTCAAAGGTAACAACCTTTCTTTTATATGGTGTGCCATCCTCAGTTCTTGTGGTGTTGGCATTGGCAATATTCTCGGAAATAACATCCATACGATAACGCTGGGCTGTAAGTCCGCTGGAATTAATATTAAAAGAATCAAACATTCCCATAAGCTACTCCTTTACTACTTCTCTTGCTTCTTTTCCTTCTTCTCTCAAGGTCAACTACTTCATTACGGCCTTGAGATTATTGAACTCTGCTGTAAGTGAAGCCATGAGTCCCTGATAACGAAGCTGGTTGGCAGCAAGCTGTACCTGCTCCTGTTCCGGATCCACATTGTTTCCGTCAAGTCGATAAGAGAAATCTCCCGAATCCGTATAGATTCTTGGTTTAAGTCGTGAAAGATCTACATTCTTAACCTTTGCATCGATAGAAGTATACTTCTGGTGTTTCAACGCCTCCGTAAGCTGACTTTCAAAATCCACATCCTGCCTCTTATAGCCCGGAGTGTCCTGATTGGCAATATTGTTGGCTATCAGTTCATTCCTTGTCCAGGATGCATCCGCAGCCTTATCCAGTACATTAATATAGCTGTAAACGCCTGAATTAATCATTATCTGTCCTTTCCTAAGGTCATCCACGCATTAGCCCCGACAACGCATAATATAGTGCGTAACTTATGTAAACCTCACAAGATATTGTGGTTTTGGGCATAATGCTCACACCTTATTTCATTATAAAGAAATATGTAAAAAATACAAGAGAATTTCGCAAAAAAACACACTATGTTGTAGTTTTTAAACAAAAAAGGACCTATACATTGTATAAGTCCTTTTATGAAAGCGGAATCCTTTCAATTTTATTATCGGAATAATGCCTTCCTACTATTAGTCCCTTTTTCGAAAAAAATAAATGTCAGACGAAAATTGTTAATGTCCGGTATCCTTTCTAAGTTTTTCAATCTCATCAAATACCACATCGTTGAGAACCTTTATATAGGTTCCTTTCATTCCTGAAGATCTTGATTCAATTACTCCGGCAGATTCGAATTTACGAAGTGCATTAACAATAACGCTTCTTGTTATTCCAACTCTGTCTGCTATCTTACTTGCAACAAGAATTCCTTCCATTCCGTCAAGTTCATCAAATATATGAACAATAGCTTCCATCTCGGAGAAACTGAGCGTTCCGATTGCCGATTTGACAACCGCAACCTTTCTGGATTCTTCCGCATTTTCTTCATTAACGGCACGCAACATTTCCAATCCTACAACGGTTGAACCATATTCGCAAAGGATAATGTCATCAATATCATACATCTGCCCTGATTTGTATACAAAGAGAGTACCAAGTCTCTCGCCTGCAATCTCAATGGGAGCAATGATTGCCGTAATCTTGCTTACATCGGTGTCCTCAAATCCAAGGGTTTCAAGATTAACATTCTCTTTCGTTGAAAGGACAGATAGCATACGCTCATTCAGCATAGGATCAATGAATCCGCCAACTTTGTCCTTGATAAGCTCATGAATAACTTCAACACTGTCCGCATTATCAATGCCGAGAACTTTTCCTTTTCTGCTTATTACAAGCACATTGCTTCCAAGTATCTCCTGCATAACAGCACAGATATCATTGAAAACAACTTTACTGGAATTGTTGTTGTGGAGAAGCTTCCCAATCTTTCTGGTCTTGTCTAAAAGCTGAACACTACTCATAGATACTACCTCCTTTTGAAAGTATGGTACTATTGTATCACTATTTGAATATTAATTCAAGAATTATTAGACAATTTAGAAAAATTAAACAAATTTACTTTTTTTATTGAATAATAGATTAGATTTACATAATATTTTGCTACTATTTGTGAACTGACCTGCTTCTCATATCGGCAATAAATTAAGGTTGGGATTTTAATCCCCAAAATTGCGGGGATTTTTGATAAACTTGGATTTGAATTACAGATTTTGCTTATTTTCCCCATTATCTGTAACCCTAGTGCCTTTGCCTGCGCTTATGGGTTACAGATTTGACTTCTTTTTTCTCTTTTCTGTAACCCTAGACATTTCACTGTAACCCTAGCCATTTCAGCACAGTTTTTACCGGTTTAATATTTACCAGTTTGGCCAGCCTTAATACACCCGCCTTAATACACCCGCCTTAATACACCCGCCTTAATACACCAGCCTTAATACACCAGCCTTAATACACCAGCCCTAATACTCAGCCCTAATACTCACATTCAAAATTACAAAAACCGGGGAATCCCCGGTTTTTGTAATATCTATATGCGCAATACTTATTTACGCAATCTAATCACACTATACTCATTCGCACTACTTATTCTCGCTGTAATTACATTCTTCCGACATACATACAAGCTTAGCGCCTCTTACAAGAAGCATCTTGCCGCACTTAGGGCAAAGCTTTCCGGATGGCTTCTGCCATGACATGAAATCACACTCAGGGTTGTCTATACAACCATAGTACTTTCTGCCCTTTCTTGATGCACGAAGCACAATATCCTTACCGCAGTTAGGACATGCAACACCAATCCTCTCAAAGTAAGGCTTTGTAAAACGGCACTCCGGGAAACCCGAGCAGGCCTGGAACTTACCGTGAGGTCCATACTTAATATAAAGCGGTCTTCCGCACTCTTCACAGTTCTCACCGGAAAGTTCTTCCTTAACCTCAACGTTCTCAAGCTGTTTTTCTGCCTCTGTTACGGCTGCGTCCAAATCAGGATAGAAGTTGGAAATAATTGTCTTCCATTTAACATTGCCCTCTTCAACCGCATCAAGAAGCGCTTCCATATTGGCAGTAAAGGTCACATCCACTATACTTGGGAATGCTTCCTTCATCATATTGTTAACAATCTCACCTAACTCGGTAACAAAGATATTTCTGCCTTCCTTAACGATATAACGTCTTGCAAGAATTGTACTGATTGTAGGAGCATAGGTACTGGGACGTCCGATTCCCAGCTCCTCAAGGGCACGTACAAGGCTTGCCTCTGTATAATGAGCTGCCGGCTGAGTGAAATGCTGCTTTGCATCAAAATCTTCGCATTTTAACACACTCTTCTCAGTAAGAGTTGAAAGAAGGCTGTTGGTCTCCTCCTTCTCCTCGTCCGCCTCTGTATATACAACTCTGAAACCGTCAAATGCTATCTTGCTGGATGCTGCAGAGAATGTGCTGTCACCTGCCTGCATCTTAACACTTGTGGTTTCATATTCCGCATCTGTCATACGTGATGCAACAAATCTCTTCCAAATCAGTGTATAAAGTCTTAACTGATCACGATTAAGAGAATCCTTCATAAGTATCGGTGTTCTGCTTATATCAGTAGGTCTGATTGCTTCATGGGCGTCCTGAATCTTGCTTCCGGACTTGGCAACGCTTACATTTTCACCGGCATATTTTTCACCGTAATTCTCTTTTATATAATCAGCAGCAGCATTTCTTGCTTCATCACTGACACGGGTAGAATCAGTTCTAAGGTAGGTGATAACACCGACAGTTCCCTGCCCCTTTATCTCAACGCCTTCATACAACTGCTGTGCAATTCGCATTGTCTTGGTTGTAGAGAAGTTTAACGCCTTACTTGCTTCCTGCTGCAATGTAGAAGTGGTAAATGGCAACGGTGCTTTCTTGGCTCTGCTTCCCTTCTTCACATCAGTTATGGTAAATGTTGATTTCTCAAGTTTCTTAACCAGATCATCAACCTGCTTTTTATCCTTTAACTCACCACAGTATTTTGCGGCAAAGGTTTTTCCTGCTTTTGCACTTACCAGTGCATCCAATGACCAATACTCTTCAGGTACAAATGCATTTATCTCATCTTCTCTGTCGCAGATAATACGAAGTGCGACAGACTGAACTCGTCCGGCACTGAGACCTCTTTTAACCTTTGCCCAAAGAAGCGGCGATATACGATAGCCCACGCATCTGTCAAGGCATCTTCTTGCCTGCTGTGCATCAACAAGGTCCATATCTATCTCTCGTGCATTTTTAAGTGAGTCCTTAACCGCATTCTTGGTTATCTCATTAAATGTAATTCGGTATACTTTTTTGCCCTCAAGCTTAAGTGCCGCCATAAGGTGCCAGCTGATTGCCTCTCCCTCACGGTCAGGGTCGGTTGCAAGATATATCTTCTCTGCTTTCTTCACTTCCTTACGAAGATTTGCAAGAATGTCGCCCTTACCTCTGATGGTTATATACTTGGGTTCATAATCATTGTCCACATCAATTCCAAGTGATGACTTGGGCAAATCCCTTACATGACCGTTGCTGGCTGCAACGCAGTAATTACTTCCCAAAAATTTTCCAATTGTCTTCACCTTAGCCGGTGACTCAACTATAACAAGATTTTTAGCCATTATTTATCCCTCGAAAAAGCTTAAGCTCCCTCTCCGTTCCCTTTATAACCTTTAAAACTCCCTTTTGATGTCTTTTTAATAAGAAGAAACTCATCTTAATAGGAAGAAACACATTTCGTGCACCACTATACAACAAAAAAAATAGGATGTCAAAAAGAAATTACAAAATCACAAAAAAATTCCCGGCACTTTCGTGTCGGGAATTCAGAAAAAACATTATTTAAGTTCGTACAAATCCGTAAAGCTTACTGTAAGTGGAGCAATACTGTCTGTTCCTGTAGGAATACTTGTATTGGTTGTATCCATATTACCACGAACTTTTTCATCCTGCTCAAGACTTACTCTTACAAAAATCTTATAATTATGCTTTTTAAGTTCAGTAATAGTAGTTGTCTTTCCACCTGACTCCAAATTCCAACTTTCTGTATCGCTGGTATTTGCAACCTGGTCGGTATTAAGCAATATAGAATAGATACAGTTACTCTCAAGTATATACTTCTCTTTACTATCGGCACTTGCTTTACCTAGTTCTACCGGGATAGCAAGAGTATTACCGTTTCTGTCAACACGCTTATAAACCGTAAGAGCATTTGAAGGAATAACTTTAACTGTATATGTTACACCCCCTTCTGTACCCAACTGGATTGCCCCGGGTGTTCCTTCAGGAACTTCAACATAGTACTGCGCATATATGCTCTTGAACACAAGTTCACCGTCTTTAACCTCGGCCGTATTCTGAAGGCTGTTGTTTACAACCTTAAAATTAAACTCAAGTTTATCTGACGCTACTGCACCTTCAGATCCGTCATCATTTTGGGCCTGTGCATCGTATGGCTCATAGATAGCATTAATCTCACCGGAATTCTTATCAGCTTTATCTCTAAAGGAAACCTTTGGAGCCTGAGCACTTGCCTTATATGCTGCAACAAGAGTATTAACAAACAGTTTTCTCTCGGCATCACCGGTAATCATAGCATGACCTGCACCTGTGTAAGTAATATTACCCTTATTGAAGATGTAATAGTTATTACGTGCATCGTTGTAGTTCATTGTGTAGTAACCGGCATGTTTATCCGTCCTCTGATTACTGATTGTGTACCATACAACTACGTCATCATCGAAGTTAAGATCTCTTGAGTCAGTATCAAGATTAAGCTGGAAATACTGACCATGAGTATTGGCTATCGTAATATCGGTATCCTGCGGAATATTAAATGGATACTCGGTAATCTGACCATGGTTGATACTTCTGATGTAAACCGAGTTGGAGTTATTTCCTCCGTTATTATCATTCTCAGAAGTTAACAACAAATCATCCCAATGTCCGTTTCCACCAGTATTATTCAAAACACCAAGATTCTGATATGTTGAAACCTCACCATACTTATTCCCTGTACCACCATCATCAGCATATCTGAGAAGACGGGTTGTTGTTACAGCAGTGTTATATCCACGCTCTTTAGTCTTATTGGCAGAATCTGTAACACCATTAAAGTTATTATACTTACTATTATCGTATACAGAATCATAACTTGCAAGCGAATATGTATTACCCATACCTGCTCTACGAGATAATTCATTCAGATAATCACTTTCTTCAACAACTCCAAATCTATCCATACCCTGAACATCTCTGAGGTATCTGTTTGCAAACCAGCCAACCTCTGTAAATGCTTCATCCTTAATCTGGTTGGTTGTAAGGTCGTGTGTAAACAGCATACTGTTTCCATTTAAGATATAGGATCTTAATGCATACATTCCGCAATATGTCTGATCTTCTGTATGATTCCCGTAATTTTTACTATAAGGAATGTAATACGTCTCAGCAAATCCCATAACAACAATATCAAATCCATTCAGATAAGAAATCATGGCCTGTGTTCTATCCCTTGCAGGACTACTATCACTTATTCCCGAATATAACGAATTGCTATAAAGGAAATCATATATTGGAACCTTTGTTACATCAATATTGAAATCCTGTACCTGTTCATACAATTTCTTTATATCAGCATTTGATTTAGAATCAAGATCCAAACTTGTGCCATACCAAACCCAATTAGTCTTTATGGTTCTGTTACTACTTGAGGCATTATATATATTATCTTTAGATGTACCTGATGTAAGCTGCAAAACCTTAATTGTTGGCTTAACAACCTTTGTGTTAGGTATTGCACAAGCACCTTCAACAGCACTTCTTACATTTTCTCTTCCATTTTCAGTAAATACAAGTTTCCAAGGAACATATCCTACATAGTTTTCTGCATTTACAGTAATATGGTATTTTTTTCCTGTCTCCAATGCAAAAACCATCTTGTCTGTGTCTTCAGGTTCGTTAGGGTCTTTAATCATAGGCGCAGAATCAGCGCCAATTTCTTCAATGGTAGTTTTATCTCTAAGTCCTTCAAGTTCCTCGTATCTACCATCGGCATCACTATCAATATAAAGAACACAATCATATGTCGATGAAGCAAACTCTGAATTATTCTTAAGTTCAACATCATACTCAAGAATGTATTTGCCATTGCTGTCTGCATCCATATACTGATATATAGGATTAGTATCCGTACTTGCAGGATTCAGATAAGGAGTCGGCTGCTTTGTAACATTAATCTCAAGCTTTGCTATACTCATATGGGAAGCAAAATCTGCCTTCTTCTGAACTGAAGCATCATCCGTCTTATCAAAATCGCTCTTGCACATTACGTTCTCGCCGTAATATACCTTCTTGGTACTGTCATCGCTACTGTTAGGACTAAGAATCTTTCCCTCATTACCAAGAATAAACTGTCCCAATTCATACATATATGAATCATTTGAAATCTTATCTGTATTTACTACTGTCTTTCCGTCTTGAACTTTAAAGAAATCATCTGAAAGAATAACAGCATAACCTGCCTCGATATACTCCTCAAGGTCTCTTGTCTTTTCGAAGGTAAGATCAAGACCGGACATACGATAATTACCTGCATAATCTCCGTAAAGACCCATTTCTTCATTATTAACATTAATATAATCTCCGAAATGAGTATAAACTTTACCGTTCATTGAGGAATCATTGTATACAGTACTTAAGCCTCCGTCAATATACTCGGCTGGATCCCAATATCCGTCATGCCAACTTCTGCCATCCCAATATCCATCATGCCACGCTGCCTTTGGATTCTTTACCTGTTTTTGTTCGAGATTAAGATACTGTACATCAAGACCAATATAGATTACATCATAGGAAGCATTAAGATCCTGTACGCTACCAACAAACTCCTTAATACCTTTACGTGTGATTGTAAGTTTGTTGTTATAATCTTTCTTCTTAATATCATCCTGTGTAATTGTATTTGTTACTCTTCCTGCAAACCAGTAGGGGTTAAACAAATCTCTCTTGTAGTTTGCAACATCACTTGCGTTATTATTAAGTCTCTTATTTTTATCGGTAATGAAATTATTGATATTATCTTCTACAGCCTGTGAATAATATGGCTCAATATCAAGAACATTAATCTTATCCTTAGATACAATACGCTTATCACCATAGTTTAAAATATATCTGATAACTGTAGCTACTGTAAGCTGCTGATTGAAATTAGATGTATCCTTATTAGCAGCATTAAGATAGAAAATTTCCTGTGCAATATCATCAAGAACAGCCTGGAAACTAACTTCAACGTTACCAATCTTTAATGTTTTATTTTTAAGGACGTCATTTGTATTAAAATCCTTTGATATTGTTGTAACATCAGAACCAACAACAAAAATTGATCTGTTAACATATGAGCCTGTCGGATTACCCGTTGCATTAAATGCAGTACCCATATACTTCGTTTCAAGTGGATCACCTGAGACTATATTATCCCACTCCGTATCAACCTTATCAATTGCAGCGTCACTTACATCTGTCTGGCAAAGTGCATATACAGCCTTTGTAAAATCTTCCTGACCGGCAGTAGCAAGTGAAAGCTTGCTCATCAATTTACCTGCTTCAACAACGATAGGCTTATTATCCTTTACAGATTTAACAAGTGCTTTGGCTGTACCATTACCCATTGAATTAGATGCATCAATTGCTGTGGTTCCGTCATATCTGATATAAATCAAATCAGCATTTGCTATATCATCTTCTGTTGCTTCACTATATAACTTTGTCTCAACATCAATTACAACATTACCGCATTTGCCTTCATCAACGTCAAGAACATACTGTTTGAACCATTCCTTATTGTAGAAACCACCTGTATAGTGATATTCTTCAACTGCCGCATCAGCATAGTTCTGAATAAAGTCTAAGTTTCCGTTTCCGGGATCAAATGTATTGGTTGCATCAGCAAACGGAACATAGAAATAAATGTGATATGACACATTGCTTCCATCAATATTGTGAGCACCCGGATCCTCTCCCTTATAGAGTACAGGAGTCTTAGGTGACGTTGTTGCAGAATAACAACCATTTATAGTATCCTTAGCAACACCTGAAATATACAATCTTTCACTTTCGTACTCATAATCAATATTCGAGTCATAAGTCTTGATTGTATAAAGCTCTATAGTATTATCTAATAAATTTTTAACAAAGTTATCAGGTTCCTGCAAAGTCGGGTCAGCATTATCCGGATCCGGTTGCGTAAAGCCATAGTCTGTATAAAATGAATCATCCCAGTTATCAGAATCAAGATAATAAGTATATGCACCTGCGCCCGAATTTGCTGACTTATCCCAAACAAGATACTTATTTGTTGTGCCATCAAGCCTTATAATGTAGTTGGAAACAGCGTAGGTATTAGCTGAATACTCATACAAATATATATCTTCAGCGCCTAACGTAAAGCCATCATTTATAACCCATTTCTGAGATTCAAGAATAGTAACATTATCTGCATCCAGGACAGCATCAACATGCTTTCCTGTTAATGGCTGATCAACAATATATTCCTGTGAGTTAAAATAAGGATTGCTGTCAATGACAGAACCACCATCTAATATATCACAATCTTCAAAGCCTTCTGCCGAGCCAACTTGGTATGGCAATTTCTGCAATGGATTGGTTATATCAGAAACCTTAGCAAATTCCAAGTTATATCTATCACCTGATGCACCGGGTTCATATTCAAAGTTAACGATATCTTGGAACAAAATACCGGTCGTGCCTTCATAGCCTTCCTGAATATCCTTAACTGAAATTTGTTCCGGAGTGACTGTGTGATCACGGTCACCATCAGCTACAACCTTCTCAAATTTATCAGAGAAATCATCTACGCCTTTGTAGTCTCCATTATCAGCACTGTTTGCAACAAATGAACCATAAGTTGATCTTGTATGGGTACCGGTCGTTCCCTCTGTATAAGTATTATCCCACGAAAAAGCGTAATTTCTCAAATCCTTGAATGCATCAAATCTTGCTTCATAGGTTGTATCATCAGCAGGAAATCTTGCGGTACGCTCATCTGCAGAAGCCATATCATCTATTGACATAACCTTACCCGCATTTGCACCTGTGGCTGGTTCATTTACATAAGCCGGTTCCTGTCCATCAACAAGGAAACCAATAGCGGCATCGCTCTTGTCCGCAACAAGCTCAAGAATCTTGAACGGCTCATCCTTGCTATTATTAAGGAGAATCTCTTCGATTCCCGGCAAAGAAGATTTTGCCAATGCAACCTCAGCTGAATTGTATATGGTACCTGCAACTATTGCAGCTGCTACCACTCCGGCAACCGGTACAACAATCCATCTTCTCTTTTTAGACGATGCTCTTTTCTTAAGCATACCTTTTTCCTCCAAATAATAATTCATCTTAGCAATAAATCACATAAATCTTACAATCAAATTAATCATTCACCTTTGATTAATCATCCCTTTGATTAATCACCCGCTTGATTAATCATTCACCGTATATCTAATGTAGTAATCAATATAGTTAGAATCTACCGAGTTAGAAACATTAACTGTTCCGTTGTTGCTCTTAACATCCTTTTTCTCAGACATATTCATGAAGAAGGACATCTTGTTAGGATGGAAGATTCCGAAATCAGTTGTCTTACCGTCTTTTGTCTTTCTTACATCCAGTTCAAACAGGAACTGAGATGAACCCGGAAGATATACTTCCTTGTCAACCTTAGAAGACTTAGGCGACAAACCTGTCTTAACCGTGTAAGGTGACAATTTGTTGTTAACATTAATGTTAACTCTTGCATTCTTATCATAGAAATTGTAGTAGGTATTAAATTTTCTACCCTGGGCTTCATCAATAAGGGAAGCACCTTCACTGCTGTAGATATACAAGCCTTCTACTTCGTAGTTAAATACTCTTCTTTCACCCGGTGCAGTATATCCTGTTGCATTAATTCCTCTGGGTGTAAGTGTTGTATTTGTAAGGAATGTCGTATATCTGCTATCTGTTGTTCCATCATACCTGTATTCATAGCCCTTAGCATAACAGTAATTAGAAGCTGTAAGTACAAGCTTAACCTCCGGAACTCTTACAATCTGCTCTACCGGTTTGATCGGCTTAAATTCTGTAGCGCCAACCGTCTGTGAACCATTAAGGTCATATACAACATAGTTGTCATCCTTATCCTTACCGACTACAAATACCATAATTTTGAACTTATACTGATTATTCCAATGAAGGAATGATTCAACATCTGTCTTTATTGATTTACTGTCAGAGACATACCAGCCTGTTCCGTCATAGCCTTCATCATATGGGCCATACTCATTCAACTCATGGTCAACCTTCGTAAGAATATCCTTATCTTCTTTATCCTTCAGTCTCATGTGAACAGTCGAATCAAAATCAGTCTTAACTGCATTTGTACTGTCTCCCCACTGACCGCTGGCGTTGTCATTCAATTCCAATATCTTCCAGTAATACTTGTTCTCAGTTGTTTCAAGTTCATTATCAAACTGAACTTCGGCATCAAAGTCTGTTCCACGAAGTACAGAATTCGGACATGAAAGACTAAACTTAGCATCAGGAGTATATGGATCAATATTTCCTATTGTAAGGCTTATTACCTGACTTAATAACTCTGTTCCGTCAGCCTTTCTCTGCTTTACCTTGAACCTAACCTTAAATGTCTTGCCACTGTCTCCGCTTGTAACGGTAAATCTTCCGTTTTCATCCATTCCGGATACAATTCCATACTTGTTTGCTGCCAGATCTCCATCAACAATCCACTCAATCTTGTCAATCAATTGTGAATTTTTGTATGTACGCATCAAGCCGTTACCATTCCTGTAACCAACTTCCGTATCAAAATTAAATGTAGTGTATCCATTACCATATTCAACTTTTGTTTTATCGTTAATATCGCACGCTATCTTTGTAGTTTCAGGATAATAAGTAGCATTATCAATAATTATTGTAATAGTTCTTGACTTAGAAGTATCATCAATACATGTTGCCGTCAAATCAAATGTCTGTCCATCAGCTACTCCATCAGAGATACTGATTTCACCTGTACCAAAGTTCTGTACCAATCCGCCAAGATCATCACTAATACTCCATCTAACGCCATACTGCTTGGTAGAGAACTTACTCATTGCCTGAACTTCAGCTGTGAATTTAACTTTTGCAGTATCCTTTCCATATAACAATCCAACATGTTCAGGACCTGAGCCTATTACTTCGTATCCATCCCTATATATCTTAATTCCGTCAATATAAGAACTTACTGTTGATTCAGAAGTGCTAACAACCTTATCGGCCTCTGATGTGTTCTCAACATGATTTCTCAAAGAAACAACCTGTGTTGATGATACCTCACCACCGTTGCTTGCAAGGAATGTAATGGTAAATGTAACCTTACTGTGCTCTATATCAGAAAGGTCATATGATATGTCCTTTACACAATCAGAAAGGATTCCCATCGAATCAGCACTAAAAACAGCATCCGTCAAATAATCATTCGGCAAAGAATCGGTTGATGTAACATCATATTCCTTGCTGCTAACCTTAACATTGCCGGATTCATTGCTATCGAGTTTATCAAAGAGGATTTTGGTAACCTTAACAATATCCTTCATTGAACCGGCATCCTGCTGCTCATACTGTGCATATGTGTACAAAGCCTTATTGGGCTCATCATAATTTATAGCATTGCTGGACTCAAGAATGTAATCACGTACCTGATTAACAACCAACTGCTGTTCGTATTGTAATCCAACGTTTTCACTTGACTGTCTGAAACTGTTACTTCCAAAGGACATAAATCCGAATACAGCCACACCGCAGATAGCAGCAATTGCAAAAGCAACCAATAATTCAACTAAAGAAAAACCCTTGTTGTTAATCTTTTTCATACGTTACACCTTTAATCCTATAATTTTCTGCCAACAAATCCTTTTATTTCAAAATCTATTACATATCTACTTTAACATGCTTACCTGTTTCGGGAACGAATTCCATTCTATAGGTCCTCATTCCGCTCTTTGCCTCAAATGCCACCGGCTGACCAGAACGCGTACTTCCATCAGCCTTTGTTATCTGAATATCCTTATAGAGACCTGTTGCTCTTTCAAAAGAAAATACAACGCTTCCACCATTTTCAATCAAATAACTTTCCTCTGCACCGGATGCATCCTTAAAATATATGGTCATTTCAACACGATCATCCGAAAGATAAACCTGCTCTGTACCCAAGCTTTGTTTATCAGCCATAATTTTTGTCGAATCTGATAAATCCGGCTTTGCCTTAAGAGTCATCAACTCTTTGACAGCATAGAAACCATCCTGGTCTTGATTCCCAGTACCGGAACCGGTGGTTAAATCCACACTTGTATCTTTTGTCTTATAAGTAATCGTAAGCGTCTCATCAAAACGGCTCATGGCTCCTGTTTTGGCCTCATCCAATTGTGATTCCATCTTCTCGAATGCTTTTCTTGCCTGAGCTCCCGTAACAAGTGAAACCGAAAGGGACACAACTCCGATACCCAAAGCCATTATTGCAATAATGACTACAAGTTCAATTAATGAAAAGCCTTTATTATTACTTTTTCCAGCAAACATTTTCATAAAAAGTTCCCCTTCAATTAATCCTTCTTCCAATTCTCATAAGTGATTAAGCCGCCAAGTGCATAATCTGATGTATAACCTGCTGTTGCCGCATTATTGTATGTATACTGAGTACCGTCTGCAAGTGTGTATGCAACGGTCTTAACATCACCTGTGCTTGTTTCAAAGCCATACTGAAGTGCTTTTCTTACTGCTTCAGGACTTGCCTTGATTTCAAGATCCGAACCGCTGAATGTAACCTTACCGTTAGCAAGAATCAGTCCTTCAAATTTTCTTTCTACTTCAACATCGCCCTCAGTAATAACAAGAATTACATCCTTATTAACACTGTCTGACAACTTTGTTGTTCCTGTTGTTGTATCAATAATAGCAACCTTTTTGCCACCATCATTATTATCTATTATGGAAATAACTCCACCGGATTCTTGCATCAGAATACCTTCGTATTCGTCAACTCCGGTCTGAACATCAATCAAGAATTCCTGCATCTGAGAATCACTGACAATATTATCATATACTCTCTGCATAGCACTTGTATCTTCTTCAACAGTATCTGCAAATACAACTTCCTGATACAAAGCTGTCTCTGTCTTACCTGCTAAAGATTCATCTCTTCTAAGCTTCGGCTTGCTCTCAAGTCTGTTACACATGCCCTTAAACTCATTAAGGAATCTGATAGATGCATTCTTGTGTTCATCACTTGTAGATACAGTTGTGATAGAAGAAGCTGTCATTCTTGACAATTCACCTGTGGTATCATCCATATCCATTGCATTTGCTGCCATATTAAAAGTCATTATGTTGCTTGTATTAGGCCATTTGATATTCTTAAGATAAGACTTTGTATAATTATCAAATTTTTCCTTAGAGCCTTCGTAACGACGAGCATAATAAGCATTAGCCTTTGCTTCATCATCAAATGTCAAATAAAAATATACAAGACTTCCGATATTTTCATCATTAACACGTGCCCATATAGTCTGAACATTAAGTTCTCCTGTGCTATCCTTAACAAAATCACTTAAGTCAGAGTTGAGTTCAGGAACAACAACTGAAGAAGATGTCAAAACACAGTCCCCATTCTCAACGTCCTTTATCAATTCAAGGTATTCATCCTGTGTAAGCGGGTTCCTGTTGTATTTAGACTTTCCGTTTGCATCAACACCGATTGCAGCTGCCGGAACAAGATAGAGCATCTGGTTTGTCTTAACTGCTATAGACTCTCCCATTGCTATATCACTATATATCTTCTCTCCATTATAAGTTGAATTATCCTTCAGTCTTGTAGCGAAGTTATTATCATAATTATTTGTATTATTCTTTGAATTTAATATACCAGCTTTTCCTGTACCGATATATGAATGACCATACAGTGTAATATCATTCAATTCTGACATATCAAGTGAGGTATTCTTACCGTTAATAAGAATTGCCGAACTCCAGTCAGCATTAACATGTGTCTTACTCCATGAAAGATCCTCATCAGTTGCATTCATATTTGCACCGATTCCGTATCCTGTAAATGTTCCGACAAGTGAAACATTGGAATTCTTTCCCTTGATATTCAAATCGTTTGCAAGAAGTGTCTTGCCGACAAGTCTTACATCCGATGAGTTAACAATTATATTACGAGCACGAATTGTGACAGCTGTATCATGGTCACTTGCAGTCTTTCCATCTTTGCCTGTATAGTTGGTAAAATTACCAAATTCTATATTGTACTTTGATGTTATTACCTGATCGTTTTCTGTAATAACATTAAGCTTATTGGTTGCTGTACCACCTGATATTTCAAGGTTATTGGCATAGATGTTACCGCCAAGTGTAAGATCTCCGGTTGCTTCAATAGCAGCACCACCGTCAGCAACAAATGCATACTGTGGAATTGTAGGAAGCTCTGATGTATCAGCAAAGTCAAATTCAGGATATGTAAGTCTGATATCTGTCTGAACTACTGATACAAATCCCATCTGGTCTTTGTAATATACCTTAAGGTTCTTAAGAACAACACCACTCTTTTCGTAGGTAATCATTCTACCGAATTTCTTTTCTTTAGCATCTGCATTAGGCTCTTCATCATCAACAGCAACAACAATTGCACCGTACCCGCCATCAGTAGCACCTGAAGGTGTATGCCACTTTGTTGTGGGCTTCAAGAACCCTTCAAGAATTGAAACATCATAATATCCGTTGCCCATATTGGGATCCTCAAGTCTGTCCCAAAGAGCTTCATAATACTTTGTTGTAAGGAGTTCTGTCTTTGCTTCCGGTGTATATGTATCATTACCGTAATTTGTCATGATATCCATATAAGCTTCCGACATACTCTCGGATACGATATGCTGAAGACCAACGTTAATTTCGTCGATTGCCTGTTCTGCCGAATAGAATGTATCCTTGCTTCGTTCATTAACATTCTTCATCTTGAAGTTAACCAAAGTCGTAAGCATCAGTATGCTGACAAGAGCAGCAATGAAACCGATGGCAACAATAACGGTTACTAATGCCATACCTTTGTTATTCTTCTTTAAATTAGATTTTTTCTTACAAAGATTTAGTTTCACCTTTTTTCTCCCTTTAGTACTCTAACTTCGTTCCATCAAATTCAACAATACTATTCTTTACATAAGCAACACCACTCGGCATAGACAAATCCTCTATTTCCTTTGGTGGCTGATCATCATATATCTTAACGTTCATCTTATATATACGATTAGGTGTATCTTCTGTATTAAGTGTCTTTCCGTCTGTATTTGCAATTCTGACCAACTTGCCTGCTTCATTATCATATTTTGCAAATGTTCCTGTAGCACTGTTGTATTTCAATGTGAAATATAACTGACCAAGTTCCGCATTTGTATCACTTTTGTTTGCAGGAGCACCGCTGTTAAGATTTGTCCTAAGTGTCAAAGCACCCTTATCTGCTACGGTGAAATCAACATTTTCAACAATGCTTACACCAAGTGCCTTTTCCATGCAATAGCTCTCAATATACTGTTCGTCCTCACCGCCCTTAATTGCTGTAAGGTAGAAATATGTCTCAACATTATCCTTGTTATTAACAATTATTCTGTCTCTTCCTTCATGGGTGATGCCTTCTTTATCTGCAAGTGCAGCCTGATATCTCGGATAGTAGAACAGGTATACTGCATTAAGTTCTCTGCTTCCGGTTGTATTATCAAAAAGGAATGCTGTTGTGTAATTCAATTCCTGCTGGTCTGAGGGAAGAACATCGTTGGCATTTGTAATCTTAAGATCATAGTCAACGCTCATGGTAACCTTAGCCAGGTCAATCATCTTAGTTCCCGCAGGGTAATTGCCATCGCCGTCCGGAGCAACATCGTTGCCGTCTGCATCAATTCCCTTCTCTCCAACCTTGTTTATGTCAAAGGTAATGGTTCTTGTAAGATTTTTCTTGAACCATGCCTTATCTTTCTTCTGATAAGCTGTTCCCAATATTCTGTTTCTGTCAACATACATATCATATGCCTTTGAATCAAAATCACTTGGCATTGTAAATATAGCAGAGTCCTTAATGGTAACCGGCTCTATCTGAGCAAGGTTCTCACCATTGGCGCCGCTGTACATATTGGGATCAAGTGTGATTTCACAATAATAACCATCAGGCATCGATGAACCCATCGAACCCTGGTTTTTGATAGTCACGGTATACATACCGTCTTTGTCAAGATGTGCAACATTTCCATAATATGGAGATGATGTGTCAGTTACTTCATAATTGTAACTGTCTGTAGACGCATCATAATCTGCGTTATCGAATTCTTTGCCGACATACTTTACCAGAATGTCATTAGCTCTGACATTTCTGCAATTCTCGGCTACGTTTTCAGCTGCATTTGTACATACAGCTTCAATTTTTGCCTTCTGATTGGTCTGAGCAGCTGCCACAAAGGATCTGAGAAGCGGTACAGAAACAACAGCAAGGATAACCATTGCTATCAATACTTCCAGTAATGTAAAACCTGCATTATTAAGCTTTCTCAATTCTTTCTTTTGCATAAGTCCCAAACCTCTTTTTCCTTCATTCCTTCATACACGTTAAGGAGAGAAACCAGTCTCTCCTTAACGAAAGTATGTTAATTAATCTTCTGTTTCTTCAGTTTCTTCTGATTCTTCCGAATCATCAGCTCCATTGTAAGCAGATAAGTCAGCAGGATCCTGCAGAACATCTGTTGAATGGAATACGTCTGTAACTCCTGTAGGAACAGATGGGATTGTGTACGGCTTGTATTCGTTGCCTGTACCAACCATATAGTACATATTGATGTCAATTGTTCCTGCGAGGTTACCTGTTGTTGCATCATATGATGCTGACAGATTGCTGATGCTCTTCTTGTCAGCCTGCTCAAATACATATGAAACCATATCCTTAAGTCCGGTATATGTTGAAACATATGCATAGTTTACAGGAGCTTTGTAGAGATGAAGCTGTGAAGCACCTTCACCTGTTGCTTCCGGCTGTCCTTCTACATGAACCTCTTCCATACCTGCCATAACAAGATTCTGAATTCTGAGTGTTGAAGCATTGGATCTCTCCATATTTGCCCAATACATAATCTCATCTTCTCTTGTCATACCTGCAGGGAATGCTGAAAGGAGTTCTGCCCTTTCTGCTTCAAGAGTAACCTTACCCTCTTCGTATGTTGCTCTCTGAGCATTAACTGCTTCGTATTCATCAGCTGTCTGCTTGAGTCCGACATTCTCGTTCTCAAGTGTAGCTGTCTTTTCCTTCAATGGCTTAGCCAATAACATCCATGCAGCAAATATAACTGCAGCACCGGCCAAAACAATAAGTAATATTAATGATTTCTTATCAATCTTCATAATTATTCAGCCTCCCCTTCTTCAACCACAGGCTCTTCAAGAGAAGCATATCTCATTTCTGCCACGAATCCATATGAAGTTTCACCTGTGTCGTCATTCTGCAGTTCTGTAATAGATGTTGTCTCAACACTTACAAAACCATCAATCTGCTTCATGCTGTAGATTGCTGCAGCAACTTCTTCCTTGCTTCCTACTGTAGCATCAACAATTACTGAACTTGGAGAAGCAGAAATGCTGTTAACCATGAATGTCTGAGGCATCTTATTCTCAAGAGCTTCAAGGAATTCAACAAAATCACCGTTTCTGTTAATTGTTGCTTTATCCAAAGACTCAACATATGCAACGTCATTTTCAAGTTCCTTGTATTCAAGATACAAATCATATGAAGGCTGAAGTCTCTCGATTGTGTCCTTATACTTCTTGTTAGCAGCTTCAGCATCCTTATAAGGCATTACTGCAAGAGCAACAAGAGCACCTGCAACTACAACGCATGCACCAAATATAAGCCAAGCAACTGTCATGCCATCGACACCCTTTTCCTTGCCTCTTGTTTCTTCCTCAGCTGTCTCAGGATAGAAATCAATTGGAGCAAGAACTGCACCGATACATCCAACGTACTCGCTGTATGTACTACCACGGAATATTCTGTCGATATCCATTCCGGCAACACGTGTAATGTCACGAATCTTTAATCCGATTTCACTTGTAAGAAGAACATCAAGTCCTGTGAAATCAGCACCAAGTCCTGTTATAAGCATCTTTTCAACAGGTCTCTGGTTATGGTTTGCATTGTAATAATCTATAACTCTGATAATACCGCCTGCAAGAGAACGAAGTGTAAGTGTAAGTTCACTTCTTACTGCAAACTCTTCCTTGCTGTCATCAGGATCGCATTCATCAAACGAAGGCATAAGAACGTTCTTAGCTCTTGCAACATTGACTGCCTTTTCATAATCCTTTGTATCACCGAAGATATCTGTCTTCATAAGGCCTTTGATAGCTTCATCAACACCGTAAGGAATAGTTCTGTTAAGTGTTGTAGCTCCATCTTCAAGAACCATAAGAAGTGTAGCCTTCTCATCAACCTTAACGATTAACTGTACACCGTCACGGCACTCATCCTTAGAAGCCTGGTAAACTGAGTTACCATTGTAGTCGATTGATACAATCTGAAGACCAATAGACTGTGCTAACTTGTCATAACTCTGAATCAGCTGTTTGGGAGCTGCAAGAAGTAACAACTTATATCCGATTGCCTTACCTCTCTTTGAGCTCTTACCTGAAACTTTAGCTGTTCCCGAAGCAAGTTCTGCCTCTACCTGCTCCTTCTTTGTAAGCGGCTGCTTACTTTCTTCAGCCTTATCCTCAATCTTGTTGTCCTCATCCTTAGCCTCATACTCAACGCCGATAACGCTGTGTGAGAACATATACTGGCTACCGTCAATCGGGAAATAGTCAGAAAGATTAGCTCTTACAAGATCTTTAATCTTTCCTTCCTTACAATAAGGTATTCTCGCTTCTCTTGTAGCAATCTTTGAAGACGAAATTGTGAATACAGCTTTTCTGGTTTTGATACGCTTAACGGTCAACATACGCAAGAATGTGTTGACAAATTCGTCGTCGGCATCAACAATACCATCCTTCAACATACCCTCGGGTGTCGTAACCACGAAGCTGTTGTAGACTTTGGGGCTCTTGGTACCAATCTCAGTCTCAACGACCTTGGTAAGAGCATTACCCATCTCAATACTCAAAACTTTCTCTGCCATCTCGGTTCCCTTCCTAGTTTGTATTATCTCTATACATTAAGAATCTATATAGGTAAGAGGCCACGCCTCATTACTTTCAATGTTATGTTCCGGTATAATCCGAAGTGTGCCCATGCACTATGTTTCTCCAAAAATAAACGCACTGGTTGCGCAAAAAGTTAACCTATTATGTAAATTATAATTATGTTAATCAATAAAATCAAGATGTTGTGGAAAAAAAGTTGAAAAATATTGGTTTTCCACCAAATAAATGCATCATTCTCACTAATTTTATGTCAATCGGCATTCCTAATGTAGCATTTACTATCATATATTTATGTAAAGTTACACAAGTCCGGTTGCCCTCAAGTACCAGTCAATCAACTGATTACCCCAAAGAGCAGCAATAAATATTCCGATGCTCAGGTAAGGTCCCATTGCAAGCACTCTGTCAGCTTTGGCAATTCTCATGCGAAGTACGTGTATCGGTGCTCCGATAATACACCCCAGTGCAAATGCCAATATAGCCAGCTTCCATCCAAGCATAAGACCTGCAACAGCCATCAGCTTCATATCACCACCGCCGATCCCGCGACCATTTGTCACAAGAATGATGACATACAGAGGAATACTGACAGCAAAGAAGCCAATCACGTGGCTCAACCAATCCGTGTAATGAATTACACTCATGATCAGCCCCAGCGCCAGTATGAATATGTTGATCCCGATCGGAATCTCATAAGTTCTAAAGTCAATTACGCTGAGTACCAATAGTGCGGAAGCAAGAAAACAATAGAGTAGGGAATCTATGTTAAAACTTCCGGCCGGTGTCATAACACCGTTTACTAAAAATACCAGCAACCACAAAACCCCATTCGAAGCTTCTACAATAGGATATTGTGGAGAAATCGGAGCCTTGCAGTATCTGCATTTGCCCCGAAGAAGTATCAACCAGCTCACAAGTGGTATGTTATCATACCACTTGAGCTGATGATTACACTTCATACAATGAGATCTGACTATAGCAATGTTTTCCTTCTTCGGTATGCGGTAAATGCATACATTTAGGAAACTACCAACTACTATTCCATATATAAATATTAGGGTATATATAATAATGTTAATTGGTTGCATTGCAAATAAATCATCCTAGTGAAAATTAGTCGTTTTCTGTATCCTTGTACTGAGCAACGCCTGAGTCAGTTGTTAAATCATAAACACCTGCATATACCTTACATGTTCCAGCATTTTTATCCCATTCAGCAACAAAATTCTGTCCGTTAAGGCTTCCCTTATTACCTTTAATAACAGGTGCCTCTCCAAGTGTAGTAGGCTTGTAAGAATCAGTAATAGCACCACTACCAGTTGTAGAACCTGACCATGTAGCCTCAGCAATATCTGCAAGAATAGCTGACTGGATGTTCTGAGCGTTAGAAACGTCTGTTGAACGACGTGAGCTCTCTACATACTTAATAAACTGAGGTGCAAGAACACCAACGAGTACTGCCATGATTGCGATAACAACAATCAACTCAACAAGTGAAAAACCTTTGTTATTCATTTTCTTCATAATGAAATTCTCCTTTTCTTTTTTTAGTTTTCATCTTATATCTTAAACATCGAACCCCTACAATTCGACGCTTAATTCGTTTTTTACAGATTATCCATTGCCTGGTACATAGCAAGCATCGGGCTCATAACCGCTGCAATAAGTACACCAACAACTGCAGCAAGAACAAGGATAATCATAGGCTCCATAGCTGCCATAAATGACTGGGTGGCTATTTCAACCTCTTCGTCATAGTAATCAGCAAGCTTTGTAAGCATCTCTTCAGAGTTACCTGCCTCTTCACCGATTCTCATCATATGATAAAGCATCGGCGGGAATAATCCACTGTCTTCTATAGGCTCAGAAAGGGGAACACCCTTCATAACCTCATCTCTTGCAAATCTGAGCGCATCTCTAAAAAGTACATTTGTCATTGTATCAGATACGATATCAACCGCCTCTGTAAGGCCTACGCCGGCCGCAAGAAGTGTAGACAATGTTCTTGCAAGGGAAGAACATGCACTCTTTGTTATAAGATTACCTGCTGCAGGAATCTTAAGTGTCAATGTACTCCACATCAATTGACCGGAAGGAGTCTTAAGATAAGTCTTCACTCCTATTACAATTCCAGCAATAACCGGAACAAGTATAAACCAATAGTCAATAATAAAATCACTGGCTTTAACAACTGCAACTGTAATACCCGGAAGTTCAGTTCCCAGATCATTAAACATATCGGTATATGCCGGTATAACCTTAACAAGCATTACCACAACAACTGCAAGAGCTACAATTGCAACAACGATAGGATATATCATCGCCTTCTTAACCATAGCCTGCGTCTTAGCCGACTTCTCAAACTGATCTGCCATACGATCAAGACTGACTTCCAATGAACCGGAAGCTTCACCGGCTGCAATAGTTGTTACCATCAAGCTTGGGAATACATCCGACTGAGCCTCAAGACCGCTTGCAAGAGTTTCACCCTTCTCAACATCCGTCTGAACATCTCTGATAGCCTGGGCGAGACGGGGATTCTCAGTCTGTTCTCTTAACAACTGCAAACATTCAATAATCGTAACACCAGCTTTAGACATTGATACAAACTGTCTACAGAATACTGCCAATTCCCTGGGTGTTATCTTCTTCTTAAAGCCAATGTTAATATCCTTATCGAGAAGTCCCTGTTCCTTAACATTGGTAACAACAAGACCCTGGCTCTTTAACTGCGCTCTCGCAGAATCAGGGTTCTCCGCAACGATGGTACCCTTGACCTCTTTACCATTCGCCTGGATCGCTTCGTAGCTATAATCTGCCATAATTATGCTCCCATTCCTTTTCTATTAATCTCTATACATTATTTGCTTTAAGCATATTGCTTACAATTATTCGTCGAAGGAAACCTTCTTCATCTCTGAGATAGATGTTATTCCATTAAGAACGTATCTTGTGGCACTCATCCGCAGAGTACTCATTCCATCAAGCAAAGCCTGCTTCTTGATATCATCAGCAGTGCCATTCTTGGAGATAACAAGCTTAAGTTCGTGAGAAAGTTCCATTATCTCATATACACCGATTCGTCCCTTATAACCTGTATCATCACACATCTTACATCCGCATGGTTGGAATACTGTATAGGGCATTCCCGGCCTTATCATAAGAAGCTCTTTCTCTTCCGGCGTTGGTTCATATTCCTTCTTGCATGCCGGGCAAAGTCTTCTAACAAGTCGCTGTGCCATAATACCTACAACCGAGTCTGCTATAAGGTAAGGTTCAATACCCATATCTGCCAAACGGGTAACGGTACTTGCAGCAGAGTTTGTATGTAATGTACTAACAACCATATGTCCTGTGATAGATGCCTGAACAGCGATTGAAGCCGTCTCATTATCACGAATCTCACCGATCATAATAATATCAGGGTCCTGTCGCAGGATAGATCTAAGTGCCGAAGCAAATGTAAGTCCCGCTTTAACATTGGTCTGAACCTGATTGATACCATCTATATTCGCTTCGACAGGGTCTTCAACTGTAATAATATTAACTTCAGTCGAATTAAGTTCTGACAAAGCAGTATACAATGTTGTTGATTTACCCGAACCGGTAGGCCCTGTAACCAGGAGTATTCCATGTGGGTTCGAAAGTATGTGATCGAACACCTTAAGTTCCTGTTCATTAAATCCAAGGTCAGCCTTATCTCTTGTAAGTCCGGTCTTGGAAGTAAGTCTCATAACTATCTTCTCACCATATACCGTAGGAAGTACAGATACACGGATATCATATTCCTGTCTGTCAACAACCTGTGTAATACGTCCATCCTGAGGCTTTCTCTTTTCAGAGATATCCATACCACCGATAATCTTAATACGTGCTACGATAGCAGGAAGAAGTTGTGGTGAATAGTTGCTTCTTACAAACAGCGTACCATCAATTCTGTATCTGATTCGAACTCCGCTTTCCATTGGCTCTATATGTACATCGGAGGTTCTCTGCCTTACTGCCTGTTCAATCATAGTCTTAACAAGCTGTACGATAGGTGAGTTCTCGATATCATCATTTGCCTGATCATCAGCATTCTGATTTTCCTTGGCTTTACGCTCATCTGCATAGGACTGAAGCTTGGTATCAACATCCTTATGACCAAAAATCTTATCAATAGCCCTGGAGATATCCGCCGTTGTAGTAACAACCGGTTCAACAGTCATGTTGGTTATGATACCGATATCATCCATGGCCATCATGTCCATGGGGTCAGCCATTGCCACATGAAGTATATTAGCCGAATCAGCAGCTATCTCATAAGGAATACAATTGTATTTCTTGAGCATAGCAGGTGTAAGCTGCGGATATATCTCAAAAAGTCTTTTGTCAACCTCAACCTCGTTAAGATTAACCATGTTGTAGCCAAGCTGATTAGCAAGTGCTACAGCTATCGAATCCTCGGTTGTTGCACCAACCTCAATAAGTGCCTCACCAAGTTTCTTGCCATTTTCTCTCTGTCTTCTAAGTCCCTGTTCCAACTGTTCAGGGGTAATGGTTCCATCCTTAATAAGAAGATCACCCAATCGCATCTTCTTACGTTGCATCTGCATCAAGCTCACGTGTCAATTCTCCAAGTCGTATTTATTCAAAAAGATTTGGTACAACATACCAATCGTTGTAATTCACTCCGTAACTCTTCTGGTCCGTTGTCGGAATTTCAGCCGAACTCTTGTTAGCTCCGGTATATATATATGTGCATGTTGAGCCATCATTAAAATGAATGGTAACCACGTCACCGGTTGCCGCATCAGCAGTAACCCTCCATACATCCTTGTTCTCATTAGTACTTATATCAACATTCTTAAACGGCTCTTTTCTGGCTGTGGTTTTTTCGTCGATAGAACCGTTAGCATTAAAGAACAGTTCGTTGGTGCTTTCTACCTTATATAAGCATCCGTCATTAAGATTCATGGCAGGTGATTCGCTCTTCTCATACATAACCTTATAGCCCTTACCTGTAGAATCATTAGGTCTAACAATTACATACTCAGTTCCGTTGTCCTTGAAGTGTGCATATGCAGGAACAGTAATGCTTACATATTTTCCCGTTGCGGTACCGGCTGCTTGCCATCTTATATCTGTCTTACCGTCGCGCAGAGTGTATGGCCAAACGCCAAGGTTAGCATAGGTTTCTCCTTCATCATAGGTTATCGGGTCGTCATCGTCGTCATCCGTTCCGGTTGAATCGGGATTGAAAGGATATCCCTTCGTTCCTGATCCGGTAGTATATACGCCGTCATCATTGCCTTCTTCCTCATTGGTACTAACCCAACCGGTTAAATCAACCATGCATACATCATCCGGATGGCAATCACAAGTGATATATGCTTTAGCAACAAGTGCTCCAGTCGTAGCATCCACATCCTCATAGAAGTTTGCGCTGTAATGTCCAATTTGATCATCCTCAGGGCAAGCAAGAAATCCCTTGACCTGATTCATATAATCCTGCGGAAGTATAGAACTGTCGCTTGCTGCCAAAACCGTATCAAGACTGGTCTGATTGGCATCAAGTGTCATATCATACACGCTCTTTTCGAAAACGCTTAATATAGCCTCTCTATTCTGTCTGCACGAATCCGTTTTTTTCTTCGTGACATACGTCATGAATTGTGGAACAATAAGTCCTGTTAAGGTTGCAATAATCGCAATAACCACAATCAATTCCAAAATCGAAAAGCCTCTATTATTCTTCTTAAAAACAATGCTATTGTTCATCTTTTTACCCCTGAACAGAATTTGCCTATCTACTTTCATTATGTTAACACAACACAAATAAGATTACAACAGATTTTGAAAGATTTTCTTAATTTTTTTTAAGAATTCTTATCTTTTCTTAAGATTTCTTATTTTTGTTAACTTCTTGGCCATTTTTCAGCAAAAGAAGTCCCAAAAACATATATAGGTAAGGTGACGTATGATATTTTCTTACGCCAAAGAAAGAACTAACCAAATATCCAAATACCACACCTGCTGCCACCATCTGATAGCTTGTCAGTTTTTTCAATCCCTTGCATCTGTCCACAAACAGTTTGATCAAACCGCCAAGATATAATACCAATCCGGGGATTCCCAAGAAGAATGCGCATTCAAGAAACTCATTGTGCGGCGTTGTTTCAATAAGTGCGTTGCCTTCTGCATCAAACATCATATCCGGGCCATAACCCAATATAGGATGCTCCATAATTCTTGCAATTGTTTCCTTCCATATCTTTATTCTTCTTGATCCACCCAGTTCATATCCGGCAGACTTATGCTTAAGCTTAAGCAAATCCGCAACAAACACTACAAGGCTGTATCCTATTGTTGTTCCAGCTTTAGATGTTATCAGTTCAAAGTAACTTAAGATAGTAAGTATGATAAGAAAGATAATCGGAATCCAATACCATATATTTAACTTTCCAAATCTGATTCTCCACACAATCATTAAAAAAAATGTTCCAAAGAGTATTGCGAAATATGCCCCCAATGTATCATTCAATACCAGCGCATACATATTTATCATAGAAGAAACCAGATATGTTATTCTCCATGCCCTGCCACTCTTTTCTCCATTTTTCTTTGCTTCCAATGAAGAAAAATACAAACCCGTCATGCACATAATAGCAACTGTCAAATAATACCCATAATGATTCTGATTAGTAAACACCGAAAGCCCTGTTACATGTGCCGTAAAATTTTGTAAAAAAGGAATATCGTATTCAAATCCCAGCATAAACGCGACTAGTATATCCGATACAATCACGAAGTACTTAATAAGAACATCTCTTTCGTATTCATTAAGCCAATATGCACACACCATCAAACTTAAAGAGAATAGGTAAGAAATATATCCGCTTGAAAGCTCTGTTGCTCCAAGAAATGCCCCCTTAATATCCAAAGCATTCAATGTGGGAATAATACTCCATACAAGTAATCCGACCCAAAACAGCAGCCATGGTTCTCTTTTGAACACTCTCAAAAAGGCATCCTCCAATCTTCTATTTTCTGTCCAAACCATGAATTTCCCCAAAATAAAAACAAGAATTAACGCGTATATTGTATTAGAAATGTACATAAAACAAATATTATACTTGTATGCGTTATATACTATCTCCTCATTCAATATCATTTCTCTGTTAACAAGTCCCGCAAAAAGCGGTGCACTGCAAAACAGCATCATTAATAAAAATGCTACGCTATACTGAGTCGCATTCTTATTCTTATTAAGAAGCTTTCTTATTCCGCTTTCTTCCTTAATTCCGTCCATGCTTTCCATTAATAGTTCCTTCCCTTTCCATCATATCTCAACATATTATATGCAACATACATAGCAAATCTCAAGTTCTTGCCTTCCAAATATTCAAAAAACTACATTACAATGTATAGTAGCAAAAAAAAAGCGAGTATGCAATCGCAGCAACCTCTATCTGCGAACCATTATTTATCGTATTTGCATACTTTCTACAAAATAGTATAATCAGAATAAAATCAGCTCATACATATTGGAGGAAAAATGAGTTCAAAAAAATCTACAATCACAAAAATATTACTAATAGATATTCTTTCATGCATTTTTGCATTTTATATTTTTAACTATCTCGATATTATAACAACAGATTATCAGTGGATTATATGGATGAAAGAGAACGGGCTCTTACACATATATGATTCATGGGACCCGGCCAAGGTGCCCTGCCCCATTGATTATCCGCCGCTTTACCCAATGTGGTTATATCTTATCAGGAATATAGTCGGAAATGACCTTTCAAACTATACACAATTAGTTATGAAATCTCTTCCATTAATATTTCAGATTATCTCTCAAATCTACCTGTATAAAAAAGTATCTCCCAAGGCGGCACTGGTCTGGTCTGTTAATGCAGCCATTCTTTTTAATGTAGTTGTATATGGGCAGCGTGATGGAATAATCGGTTTTCTTATCGTATTATTCTTTTATTATATAAAGGAAAACAAATGGTTTGAACCGGCATTGGTTATAACGGTTTTCTGTCTTTTAAAACCCCAGGGATTTTATATGTGCTTTCCGCTTATCCTTTATTACATTATCAAAAAAGTCCCATTAAAAAAGGCACTTACCGCCTTTGTAACATGTATTTCCATTGGATATGCTGCATTTATTCCTTTTGCAATCACTACCGGCGACTGGCTGATTTCAATCAAATTGTATCTTTATGAATTTTCAAAGCATAAGGTTTTCTCTTCCGTTGCAGGAAACATTTGGGGACCGTTTGAGTTGATTCATCTGCCCTCATGGCTTGAAAAATTATCCTGGGCTCTGATTCTTTTGGTTATTATTATTTCAATAATTACATATCGCATAACCAAAGATTTTATTTTCACTTCAGTCTTGTATATGTTTCTGCTCTTTATGCTAACCTTAGCCCAGCATGGTCGCTATTCAATATATACAATGTTTGTGGTCTTTATTGCCATTTACATATATGACCAAAAGCAGTATTCTCCAATATACCGATTGCTTACGCTTTCCGCTGCACTCGCTCAATTGGGAATGATTCTTTACAATCGATATACCATATTATTTATCGGTGATTATCGGTCTCTGAATACAGTTGTAGAAATAACCTACTCAGAAATGTATACACTTTACGCAATACGTTTGACCACAGTATTTATTACTTTGGTCATTAATATAATTGTGCTTTTCAAACTTTTTAAATTGAAATCAAAGTCCAATGAAATATCGTCGATTTCTCCAACATGTTAATCTCAATTACAAAAATAGTGCACCATGCCTTTCATAATGCATGGTGCATCTTACTTTTCCTTACGCAATCCCTTCAAACTGCGCCATATACAGATTATAATACAATCCTTTTTTCCTCATAAGCTCTGCTGCCGTACCCGCCTCACAGATACCGCCGTCATCTATTACGAATATTCTGTCTGCCTTTTCGATGGTAGACAGCCTGTGAGCAATAACAAATGACGTTCTTCCCTCGAGAAGATGTTCTATTCCGTTCTGAACAAGCTTCTCTGTCTTGGTATCTATGCTGCTGGTGGCCTCATCAAGTATAAGGATCTTGGGCATTGAAACCATTGTTCTTGCAAATGCAAGAAGCTGCTTTTGTCCGATGGACAATCCGCCTCCTCTTTCCTTAAGCTCCGTATCGTAGCCATTTTCCAGTTTCATGATAAATTCATGAGCATTGACAGCCTTGGCAGCAGCGATTATTTCCTCATCACTTGCGTCAAGCTTGCCATATCGTATATTGTCCTTAATCGTACCCGTGAAAAGGAAATTCTCCTGAGTCATGATTCCCATCTGTTCCCTGAGGCTCTCTATGCTTACCTTCTTCACATCCTTGCCGTCGATAAGCACTCGTCCCTCCTGGACGTCATAGAAACGGCTTATCAGATTAACGATGGTACTCTTTCCTGCACCGGTAGGCCCAACGAGAGCGATTGTTTCACCCGGATTGATTTTGAAGCTGACATCATTGAGCACCCTTGTATGATCGTCATAAGAGAAACCAACATGCTCAAAGGTTACCTCGCCCTTTATCTCCTGCATCGTTTCCACGCCCTCAGCATCTTTGATTCCCGGATCCGTATCCAATATCTCAAACACACGGTCCGCAGCCGCAATATTGGTAACAAGATTGTTGTAAAAGCTTGCAATGCTCTGTATCGGCCAGAAGAACATATATAAATAAGAAGCAAATGCTACCATTTCCCCTACTGTTATGTTCTCACGTCCTATTACAAGAATGCCGCAGGCATATAGCAAAACCGTTCCGAGTCCCCAGGAAAAATCTATTATCGGTCCAAATGCATCCGAATACCTGACTGCCTTGATAAATGACCCACGATGTTCTCCCACCAGTTCGTCAAAGGTTTCAAGTGTCTCCTCCTCCGCATGAAAGCTTTGGATTATTCGAATTCCCACCATGTCCTCATGTAAAAATGCATTAAGGTTGGAGGATTTCTTTCTGAATTCGGTCCAGTACTTATGGGCATGCTTTTCTATGAACCAGGTTCCCGCAATCATTGTGGGAAGCGTAAGCATACACGCTATCGCCAGCTTCCAATTCTTTATAAGCATTATTACCGCCACGCCGCATACCGTCAACAGATTCGGAATCAGCGATGTTACGCTCTTATCCAGCACATCCCTAAGGGAATTGACATCACCGATTATTCGGGAAAGGATTTTTCCCGTCGGTCTGCTGTCGAAAAATGCAAAATCCAGCTTCTGTATATGTGAATACAGTTCCTGTCGTATTGTTACCAGAATGTTGTTACATACCTTTGCCATAACATACATTCTAACCTTGTCGGCCACTACCACCAGCAGGTTGATTGCCAGTGTAAATACCGCCAGCCTGTACAACCCGGCCATATTACCTTTGCCAATAAATTCATCGATTGCCAGCTGAATTATGCTGGGATTTATCAAACCAACCACCATGGAATAAGCCATGATGAGCAGTACCGCCACAAGGGTTTTCTTATAATCGAAAAGGTAAGAAAACAATCGCTTCAGTGTCGCAATCTTACTCTTTTCGGTGCTGAGCTCATCGGCTCTTGTTGCATTAACTGCCATTGTTATCACCTTCTTCCTATTCTGATACCGCTTCTGACGTTGTCTCCGCTACATTCGAAGTCACAACCTCTGCAGCATCACCACCCATAGTCATCACACTTCCGTACTGTGACAGATATGTCTTGTAGTACAGTCCCCGCTGTGCCATCAGGCTTTCATGCGTTCCCCTCTCGGCCACACGGCCTTCTTCAAGCACGATAATTTCATCTGCCTTTCTGACAGCACTTATACGATGAGCTATTATAAGCTTTGTTACATTTTCCTTTGAGTCCAGCATTTGCTGAATCTCTGCCTCAGTCTCCATATCCAGCGCCGATGTGGAATCGTCCATTATAAGTATCGGATTATCCTTTGCAAGAGCCCTCGCAATGCTGATTCGCTGCTTCTGTCCTCCTGACAGTCCCACACCTCTTTCACCTATTACGGTATCGTAGGATTCGTCCATGCTTTCTATAAAATCTCTTGCACTTGCATCCTTTGCCGCTCTCACGACTTCCTTACGTCCCAGGCCACGCTTATTTCCCATTACTATATTTTCGGTAATGGTATCCGAGAAAAGAAATACATCCTGCATTACATAAGCCACCGCTGTACGCAACTGCCCCAACGGCAATACTCGTATGTCCACATCATCCAGAAGAATTGCGCCCCCGGTAACGTCATACATTCTCTGAAGCAGTTGAACGATGGATGTCTTTCCTGCACCGGTTGCTCCCATTATTCCCAGAGTCTTTCCGGCTTCAACCTCGAAGCTGATGTTTTTGAGTATCTCATATCCGTCTTCCTTGTGAAATGACACATTATCAAACTTAATCTTGCCCTTTATTTCATCAAGAACTATCGGATCTTTTGGCTCTTTTATTGCCGGTTCGACGCTGTATATCTTCTGCAGTTTTTTGTTGGAAGCAACCGCAGATGAAAAGCAGTTTGTCAGCCAGCCAAGCATTTCCATCGGCCATACTATGTTCATAGAATACTCGACAAATGCCGTCAGTTCGCCCAGTGACATATTTCCGTCCATTACATAGTGTCCGCCCATAATAAGTACCGACACTGGCAAAAGCTTTGTCACTGCCGAAAACAGCGGATAATACCTTACAAATATCTTCGACTGCTTCATGTTAAGGTCGTAATACTTCTTGTTATGTGAAAGAAATTTTTCTATCTCAAATTTCTCTCTTGCAAAACTCTTTACGGTTCTTACGCCGCCAAGATTTTCTTCTGCTACTGTATTCAGCGCTGCATTTTCCTCACTTATATCACCGTATACATCGCCAAGTTTCTTCTCCATGATTATGGCTACGGCTCCGCACAAAATCATTGCAAACAATGGTATAAGCATAAGCTTCACATTAATCATTGCCATGCAGGTCAGCACTGAAGCCGTGTGATACACAACCTCCAAAAGGAGCATTCCCACAAATCCCAAGCCATCCCAGATATGGTCCACATCCTCCTTAACTCGGCTCATAAGTTCACCGGTGTTGGTCTTATCAAAATAATTTGCGCTCAGGGACTGTATATGCTCAAACAGATCCCTTCTGATTGCAACGGATATCTTGTTGCTAGTGCTGTCAAAGGTATATTCTTTGACATACTGGGACAAACATCTTCCGATTCCGATTCCCAAAAATCCAAGTACTATCCATATAAACTTTTCCATTTGCCCACCGACTATTACATCATCAACAACGCTTTTTGTAAGTCGCGGAGCAAACATATCAAGACTTACCGCAACAACCAGTGCAGTTACTGCGATAAGATATCTCCACTTATAATCCCATATATAACTTCTAATCTTCTTCACGTCATCACCCTTTTCTGCCTTAAACTCCGGTCCTTCTTTGCATTCCGTTTTCTTCCGCCGTCACCCGCTGCCTTTGCCCTACGGTTTCGCCTTGGCCTTTGCCTCAGGTTGCGCCTCAGCCTTTGCCCTCAAATGCACAAAAAAACAGGTCTTGGTAGAATCACCAAAACCTGTGCAAATCTTTCTTAATGATTTCCTTTTTGCAATATTTCTTTTTCAGCAAAAATCTTCTCAGCGAAATTCTTCTCGACTGTTATATCAACTTTGTCGAAAAACCTCGTACTGTCAACCATCAAGTTCTATGCCTCAAACCGGAGGTAATTCTAGTTCTTAATTCTGTTCTGTTAACCTTTTTCATGATGTACACATCATGTCTTATTTTCTTATTAGTCATAATTCTAATTTACCTCCTTTCCAAAATCCTTGTTTACAGTTACACAGTCAAACGATGCTTTATTGCCACCGTCCTCTTCAGACCTTTTTTGCCATAATATCCCATGACGATATTGCTGTCAACAACTTTTTATTCTTTATTTATCCCGCATTCAAGTCCATGCGCAGCAAGAAATGCCTTGTACTTCTCCAGTTCTGCATCCTTCGCTTCCAACAACGCCTGATCTTTTTCATACTGTTCCCGCATTCCTTCACGCATTCCTTCTGCCCTGGCCTGCTCTGCGGCTTCTTCACGCTGCACCTTTATATCTGTCTCATAATCATATTCTGCTATCAACATATTTATAACCTGACTTCCTTTCCTCTCCAGGTATTCCCTGAGAATCCCTCGGTCTATGCATTCCTTTACCGCCATTTCTATGGCGTTATCATATTTTTCCTTGTTA
>JAZUDO010000060.1:0-42071 GCA_045639685.1 Lachnospiraceae bacterium
GTCAACAGTATTAATGATGGTATGGAGCGTCAGGCTGAGTATGCATTAGAGTGCGTAAAAAATACACAAAGGCTTTCTGAGGACCTTGAGAATGTGAGTGATAAGGTTGAAGGAATTAATCGTGTAATCAATGCGGCTACAAAAATGATTAGCGAAGGCATGGATAAGATAAAAGTTCTTGGCAGCAGTGCAGCTAAAACAATAGGAGCGACTGAGAAGGTTAGTGACAGTATTGAGTCACTTCGCAGAGAAACTGAGAGAATAAATGAGTTTGTAACCATGATTACAGATATTTCTTCGCAGACCAATCTGCTTTCTTTGAACGCATCAATTGAGGCAGCCAGAGCAGGAGAAGCAGGCAGGGGATTTAGCGTTGTTGCAACCGAAATAGGTAATCTTTCAAATCAGACTAAAGGAGCTACAGAGAGTATCGGAAGAATTATCGATGATTTGTGCAATGAATCAAGAAATGCAGTTGATATAGTCGGAGACGCCATTGATGCAACAAAACATCAGGAAGACTTTATTCATGACATGGACGACAAGTTTAAAGCTATCGGAATGAAGATGGAAGAACTAACTTCCAAGATAGAAGAAATCAATGATTCACTCTCAAAGGCGGTAGAATCGAATCGTGCCATTGCTGAAGCAAGCATGCAGCTGTCGGCAGCATCACAGCAGGTAGCGGCAAGCACAGATGAAGTTTTATACAAGGCTGAGCATAACAAGGATAATACATCTGTTGCAAAGTCTGCCGTTAAGACACTTATTGAGACTTCGAGACAAAGTTAGTGCATAAAAGCACGAAAAGTGCTAAAATAACATTGGAGTGTTGTCTTTTTCTAATATGGGGGGTTTTGTGATGTTAGAAAAATTATATGGTATTGATGTTGAATTAGGTATGTCCTATTGTTTGGACGACGAAGACTGTTATCTTGAAATCTTGGGAGAATATGTTAAATCTGCGAAGATTGATGATTTGTGCGGATTTTTTGAGAGTAAGGATTGGGCTAATTATCGTATACTTATTCATGCTGTAAAAAGCACATCGATGACAATAGGGGCAAAGGAACTTTCGGACAAAGCACTTGCACTTGAAACTGCCTGCAAGGATGGAAACGAAGAGTATATTTTAAATAATCATGAAGACTGTATGGCAATGTACAGGAACGTGATAAAAATAATTACAGAGGCTATTAACTAATAGTACTGTTACGGAGTAACCTGATGGAGAATGCTACTAAGGCAAAAGCCGACATCCTTGTTGTGGATGATGAAGCTGTTAACAGAATATTGGTTAAAAGATGTCTCAAGGACGGATATGTCGTAAGAGAGGCCGGGTCAGGATTACAAGCACTTGAACTTGTAAAGGAAAAACTCCCCGACCTTATTTTGCTGGATGTGCATATGCCACAGATGAGCGGTCATGATGTCATAAAGGAACTTAAGTCGGATGAGAACGGAGAAATCAGGGCCATTCCTGTTGTGCTTATGACAGCAGACGATGATCTTGATACGGAGCTTGTCGGACTTAAGGAAGGAGCGGATGATTTTATTACAAAGCCGTTCAGACCTGATATCCTTATTCAGCGAATTAACAGAATTGTCGAACTGAATTTCTTAAAGAAGAATCTTGAGGATGAAGTCAGAAGACAGACACAGAACGCAGAAGAACGTAGCCGTAAGATTGAACAGATGTCCTTACAGACCGTTCAGACACTGGCAAATGCAATAGATGCGAAGGATCAGTATACAAGGGGGCATTCTACCCGTGTAAGCCAGTATGCAATACTTATCGCAAAAGCTTTGGGCTGGGATGAGGAAAGAATTGAAAAACTCAGATATGCAGCTCTTCTGCATGATGTGGGTAAAATCGGTGTTCCCGATGCTATTTTGAACTCGCCAAAGAGGCTTGAAGATACAGAATATGCAGTAATTCGTTCACATACAACAATGGGCGGAGATATCCTTAAGAACAATATCATGATTAATAAGGCAGAGGATGTTGCGCTTCATCACCATGAGAGATATGACGGTTTGGGTTATCCCGAAAAGATAGCCGGAGAAGATATTTCGGAAGAGGCTAGAATTGTTGCCATAGCCGATGCCTACGATGCCATGAAATCAAAGCGTATATATAGAAAAGCTTTGTCTTCGGAGCAAATCAGAGAAGAATTGATAAATGGCAGGGGAAGTCAGTTTGATCCTGAGTTTCTTGACATATTCATGGGACTTATTGATTCGGGTGTTACGGAACAGGTGACCGGGGAATCTGAGCAGGAAGTCAATGACAGCATAGAGAACGGTTCCGATCTTCTTAGAAAGGTAATGGAGTCATTTGTTGCTCAAAACGGTATAGATGAAATTGATGTTGTAAGCGGTCTTCTTGGAAGATCTGTGGGTGAGCGTGCAATTGCGGGCGCCATGCAGGAAGAAGCCGGATGCTTTGTTTTTTTTGATGTCGATAATCTTAAGAAGATTAATGATATTATGGGTCATAACGCAGGAGATAAGGCCTTAAGGCTTGTAGGAGACACTGTTCTCGGACATGCCAAGAATTGTGTTGCTTGCAGACTTGGCGGAGATGAATTTTTGATGTTTATAAAAGAAGTTGACAGGAAGGCCGCAGAGGAAAGGGTTACTGCAATTTTTAATGCTTTCGAAGAAGAAAAGATGAAGGATCCGCAGATTGCTTCCGCGTCTTTGTCGGCAGGTATGGTAATGTCAACTCCGGATGATGTATATGTTGATATTTATAACAAGGCCGACAAAGCTTTGTATCACGTTAAGCAGAACGGAAAAGCCGGTTACTATTTTTACACGGACGATCCGGACGAGGCCCAGAGAGTTGACGTGGATATAGACAAGTTAATATACGGTATCAAAAACAGTGGAAGCTATGAAGGCGCCATGGATGTTGAGTTCCGTCAGTTTGCCAAGGTTTTCGAATATATAGCCAATCTGCAGAAGCGTTATGATCATTCATCGGAACTTTTGCTTATTACACTTCAGATTTCCAAAAATGAGAAGGCGTATATCGATGAACTTGAGCATGCCATGTACTGTATGGAACAGGCAATTAAGATGACAATCAGAAATGTTGATGTCGTTACAAGGTACAGCAGTGTTCAGTTCCTAGTAATTCTGTTTGAAGTTAAGCATTCGGAGATAGAGAACATTTCCGAAAGAATTACGCAGGTATATTACAGAATCTGCGGACATGGAAAGTTTACACCAAAATATACTACCGTAGATATGACTAAAAATACGGATATTTTCGGAGAAGAACAATGAGAATAGGAATGGGATATGATGTCCACAAACTTACGGTTGGAAGAAAGCTTATTATCGGTGGTGTGGATATCCCTTATGAGCAGGGACTTCTTGGGCATTCCGATGCAGATGTGTTGTTGCATGCCATAGCAGATTCGCTTTTGGGCGCCGCAGCTCTTGGCGATATCGGAGCTCATTTCCCGGATAACGATGATAAATATAAGGATGCTGACAGCTTGAAACTCCTGTCCCTTGTGGGCGGAATGATTGATGACGAATGTTACATCATTCAGAATATTGATGCAACGATAGTGGCTCAGTCTCCAAAGATGCGCCCTTATATAGATCGGATGAGACAGAATATTGCGGATGCATTGGGAATTGACATTTCTCAGGTAAGTGTAAAGGCAACCACTGAAGAAGGCCTTGGATTTACCGGAAATAAGGAAGGAATATCGGCATATTGCATTTCTCTGCTTGATAATCCGCGTGATTTTGCTACTATAGATGTAATGGCTTGCAACAGCTGTGACGCCTGTCACAAAGCTGAATAATAGATGAGGGGCAGAAATTATGAAAATTTATAACACACTTACAAAAAGAAAAGATGAGTTCTATCCTCAGAGCGTAGGAAAAATATCAATGTATGTATGCGGTCCTACTGTATATAATCTGATTCATATCGGAAATGCTCGTCCTATGATAGTTTTCGATGCATTCAGACGTTTCCTTGAGTATAAGGGTCTTGACGTTAACTATGTATCCAACTTTACGGATGTGGATGACAAAATCATCAAGAAGGCCAATGAAGAAGGCGTTGATTGCTCTGTTATTTCCGAAAGATATATAGAAGAGTGCAAAAAAGATATGGCAGCACTTAATATTAAGCCGGCAACAGTACATCCAAAGGCAACAGAAGAGATTAAAGAGATGCTTGCCATGATTGATGACCTTGTTCTCAAGGGATATGCTTATGTTGCTGCAGACGGAACAGTATATTATCGTACAAGAGCATTTGAGGAGTACGGCAAATTATCTCATAAGAATATAGATGACCTTCGCGGAGGAAACAGAGAACTTCTTGTGTCAGGTGAAGATCAGAAGGAAGATCCCCTTGATTTCGTTCTTTGGAAACCCAAGAAAGACGGTGAGCCTTACTGGGATTCCTTCTATTGCCAGGGAAGACCGGGATGGCATATTGAGTGTTCCGCAATGTCCAAGAAATACCTTGGAAATACAATCGATATTCATGCCGGCGGAGAGGATCTTATATTCCCTCACCATGAAAATGAGATTGCCCAGTCAGAGGCTGCAAACGGAATAACATTTGCTAGATACTGGATGCATAATGCATTCCTTAATATCGATAATAAGAAGATGAGTAAATCTGCAGGCAATTTCTTTACTGTCAGAGATATCTTAAGAAGATATGAGCCCATGGTTCTCAGATTCTTTATGCTTTCGGCTCATTACAGAAGTCCGCTTAACTATTCAGAAGAGCTTATGGATGCAGCAAAGAATTCATTTGAAAGAATCCGTACTTGTGTTGATAAGCTTAACAGTGCCATGAAGATGTCTGACGGAGACAGACTTGACCGTCAGGAATATAAGATGGTTGAGGGCATGAAGGACTTCAGAATGCGTTTTGAAGAGGCTATGAGCGATGATAACAATACTGCTGATGCCATTTCAATTATTTTTGAACTGGTTAAGTATATCAATGTCAGCATGATTGATATTACAACTAAGGAATGCTTCAGACAGATGAAGGAAGAGCTTCTTCTTCTGTGTGATATCCTTGGATTAATTGTTGAGAAACAGCCTGAAGTTCTTGATTCTGACATCGAAAAGCTTATTGAAGAGCGTCAGGAAGCAAGAAAGAATAAGGATTTTGCAAGAGCTGACCAGATTAGAGACGAGTTGCTTGCAAAGGGTATTGTTCTTGAGGATACAAGAGAGGGTGTAACGTGGAAGAGAGCTTAAGCCTTCTTGGTAAATTGAAAAAGGAATTTGATTGCAAAGAGGTGGATATTAAAACATATTCACCTCTTACGCTTGCTTTTGTGGGAGATTGTGTTTTTGACCTGATGATAAGGACTATTCTTGTTGAAGAGGGAAATCGTGCCACGGAGGTTTTGCATAAGCATAAATCAAAAATAGTAAAAGCCGGTTCACAGGCTTTGATGGCAGAGAAACTTTCGGATTTCCTTACGGAAGAGGAAGCAGATGTATACAGACGTGGAAGAAATGCAAAATCCTATTCTTCCGCAAAAAATGCATCCATTTCCGATTACAGAAAAGCGACGGGTTTTGAGGCTCTTTTGGGATATCT
Source organism: Lachnospiraceae bacterium (assembly GCA_045639685.1). Lineage (GTDB taxonomy): Bacteria > Bacillota > Clostridia > Lachnospirales > Lachnospiraceae > Colinaster. The sequence continues at coordinate 5,606 of JAZUDO010000060.1, forward strand.
GTATCTTAAGGATGATGAAGACCGCATAATAGAGATAGTTAAGAAAGGACTTGAAATACTCAATGGAGAAGCAGATTAATGAATCAATAATTGAAGGAAGAAATCCGGTTATTGAAGCGTTAAGGGCAGGAAAAACAATAGATAAACTGTTTGTACTTGACGGTTGCAATGACGGTCCTGTTATGACTATCAAAAGGGAAGCAAAGAAGAAGGATATCTTTGTAAAATACGTAAGCAAGGAACGTCTTGACCAGCTTTCACAGACGGGAAAGCATCAGGGGGTAATTGCTTACAGCGCAGCCTATGAATATAGCGAACTTGAGGATATATTTGAACTTGCCGCTCAGAAGGAAGAGCCGCCGTTTGTATTTATTCTTGACGGAATAGAAGATCCCCATAATCTGGGGGCAATAATCAGAACGGCTAATCTTTCCGGAGCCCATGGAGTAATCATTTCCAAAAACAGAGCGGTTGGTCTTACTTCAACAGTGGCAAGAACAAGTGCCGGAGCTTTGAATTATACACCGGTTGTCAGAGTTACCAATATTGCGCAGACCATTGAGGAACTGAAGAAACAGGGAATGTGGTTTGTTTGTGCAGACATGGACGGGGAGGTAATGTATAATCTCAATCTGACAGGTTCTATCGGATTGGTTATCGGCAATGAAGGAGACGGCGTTTCCAGACTTGTTAAAGAAAAATGCGATTATGTTGCAGCAATTCCCATGAAGGGTGATATAGATTCCTTAAATGCATCTGTTGCTACAGGTGTACTGGCCTATGAAATCGTGAGACAAAGGATGACAAAATGATGGATGAACGCACCGATGAAGAACTGATAGTAGCTCTTCGTGATGGCGAAAAAGCGAATATCGATATCATCATGGACAAGTATAAGAACCTTGTAAGAAACAAGGCAAAATCCATGTATGTTCTTGGTGCTGAGCCTGAAGATCTTATTCAGGAGGGAATGATAGGACTGTTCAAAGCCGTCAGAGATTTTGATATCGGAAGAGATGCGTCATTTTCTACATTTGCCAATCTGTGTATCAGCAGGCAGATGCTTAATGTCTTTGTGGCGTCCAACAGGCAGAAAAACATTCCTCTTAATACCTACGTTTCACTATACAGTCGTGAGGATGAGGATTCGGAACAGCTTATTGACAGTGTGCCTTCGGATAAGGCAATAAATCCTGAAGAGGTTGTCATTGATAAGGAAAATGTTATGGCACTTCAGAAGGCCATAGAAGAAACATTAAGCTCCTTTGAAAAGCAGGTTCTGGACCTTTATATGACGGGAATGACGTCAGTGGAGACAGCCAAGGTTTTGGGAAAGGATGAAAAATCCACGGATAACGCTCTTCAAAGGGCAAAAAGTAAGGTGAAAAGGATTATTTTCTAAAGATTTTCTAAAGAATTTGCTTTACTGATTGTATTTATGATTAATTCATTTATAATCAGATTTTATGGGGGTTGTGTATTGGTATACTCTGTGCACAGCCCTATTTTTATGTAAACCAAATGCTTTATTGTTTGTACACATAGTCTGATGATTGTGATGTAATCGGCTGATTGTGTTGTACGGGGTGGGGAAAAATAAATGTCTAAGTTTAGTGTAAAAAAACCATTTACAGTGCTGGTTGGCGTAATTGTTGCGCTTACTCTCGGAATAGTCAGTCTTATGAAGATGCAGCTTGACCTTCTGCCTGACGTTTCTTTACCATATCTTATTGTTATCACAACATATCCCGGAGCAAGTGCTCAGAAAGTAGAAGTTGATGTCTGTGAACCGATGGAAGCATCCATGGGTGTTATTAACGGTGTCAAAAATGTAATGAGTGTATGCTCGGAAAACTACGGACTTGTTGAACTTGAATTTGAAGATGACGTTGATATAGATTCTGCAATGGTTAAGGTTTCAGCGTCTTTGAATTCTTTGGAAGCAACGCTTCCTGATGAGTGCGGAACACCGATTATTATGGAACTTTCTGCCGACATGCTTGCAACACAGTACTTGGCTGTCGGGATGGAAGGCATGACAATGGAAGAATTGTCGCAGTTTGCGCAGGATGAACTTGTTCCTGCATTTGAGAGAGTTGACGGTGTAGCAAGTGTGTCTGCACTGGGACTTATTGAAAAATCTATTCAGGTTGAACTTGATCAGGAAAAGGTAGACGAACTTAATGACAAGATTTTGGCAGTTGCGGATGACAAGTTTGCAGAAGCCCTTGAGCAGTTAAATGATGCAAAAAAACAGCTGGAGGATTCACAGGTTACCATAGATGAAAACAAGCAGAAGCTTGTTGATTCTCAGCAGGAACTTAATGACGGCCGTCAGGAACTTATAGACGGACAGAAGGAACTGGATGATGGAAAGAAAGAACTTGCCGATGGAAAAGCCAAGCTTGAAGACGGCAAGAGAGAATTGGAAGACGGCAAAAAGCAGCTGGAAGATAAGAAGAAAGAAACAGAAGACCAGCTTGCGAAGACAGAAGCAGAACTTCTGACTGCAAAGACACAGCTGGAAGCCAATAAGGCACATTTGGAAAATGAAATAAGAGTATTGCAGGCAACGAAAGATGCATACGAAAGCGGTATGGCAGAGTTGGATAATGCAATTAATGCAATTAGTGGTATTATTTCCCAGCTTGATGCGTACGGAGATGATACATTAAGCCTTAACAACGATACACTTGTTGCACAAATTAATGCTATTTTGAACGGAGCGAATACGGTAAAAAATGATACTACGGTCGGAATGGCGAGAATGATTCTCAATGCAGCAAAGAGCACAGCCGACAGCAAGAAAACAGAGCTTCAGAATACTATTGGCGCCCAGGTAGCAGCAAATCAACCTTTGTTGGACCAGTACAACGCTGCGCTTCCCCCGATAAATGATAATCTTGCCAAGGTTAATGAGGGGTTGACACAGCTTTATGCCGGCAATCTTGAAGCGGCAATTCAGCTTGCAAATGCCCAGACTGCAATTACCATGGGCGAAGCAACGATTACCTCAACAGAGGCTACTCTTGATGCATCGGAAAAACAGCTTGATTCGGCTCAGGAAACAATTGATAACGGCTGGAAATCACTTGAGGACGGTCAGAAGCAGATTAATGAGGGCTGGGATTCTTTAAGAGACGGTGAGAAACAGCTGGCAGACGGTTGGGAAACATATAACGATTCAGTAAGACAGTATGAAAAACAGAAGGCAGAGGCACTGAAGAAGGCAAATGCGGATGAACTTCTTTCGCTTCAGACACTGGGCACAATCATTTATGCACAGAATTTTGCTATGCCTGCCGGCTATATAGATGATAAGGAAGATAATTCCTGGTTAATTGAAGTCGGTGATAACTTTAAGTCAATTGAAGAACTTGAAAATGCGGTTCTTTGCCATATAGATGATGTCGGCGACGTAAGAATTAAGGATGTTGCCAATATTACCGTTATTGATAATTCAATGGACAGCTATGTTCGTATGGACGGAGAACAGGCGGTTATTCTTTCGGTATTTAAGAGCAGTACTGCCGGTACAAATGATGTCAGCAAGCTTTGCAGAGCCAAAGTAGAAGAACTTAAAGAAGAATATCCCGGATTGTCAGTATCAATTCAGATGGACCAGGGTGATTACATCAATATTATTGTTAAGAGCGTTCTTTCATCGATGATAATTGGTGCGGCCCTTGCAATTATAATTCTTGCAATATTCTTAAAGGATGCAAAGCCTACAATTGTAGTTGCAATCAGTATTCCTCTGAGTGTACTTGTTACTCTCGTATGTATGTATTTTAGCCATATTTCACTCAACGTTCTTTCTCTTTCGGGAATTGCGCTGGGAATTGGTATGCTTGTTGATAACTCTGTCGTTGTAATTGAAAATATCTATCGACTGCGAAGCAGAGGTGTGGCTGCACCACGTGCGGCAGTTGCCGGAACAAAGCAGGTTGCAGGCGCTATCATTTCATCAACACTTACTACAGTCTGTGTATTCCTTCCCATGGTTTATACATCGGGACTCGTTAATGAACTGTTGATGCCTATGTGCCTGTCAATCATTTTCTGTTTGATGGCATCCCTTGTTATTGCCATGACCGTTGTTCCTGCGGCAGGTTCAACAATTCTTAAAAATGCAAAACCCAAGGAACATCCGCTTTTTGATAAGTTCCTGGGTGTTTATGAAAAGATTCTTTCATTCTGTCTTAAAGTGAAGGTTGTGCCTATTCTTGTAGCGGTGGCACTTCTTGGACTGACAACCTGGCTGGTACTTCGAATGGGTATAGTAATGATTCCGAAAATGACAGCTAACCAGATTCAGGCTGCTCTTGTTATTGAGGATGAGGAGCTAAGCAAGGAAGAATGCTTTGCCATTACTGATGAAGTAATGAATAAGGTCATGGCTGTAGATGGAGTAGGCAGTGTTGCTATTCTTGACGGTGACGGCACTCAGATATTTACTTCAGGTCTCGGCGCATCAGAGATGAATTACAGAGCTTATTCATTTATGATTCTTACGGAAGATCCCGAAGCAAAGGCTTCTGAGATAAATAGGATTGGTAAGAATATGGAAAAGGCTGTTGCAGATATTGATGGAATTGATTTTTCTGTTCAGTCAGCTATGGCTGAGATGACTCAGCTGTTCGGATCGGGCCTGAGTATCAATGTATATGGTGATGACCTGCAGGAGATGCTTGATGCAACACATCAGATTATGGATGTTGTGGAAACCGTTGAAGGTTATACAGAGATTAGTAACGGTGAGGAAGACGCAGATAAGGTTATTCATCTTGCTATCGACAGAAATAAGGCAATGAGTCTTGGGTTAAGTGTTGCTCAGATTTATCAGGATCTTGCCACAAAACTCACAACCTCGGCTGATACTGTTTCTGTAACAATCGATGATATAGATATGCAGATTACGGTTGTTAATGAACTGGAACCTCTTAAGAGAGAGGAACTTATGAACAGAGAGTTCTCGGTATCTGTAGTTGATGAAGACGGAGATACTGTGACAGAAGAGCATAAACTTTCCGAATTTGCAACAGAGGTTGTTCGTGACGGTGTAGCAAGCATTAACAGAAAAAATCAGGCAAGATATCTGACTGTTACTGCAAGCGTTGCGGAAGGCTATAACACAACATTGCTTACAAGAGAACTTGAACCAAAGCTTAATAAACTTGAACTCCCGGGTAACTGTACAATTGAAGTTGGAGGAGAATATGACACTGTTGTTCAGATGATAAAGCAGATGGCGCTTGTAATGCTCCTTGGATTCTTATTTATTTACCTGGTTATGGTTGCACAGTTCCAGAGCCTTTTGAGCCCGTTTATAGTAATGTTTACAATTCCTCTTGCATTTACCGGTGGTTTCTTCAGCCTTTGGGTTGCAAAAGAAAATCTCTCGGTTATAAGCTTGCTTGGATTTATTGTGTTGATGGGTACTGTTGTTAATAACGGTATTGTATTTGTTGATTATGCTAACCAGCTTCGTAAGGGTGGCATGGACAGACACAATGCCCTTATAGCAACCGGAAAGACACGTATGAGGCCTATTCTTATGACAGCCCTTACAACTATCCTTGCTGAATCAAATCTTATATTTGGCGATGATATGGGTTCACAGATGGGTAAAGGTATGGCACTTGTTATTGCAGGTGGTCTTGCTTATGCAACACTTATGACATTGTTTATCATTCCTGTAATGTATGATATCATGTTCAAGAGACAACCACTGGATATTGATACAGGAAGCGAAAATCTCGATGATATCCCGGATGATGCGGCTGAATATATGGCTCAGATGGCTCTCGACGGAGACGGTGAATTTGACGATGAATTAAACGATGAATCAGCAGATGAAGTTGCTGATGATAAAGAAGAGTCTTAAAAGGGATAGCAATCTTAGAATATATTCTAATGTGTTGACATATATAGGTGTCTTTGATAAGATAAGTCGGTGGGTAAAACCACATGTATTTATGGTTGACTTCGGTCAGCATTGCTGCTGTAGCACAGTCGGTAGTGCGTCGCATTGGTAGTGCGGAGGTCACGGGTCCGATTCCCGTCAGCAGCTCTATTTACAGAAACCCGGTAACATTGTATTGTGTGCCGGGTTTTTGTATAGGATAAATTATGTGTTTCCATAAAGCGGATGAAGAATGAGAGAGGATTATTAATATGCCTGGTGGGTTTACAACGTATTTTGTGATAAATGGAGAAAGACCGTCTGACGTTAAAATGGATGCCTTGACCAATTTGAAGTTTGGAAAGGATATCAAATCCGGTGCAGAAAAAAAGCACTTTTATAAAAGAGCACTTATTTGCATGGGTTTGGGTATCATTTGTTTCTATTTACAGGTTATATTCGATTTCTATTTTTTGGCGCACACAATAAAAGTCGATGGACTTATGGTATTCGCGGCAGTATGCTTTTGGTTATATGGAATGACATTTTTGCTTAAGCTGGCCAGAGGAGCTCATAAAACCCAGATCAGCAAGGCATTTAAATGGATGTGGCTGGTATCTGTAATGGGGGACGATGTTGAAAATGAGCCATTTGGAGACGTGACGTATTCTACAGGCACCATGCGACGCATGTTACCTGAAGGGACCGGATTTGATGAAGTAAAGTATGGACTGTATGTTTCAGCATTGCGCAATGAAATATTAAATGCATCCAATGAGATTAATTCATCGCTGATAAAGGACGGATGGTCACCAATAGGCGCAAAAAAAGAAATAAGAAGTTTTGAGGATAAAACAATAACGGATTCTCTTCACGAGGTTCATGGCATTGTTAGATTTGAGAATTATTTATCTCAAACGAACAGGGAGAATATGACATTTGCTGTGATTGAACTGCATGTTAAACAGTATTATGTGAAAGCAGGAAAGTATTGGTATCCCTATGACATTACGCCTAAATACATCAGACTTGCAAATGATTAATTATTAAAGGAAATGATATGATTATGAAAAGTATTGTTTTATTGGTAATATTTATTATCGGTTTGTGTTTGCCTGGCTGCGGAAATAGTGCGCCTTCTCATGAAAGCCCCTCACGACAAACCCTCAAGTTACACCCTCACGAAGAGTGACACTCAAAAAGTTTGAATACCATCTTTTTTTGTATTCTTCACGCTTCTCAATCTTTACACCTAAGAAAGATAGTGTCTTTTCGTTGATATCATCAATGAGTGCAGAGATGTTTTCTATTGATTCAGTTAATTCATCACGAATGAGGTTGCCGAATGTGGTAAAGGATGGAGCCTTACAATCATCAAGAAGATACATAAACCGTATGTCGGTTTTGCACATTTTTTCAATTTCTCGTAAGGAACAAAAACCATGCTCCATAAAAGCGAACAGTATAACCTTTAGCAACTTCTGAGAATCACATTTTGGACGACCTGTTTTGTATCCTTTCTCTACAAAATATTTTGATAGGTCAATGTGATCCATAACTTCACAGAAGGTATATACAGGATCAGAAATATCAATTAATTTTTCGATTTCCAATGGTAATTTCAGCTGTCTAGCTGTATAATTAACATCAGTTGTATGATTGGTTATTGGCATAATTAATTATACCAAAAAAATCGCTTAAACCTCACGGTCTAAGCGATTTTCTTTTAGGGGAGTTTTTTTACAGCCCCTTTACATATTGTTTCGGTGACATGCCTGCATGTTCCGAAAATGTTCTTGAGAAACTTGAATAATTATTGAAACTTAATATAAAGCATACATCGTATGGAGAGTTGCCTTCGCGAAGAAGTTTCTGAGCGAGGGCAATTTTTTTACCGTTAATATAGTATTTGAGACTACTGCCTGTTGCATTTTTAAATATTCTTCCGAGGTAATCTACATTATGATGTAGATTTAAGGCTATAGAATTAACCGATATTTCATTGTATATGTTGGCATCAATATATTCAAAGATTTTTTTAACTACCGGAGTCATAATATTTTCATAATCCGATGTTGAATTTCGCATTGTCAGATTAGCAACATTTATCAAAAATTCGGTAAGATATGCTTTTGATAAAACTGTATGACCGTATATTCTCTTATTTAAGGATTTTTCCAGATTCCCTAATATGGGTTCCATGTCGTTAACCTGTTGTTCGGTTAAGGGAATAAGTATAAATTTATTACCTTTTTCCGGCTGAAACATTGATATGAGATCAGTTTCTTCATCACCAAGATCTCTTAATGTGCCGGAACGAATATTTATGACTATTCGTTCATATTGTTCAATTTCAGTGACTCTGATTCCATGATATAAGTAGGGTGGAATAATAATCAGGTCTCCATATTGCAATTTCTTTTCTTCAGATTCAACAAAAATATTAGCATTTCCATTAAGAAACAGAAGCAGTTCATATCCATCGTGATTATGCAAGGTGGGGGTATTTGGCTGTTCAATTCTTGCTGATTTATGTTCACAGATAATGTCTGAACTTAGGATACTGTATGGGCAGTGCAAATCTTTATTAATCATATTTTCCCTCTGATACATTAACCGGTTTATTTATTCTTTGTTTATTTTACATCACAAAGTCGGAAAATGCAAAGTATTACAAGGAATATGAGTATTTTGACATATAACAGATGTGCTAGCATATAAGTGTGAATAAGAAAGCTTTGTTTTGGGGGCACCGAATTATGGCGAAAAAGCATAAATGGTATTTTCAAAAGGACAATACATGTTTATCCGGGGTTGTTAAAATAGCTGAAAAAGTTAAAAATGACATTTTCCTTGTTACAGGAGACAGGCCGAATGATTACGAATGTTATGAAGATAACGGCAATCTGATAATCTATGGAACGGTAGGAAACAGTGGTCTTCTTGATGAATATTGTTCAGATGGAATAATTGATTTGGAAAAGATAAGTGGTAAAAGAGAAGTCTACGGCTTTTTTGTTATAGACCACCCCCGTGAAAATGTTGAACAGGCAATAATTATTGCCGGAAGCGACAAGCGTGGAACAATATATGGCTTATTTCATTTATCCGAGTTGTTGGGAGTATCACCATTGGTTGACTGGAATCATGTTATGCCAAAACATCATGATTTTAATGTCTCCGAACAAGACTCTGTGATATCAAAGGAACCGTCGGTTCGATACAGGGGATTTTTTATAAATGATGAATGGCCGGCTTTTGGAAATTGGGCAAATGATCATTTTGGTGGAATCAATGCGGAGTGTTATGAAAAAATATTTGAACTTCTTCTTAGGCTAAAAGGAAATTATTTATGGCCTGCAATGTGGAAATCGAATTTTAATCTTGATGGTCCGGGATTAAAAAGCGCAATACTTGCCGATGAATACGGAATAGTAATGAGTACTTCTCATCATGAACCATGTATGAGAGCAGGAGAGGAATTCAATTATTATAAAGAACGTGTGAAAGATTACGGTAATGACTGGAATTTTATTACAAACAGGGACGGAATTGTCAAATTCTGGACAGATGGATTAATCAGAAATCGAGAATTTGAAAATGTCATTACCATGGGAATGAGAGGAGAACGTGATTCGGCAATTCTTGGTAATGATGCTACGCTTAAGGATAATATTGACCTTTTAAAGGATGTAATTCGTACACAGAATAAATTGATAGTTAAGAATGTCAATGAGAATCTTAATGAGGTTCCAAGACAGATTGTTTTGTTTACAGAGGTAGAAGAATTCTTTTACGGAAATGAAGAAACAGAAGGCTTAATTAACGATCCTGAGCTTGATGGAATTACGCTGATGCTTAGTGATAATAATTTTGGCTATACAAGAACTCTTCCTTCAAAGAATTTAAGAAATCGAATAGGTGGATTCGGAATGTATTATCACATGGATATGCATGGCGGTGCATATTCATATCAGTGGATAGGCTCGACTTATTTGCCGAGAGTATGGGAGCAAATGACGCAGGCTTATGAATATGGCGTGAGAGAAATATGGGTTGCAAATATAGGAGATATTGGCACGCAGGAGTTTGGACTTTCTTTTTTTCTTGACCTTGCATATGACATTGAAAAATGGGGAGGTCAGGAGTGCTCTGTAACTGAAGAATATTCAAAAGAATGGGTTGAAAGGCAATTCCCGCATTTTGATGAGGACGATAGAAAATGCATTGATGAATTAATTTGGGGATATACAGAACTTCTTGAAAAAAGAAAGCATGAAATAATGAATGCTGATGTGTATCATCCTGTTAATTATGGTGAAGCGCAGTATGTTCTGGAAAAATCGGAAAACCTTCTTAAAGAGGCTAACAATTTGAAATCAAAATGTGATGATGAAAATTTATCAGCATTTATTTCTTTGATTTACTACCCGGTCTGTGGAACAGCTAACTTAATGAAAATGTGGATTTTGGCAGGCCGAAACAGATTATATGCCAAACAGAACAGAATTGAGGCAAACAGACTTGCTATAGATATTGACAAGTGCTTAAAAGAAGATTCTCTTCTTATCGATGAATACGAGACCATTGACAAAGGATACTATAAGGGTTTTGGCAAATCATTACATATAGGTTTTACCAATTGGAATGATGAAGATTGTAAACTGCCTGTTCGTCATATTATATATCCGGCTTCGGAACCAAGAATGCTTGTAACAAGACCTGATAGTGAGGAATACAGTACAGGATTGTATTGGTGTGACAATAAGCTTGTATGGACGGATTTTACACGTAAAGATGTAAATTATATTGATTTTTGTCTTGTTAACGGTAGTGATATTCCTTATTATTACGCAATTGTTAATTCCAATGAAATTTTGTCATTTTCAATATCTGGAGGACAGGTTGTTGAAAGAGAAGATATACGTTTGTTCCTCGATAAATCAAAGGTTAAACAGTGTGAAAATTTATTTTTTCATGTAATGTCCTATGCGGATGAAAAAAGAGAAATCCTATTGGCAGATTCAATTATTGAAGTATGTGTTTCTGTGCAAGCCGATGAAAATTACACTAAAGGAACATTTGTGGAACATGAAGGTTATGTGGCATTTCCCGGGAAGGATTTCATTTTAAAGAATGATGTGGAAGAAGGTGCTTTTAAGATAATAGAACCTTACGGTATTAATAAAAGCGCTGTAAAAGTATATCCGGTAACTGCTGATTTTATGGATAGCATCAATTCTCCGTATGTCGAATATTCATTTGTAACAATAAAAGAAGGAGAATATAACATCAGATTTTACCTTGCGCCCACTACACCTGTTTGTTTTGAACGAATTCAATATATAGGATTTTCTGTTAACAATCAGAATATGGTGAAAATTAATACTGTAAAGAATGAAAGTATTCCGTTCTTTTTGAGCGAACAATGGGAAAAAGAAGCCAAAAATAATGTGAAGACTGTAGAAAGCAAAATTGTTTGTATTAAGGGTGAAAACAGATTGAGATTCTATGGGATGAGTCCCGGAATAGTTTTGGAAAAGATTGTTATATGGGATACGAATAAAGTTTTGAAGGATTCGTATTTGGGACCGAAGATAAGCTTCTGTCTGAATTGATAAGTGCAAAACAGGATAACCTGTTTATGTTTATATTAAATGTTGGAGGTACAATATGAAAAAAAGATTTTTAACAATCCTTTTGTCATGCACTATGGTTCTTTCGTTATGTGCGTGTGGTAAAGGGACAGACAATTCTTCGAATGAAGAAACAAAAGTAACAGAAGATGACAGTTCTTCATGGAACGTGGTACAGGATGTTGAAGTTGAAACAGGTGAACTTGTTGATGGAAAATTTCCTGAAACTAAAAGTATAACGGTTGAGATTTACGACCGTGGTAATGATGGAGGGTCAGACCCTGAGAATAATATGTATACGGATTATATCAAGAAGGGAATGCTTGAAAAATATAATGTTGAAGTAAATTTTCAGGCAATTCCACGTTGGACTGAGGTTGAGGAAATTAACAACCTTTTGGCTGCAGGAAATGCTCCCGATATATGTGTTACATATAGCTATCCGACAGTATTGACCTATGCACAAATGGGTGGCGTTCAGGATCTTAGTAGTTATGTAGAAGAGTATAAGGAGTATATACCTAATCTCTTTAACTGGCTTGGAGATTCAAATATGTATTGGGATAAAGATCCCAAAACAGGTACATTATGGGCACTTGAAGGAAGAAGAGCCGAACAGCAGAGAATTGTTACCTATGTACGTAAGGATTGGCTGGATAAGCTTAATATAAAGGAGCCTACAACTACACAGGAATTCGAAGACATGCTTGTTGCGTTTGATGAAAATGCAGAACTGTTATTGGGAAGTGATGCTAGGCAGATGATTCCGTTTGAGTTGACGTATGATGTAGGTTGGACTGCAGCTAATATTATTACTTCTTTCCAGGATGCTAATATTACCGATAAGGAATACTATATTAACGGATTTGATGATAGAGCTTTAACACAGAACGGAACAAAGGAAGCGGTTCGTTTGCTTAATAAGTGGTATAACATGGGTTTGTTGTGGGATGATTTTGCTTTATATAAGAGCGGTGATACAACAGGCGATGACTTAATTAAGGCAGGTTATGTTGGAAGTATTATGGTCAACTGGGACCAGCCGTTTAGAAATGGAGAGGACAGTTATATAGCAAATCTTCAGAGAATATGCGGAGAAGATGCTTGCTATGTCCCTGTTGACTGCTTTGAAAACAATGCGGGAAAGCATGCTAAATATTTATACAGTCCTGCCGGTGACAGAAAAATATTCTTCCCAACTACAAATGATGAACCATTGGCTTCTTTATTATATCTGGATTATATCAGTTCACCCGAAACAATAAAGTACTTACAAGCCGGAGAAGAGGGAGTAACCCATGAGGTACTTGAGTCGGGAGCAATACAGATTAAAGATGCAACAGGAGATGCAATACAGAACTCAGGAAAGAATATTGATTATACTATTACTTGTAACGGTGTTAATTTCGGCGACCAGGAACTTGCTAATCTTTCTCTTAGCTATGGCTATGCGGGAATAGATCCGGCATTGGTTGATACAGCCAATAAAATTGCAATGAATGACGGAATTGAACCGAAAAATGTAAATGTAGGAGTAATTGAGGCAGAGGCCGGAGTAGGAGATTCTCTTTCTGAAAAGAGAGATCAGATTTATGATCAGGCTGTTGTAGCAAAGCCGGATGAATTTGATGCTTTATGGGATCAAATGATTCAGGAGTATTTGGATATGGGCGGACAGGCTATCATGGATGAACGTGCCGCTAAATGGAATGAATACTTTGGCGATGCAACAATGCTTCCATAATAATATGCTTTTTCATAGTTTACCAAATATTGTACCTGATTAATACAGGTGCCACGGACCCCGGAAAACATTTTGTTTACCGGGGTTTAGTGTTTCTATAAAGGATATGATGAAAACAATACGTCTTGAATTCCAATATTTTGACAAGTGTAGTAAGAATGCATAATTGCAAAATAGAATGTGTTAATACGTTATTTATGTATATATATACATCTATAATGACGTTTTTCGGTTGGTTGATTGAACTTTGACCGATGTGATATACTTAAGGAGCATTGAACAGTAGGTCTTGATTAAATCAGGTTATAGTTCAAATAGTGCTGTAATCGATCAGGGCAATAATTAATTGGGACAAACTAATTATTATTTTAGGAGGAAAAAGATGAAAGTATTAGGAAGTTTTAGCTCTACACTCAGTGACGGAGTTAAAGTCGTTGCTGATAAGACTAAAAAGGCTACAGGAGTTGCTTCATTAAAAGCCAAAATCAATACAACGAATGCTGATTTGGCAAAGCTTTATAAAGAGCTTGGACAGGCATATTGCGATAATGATGGCAATGCTGAAGCAATTCAGGATATTCTCGAGGAGATTAAGGTTGATAAGGATAAGATTAATGTTCTTGAGAAGAAACTTGCTCTTGCAACAGGAAAGATTAAATGTGAAGTCTGTGGAGAATATGTAAACACAGAATATTCATTTTGCCCTAAGTGCGGTGAAAAGGTAGTGCTTCCTGTTCCGGAAGAGAAGATTACAGTTGAAGCTTTGAAGGAAAAGATTAATGCAGCAACCGATAAGGTTAAAGAGACTGTTAAAGATGCAGAACTCAAGGAGAAAATCGGTGAAGCTGCTGATAAGGTAAAAGAAACAGTCAAGGATGCAGAGCTCAAGGATAAGTTAGAGAATGCCGGTAATAAGGTTAAGGAATTTGCCCAGGATAAGGAACTGAAAGATAAATTTGAAACTGTTGGTTCTAAGGCAAAGGAAGTTGCAAAAGACCTCGGCGGAATGGTTGGGAGTGCAATTGACGCTTCAAAGGAATACTTCAGCAAGAAGACCCCTTCTGATATAGTAAATATGGAAGATGTAGCTGATGAGCCTTCTGTTGATGCAGAAGATGTTGAAAAGGCTGCAGAAGACGTAGCAGAAGCAGTTGAGGATGCTGCAAAGGATGTTGCTGAAACTGTAGCAGATGCTGCAGAAGATGTTGCAGAGGCAGTAAAATATGCTGCAGATGCAGAATAGAATTAAGTAATAGAGTTAATTAAGTCTGTAGAAACAGAAGAAGTTTGTAGAAACAGAAGAAGTCTGTAGAAACAGAAGAAGTTTGTGGAAACAGAAGAAGTTTGTGGAAACAGATTTAGACGTTAACGAAGTTAAAAAGAAGCTCAGGTCATGTGACCTGGGCTTTTCTTTGTCATGATATATTGATTGGTTGTGGATGTGGTTTGTGTTATTTACGTGTTAAGTAGGGCATATATGACAATGAAATTATATTTAATTTATTTTGCCATCACGAATCATAGGGCGTAAAAATAATGGCATCAAATTAAGCAAAATATTTATCTTTTTACCATTAGTGGAGTTGCTTTAGACTTATGATGGTAAGAAAATTCAAAGAAAAATCAAAGAATTCAAAAAAACGTGCCATCATGATGAACAATAACTATCGTTTAATGGTAAAGACAAATTAAAAGGCCCAAAATCAAGAAGAAATTTTACCGTCAAAGAAAAGGAAGAAGCATTCCTAATGGTAAAATATAAAATCAGCTAGAAGAATACAAGCCAATCACAAGCCAATCATAAGAAGAATACAAGCCAACTATAAAAAAATACCATCCAATCTCTTTTCTTAGAAACTGGATGGTATTAATATCCTACAATACGTGAAGCCTTAGGCAATAGTAATGTTCGTGAAAACAAATTTATTCAGCCCACAGCCCATTCATCCTATTCAGCCGGTGGCTGCTCGCCTGCTTCAGCTGCTGCCTGAGCCGCTGCTGCTTCGGCCGCTGCCTGAGCCGCTGCTGCAGCTGCACTGAGTTCATAGCTTTGCTGGTCAATTATTGCCTGATAATTCGGATCTGCGAAGAAGAGGGCATCATGCATACATCTTGTTACGCCGTCATCGCCGATGGAACTCTTTTGGTTGTTGCTCTGAACAGAAGTACCGTCTGCAAGAACGGTAGCAGAACCTGCGGCAACCTTTGGATCTTCCTTAAGAGGAAGCTCGAATACACCATCTGCCTTGAATGGGCAAAGTTCTGTTGCAGGCAACTGGCAGTAAGCACAGATTGTTCCTGCATAGTGAACATCACAGGATTCATGAGGTGTTGTACCTTCTTCAAAATACTCTGAATGAAGACATGCATCACAAAGGCCCGGAATAGGAAGTTTGCCGGATCTTGAACATACTGTACAACTTGTAATACCTGCAGGCACCGGGAAAGATTTGTTTTCATAGCCTTCATGTATTCGACTCATAACCTTTTGCCACATGGTCTTTGAAAGGTCATGCTCTGCATTGGATTTAAGCTTTGCGTTATTATCATAGCCTGACCAGGTTGTGGCTGTATAGTAAGGTGTATAACCGGAGAACCAAACATCGTTATAATCGGAGGTTGTACCTGTTTTTCCTGCAACAGTCATGCCGTCAATTCGACATTTTGTTCCTGTTCCTCCTGTAACAACATCCTGCATTGCAGATGTAAGAAGCCATGCTGTTGTCTGTTTGAGAACCTGATGGCTGACAGGTCTTGTATTATCAAGAATAACGTTGCCGTCATGATCGACAACCTTTGTATATAACCTTGGCTTGATATAAGTTCCCTGATTTGCTATGCAGGCATAAGCTGCATTCAATTCAAGGTTCGTAACACCCTTGGTGATACCACCGAGAGCGAGAGACTGCTGAATATCGGAATATATTTTTCCATCAATTTCTTTACCGGTTTCAAGAGTGGTAAAACCAAAATCAAGAAGATAATTAAAACCGGTCTGAGGTCCAATCTGTGTCAGTGTCTTAACAGTAACAATGTTCATACTGTCTTTAATACCGGTACGTAGAGAATTTATGCCTCTGTAGCCGTTATCATACCAGTTTGAAACAGGTTTGCCGCCGATGTAGTTATAAGGAGCATCGTTTTGTACTGTGGCAAGAGTAAGTCCGGCGCTGTCAAGGGCCGGAGCGTATGTGGACAATACCTTAAATGTTGAACCAGGCTGTCTCTTGGCTGAAGTTGCACGATTAAGTGTTCTGGAAGCTGTCTTTTCTCCACGTCCGCCAACCATGGCAACAACCTTACCCGTAGACTGTTCTGCAACAGTAAGAGATATCTGAGGCTGAGGAGCAAGACTTATGGTTTCACCGATAACCTCATCTGTCATGTTTACAACTGAAGCTTTATATTCTTCAATGGCTGCGTATGCATCTTCCTTTGAATTGTAGAGCATATTGAATTTGGCATTGCCTTCCTTAAAATATGCCTTGAACATCTCTGAAGAGTAATTTCTGACTTTGCCATCTGAATCTTCTACAGAAAGAGCATAACCGAGATACCAGTAGGTGTTCTCAGGATAATTTTCTTCGTCATTGTATACTTCATCACATATTTTTTGAATACGAGGGTCCTGCGTAGAATATATTGAAAGACCGCCTGTATAAAGTAATGTATAAGCCTGCTGATCTGTATATCCGGCCTCAAGAAGGTCGTTATATACCGCTTCTGTAACCGCATCATCAAAATATGAGTTTACGGTGGCAATATCATCATTTTCGGAATTCATCTTCTTAATACGTGAATATACATTGTCGTTAAGGGCTTTGTTATATTCAACTTCTGAAATGTAACCCTGCTCATACATATTTTTTAGACATTTTTTTTGTCGTTTAACATTTTCTTCGGGATGAGAGATGGGGTTATATTTGCTCGGGTTCTGAGTGATACTTGCAATAACCGCACATTCCGAAAGCTCAAGTTCCCAAACGTTCTTATTGAAATATCTTAAAGAAGCGGCCTGTACACCAAGAGTGTTCTGGCCAAGGTTGATGGTGTTCATGTAGTTCTCAAGAATCTTATCCTTGTCCATAACCTTTTCAAGTTCAATGGCAAGATACTGTTCCTGGACCTTTCGGGTTACCTTATCAACCATACTTTTTTCTTCGGTCCAACCGGTAAATACATTGTTTTTAAGCAGCTGCTGAGTAATGGTAGAAGCACCCTGCATGTTTTTGAATTTGTTTGCAACACCTTCTTTGATGGCACGAATAATACCCTTGATATCAATACCGTTATGGTTGTAGAAACGTTCATCCTCCAGGGCTACAAACGCATGTGCCAGATTTTCGGGTATCTGGTCCATGGTAACCGGAATTCGGTTGGAATCCGTCGCAACAAGTTTAGCGGTTTGCTGACCTTCACTGTTATATATAAATGTTGAGAAGCCGGTGGGAGAAACATCAATATTGGTTATATCGGGAGAGGTATCAATAATTCCCTTAAATACGCCAAGTCCGGCGCAGGTTCCTAATATACCGGCTCCTATAAATACAACAATAATTGCAGCTACGATGTAGAAACTTAATTTTTTTCCGCATCTGGTCCCGAAAGCATTTATTTCCTTTTGCTTTTTTGTTACACCATTTTTTGAAAAATTCATGAGCATAATTCTCCTTATATCAAATCTGTATTATACCAAATATAAATAGGAAGATAAAGGAATTTCGTTTTTTTTAAGAAAGTATTCACAAATAGTGTCGGTTTCTCAAAAATTAATAATTTGTTTCGATCGATATATTTTGTTGACATGAATGGACTAAAAAAGTATTATGAAAAAGGCGGAAAAAACGCTTACTATTTGTCATCCATGGCATAGACGAAAGGTGGTGGTTTTCATGAAGAGTAAACAGAATAGTACTGATGTTCCCATACCCGGTCGAAGTTGCATGAAAATCACACACAAAGGAGATTTACTATGGATGAAATCATTGAATTTTCTCTTGTAAGGGATCTTTTGGAAAGCAAGCAGTATACCACGCTTCGCCAGACTTTGGCCGATATGAATGAAGCTGATATAGCAGCTGTTTTTGAGGATCTCGAAGCATCGGAGCAGTTGAAGTTGTTCAGAATCCTTCCCAAGGATATGGCTGCCGATGTATTTTCTTATCTTGATGTTGAAAATCAGCAGTATATAATTTCATCATTGTCTGATAAAGATGCCGCAGGCATTATCGATAATCTGATGGCGGATGATGCTACAGACCTTATTGAAGAGATGCCGGCAAATGTGGTTAAACGAATTCTTGCTCTGGCAAGTCCCGAGACAAGAAGAGATATTAACCATCTTTTGAGGTACCCTGAAGATTCTGCAGGTTCCATTATGACGGTGGAGTATGTGGACCTGAAGGAGAATCTTACTGTGGAACAGGCTATTAGCCGTATCAGAAAGGTTGGAGTGGATAGTGAGACAATAAATATCTGCTATGTTTTGGATACAAGAAGAAAGCTTGTTGGTACTGTTGCCCTAAGATATCTTTTGCTAATGAATCCTGATGATCTGATCGGGGACATAATGCATGAAAATGTCATTTCCATCAATACGCTGATGGACCAGGAGGAGGTTGCAAGGACCTTCCAGAAATACGACTTTACGGCTATGCCTGTTGTAGATAACGAGTCTAGACTTGTGGGAATTATCACTGTCGATGACGTTGTGGATATCATGGAAAAAGAGGCAACAGAGGATATTGAAAAGATGGCAGCTATCGTTCCTACCGATAAGGCATATATGCGTACCGGTGTGTTCGAGACCTTTAAAAAGCGTATCCCATGGCTTTTGCTTTTGATGATATCGGCTACATTTACAGGTAAGATTATTTCTTCATTTGAAGATGCGTTGAGTGTATATGTTATTCTTACCGCATTTATCCCCATGCTGATGGATACCGGTGGAAATGCGGGAGGACAGGCTTCCGTTACCATTATACGTGGACTTTCCCTTGATGAGATAGAATTTGCGGATATGTTTAAGGTTATATTCAAAGAGACGAGGGTAGCGCTTCTCTGCGGATTAACACTGGCAGTATGTAATTTTGCCAAGTTAATGCTTATTGACAGAGTTGAACTGTCGGTTGCGTTTGTTGTATGTATCACATTGGTTTTTGTTGTATTTATTGCAAAGATTGTCGGGTGTACGCTTCCGATGTTTGCAAAAAAACTGGGATTTGACCCTGCTGTTATGGCATCGCCCTTTATTACAACAATAGTTGATGCAATTTCTCTTTTGATTTATTTCAGAGTAGCTACTGTTTTGCTTGGAATAGGATAGTATATGAACAGAAATCTGGTTATCGGAATAGTCGCTCACGTTGACTCGGGAAAGACTACTCTGGCTGAAGGAATTCTATATACCTGCGGTAAGCTTAAAAGCCCTGGCAGAGTGGACCATAAGGACACCCTGCTTGATAATTTTGATGTTGAGAGAGAACGTGGTATTACCGTATTTTCCAAGCAGGCAAATGTTATATATAATGAAACAAATATTTCACTTCTTGACACTCCGGGTCATGTGGACTTCTCCGCAGAAATGGAAAGAACACTTCAGGTAATTGATGCGGCGGTTCTTGTTGTCAGCTGCATGGACGGAGTAGCGGGACATACCGCAACCTTGTGGAAACTTCTTAACAGTTATAAGATTCCCACCTTTATATTCGTGAATAAAATGGACCAGAACGGCGCCGATCGGGACGCTGTTTTTGGCTTGCTTCGAAGTAAATTCGGAGACGAATTGATTGATTTTACAAAATATTCTGATTTTAATGAAAATACAAAGGAAGAAATGTCTCTGTGCAGTGAAAAAATTCTGGATGAATATATGGCAACAGGAAGCATTTCGACTGAATCAATTGTTGAGGCAATATACGACCGGAAAATGTTCCCTGTTCTGTTTGGAAGTGCCCTTCATATTGAAGGCGTGAAGGAACTGATGGAGGTTATTACAACATTTTCCAAAACAAAGGAATATCCGAAAGAATTTGGTGCAAGAGTTTATAAGATTACCAGGGATAACAACGGAAACAGACTCACCCATGTAAGAATAACCGGAGGAAGTATACGGGTTAAACAAACTGTCGGGGAAGAGAAGATAAATCAGATAAGAATATATGACGGAGCAGGTTATGAGACAGTAGATGAAGTACATGGAGGAATGGTATGTGCCTTTACCGGCCTTGATTCATATAGAGCAGGAGATATTCTGGGTGGGGAAAAATACAAAACCACGCCGATTTTGTTGCCGGTCCTTCTGTATAAAGTCATTGTACCTTCGGATACCGATCCTTTTATCTGCTATAAAAACATGCAGAATATAGCAGAAGAGATTCCTGAACTTGATCTTTCCTGGGATGAAGGACATAAGGAAATAAATGTACACGTAATGGGTGATGTTCAGATTGACATCCTTACCGGTTTATATAAAGAAAGATATAACAGTATTATTGAGTTTGGAAACGGTAATATTGTGTATAAAGAAACCATTGCGGATTATGTTCTGGGAACAGGGCATTATGAACCCTTAAGACATTACTCTGAAGTAAGGCTTTTGATGGAGCCGGGAGAGCGTGGAAGCGGTATTACTGTTTCGAGCGCGGTAGCAACCGACAATCTTGATTTGAACTGGCAGAGGCTCATAATGTCTCATGTGGAGGAAAAGGTTCACAGGGGAGTTCTTACGGGTTCCGCACTCACAGATGTAAAGATTACAATTATCGGTGGAAAAGCTCATTTGAAGCATACGGAGGGCGGAGATTTCAGGCAGTCTACATATCGGGCAATAAGGCAGGGATTGATGAAAGCCAGGAACGTTCTTCTTGAGCCGATTATGGAATTCGAACTGGAACTGCCCACAGTGTTGGTAGGCAGAGCCATGAGTGATATTCAAAGACTGAACGGGAATTTTGATGCGCCGGTTGTTAACGGTGATAATACAATTATAAAAGGGAAAGCGCCTGTTGCATCCATGATGGGATACGGACGAGAGGTTAGCGCTTATACAAAGGGAATGGGGCATTTTTCTTATGAAGTATGTGAGTATGCCCCCTGCCATAATACTGAGGAGGTTATTGCTTCAATAGGCTATGAACCTGATGAGGATACGGCAAATCCCTCATTTTCAATATTCTGCGCACACGGCGCGGGCTTCCCTGTAATGTGGAACGAAGTTGACGCTATGGCTCACGTTAATTGTGAGGATATCTACAATAAACTGACAGGAATCGAAGCGGTCAGGGAGGATGTTGATGACCGGGATTTGTATTCTGCAAAGGTTTCACGGAAAGTGTCATCAGCAGTAACAGGTATTTCTCTGGATGAGATAGAGCAGATTTATCAAAATACATATCATAAATCAAAGGAGGAACTGCTTCCCTACAGGTTTACGGGATATGAGAAGAAAAAGGCAAATGAGTCTGCGGGAAAGCAAAAGCCATATATATATAAGCCGGTGCAAAGAAAGGACAAATACCTTCTTGTTGACGGTTACAATATAATATTTGCATGGCCGGAGCTGAATTCACTTTCCATGGTAAATCTTGACAGCGCCAGGGATGCTCTTGTTGATATCTGTTGCAATTATTGCGGCTCTGTCGGAGGCAATCTTATACTGGTATTTGATGCATATAAGGTTAAGGGAAATCCCGGATCTATTCAGAAGATTAATAATATCTATGTTGTATATACAAAAGAAGCAGAGACTGCAGACCAGTATATTGAAAAAACCGTTCACGCAATGGCAAAGAATAATGATATTATAGTTGCAACCAGTGATGGACTGGAGCAGATGATTATTTACGGGGAAGGTGCCACAAGGCTTTCCGCAAGGGAGTTCAAGGAAGAGGTCGAAAGAGAGAACAACAGGCTGCGTGAGGACTACAATATCTGAAGGAGAGAGAACTGATATGGACAATATGAACGAAGAAGTGGCAATCAATACACTAAAAAAATACGTTGAAGGAGATTTATATATACTGCTTTCCACGGTTTCTGCAAATATGATGGGGGGATTCAGTATTCCCTTCGTGGGCCAGATGGAGGATGGGAAGATTCTTTTCCTGTTTTCTGACCTTGAATATGCAAGAAAGTATTGCGATGTGAACGGATATGAAGTATTGGACGGGGTATATCCTCTTTCCAAAATTGATAAAAACAATCCACAGACCAATCTTGAAATGGTTGTGAAAATTGCTGCGCACCTGGGAGTTACGCATATAGATTTTAATCCATGCCATGAAACGGATGCATTTGGAGTTTTGATTCCATGGATGCAGAAGGTACTCAGTTATGACCTGAATAACATCAGCGTGATAATGTCCCAGGAAGAAATGAAGAGAATAATGGATGAGAATGGGGGAAAAGTTAAGGCACCCTTAAGATTTAATCCAATGCAGATACTGGACTTTTCAAATCCTTATTTTATTGCTCCGGAGAGAAGAAAAGAAATTGATGAAATTCCCCTTGATTTTGAAATCACAGTAGGCGGGTTTGTGGATGTTATAAAGTATATGCCTTTAAATGAACTCATTTATCTGTCTGAGGTTATCAACAGACGATATATAAGAAAGGCGAAGGAAGAAAACAATGCTACAGGGGAGAAAATGTTCTGCAACCTGTATGGAGTGCTGGACCAGGTGATTATACATGCCCTGACAAAGTTGCAGGTATTTACACTTCTTGATAACGGTGAAACTTATATTAAACAAGGAAAGGTGGCATATGTTCTGTATACAGACAGATTCAAATACATGGGAGATTACAGATATCAGGAGATAGAACTTCGTGATTTTTGTGACGAAATGGAAGAAAAGGGAATTAACAGTCTGATTATTACAGCCGGACCCGGTGAAATGCACCTTGGAAGCGTTGCGGCAATACGTGAGTATATGAAGGCAAACAAATATTGATAATATTGAATGAAAATTTTGTATTTGGGTATTGACCGTATTATGGGGTGATAGTATTATCTAGGTATATACAACTGACGGATAACAGCAATAGCTGTGAGTGGAATCAACCACGTGAAGTATATAAAATGTTAGCCGACCGTCTGGGCAGATCGCACGATTATGTCCGGGCGGTTTTTTATATTCAAAAAGGAGAACAAATATGGAACTTTTGAATCTTGCAAATGAGCTTTCAAACAACGCATATCCGGGAAGAGGTATTGTTATCGGAAAGTCGGCAGACGGAAAATGTGCAGTAACAGCTTACTTTATCATGGGAAGAAGTGCCAGCAGTCGTAACAGAATTTTCTCTGTCGAAGATGAGGGAATCAGAACAGAAGCTTATGATGTTAATACGCTTTTGGTAGCGCCGGAACTTATCATTTATCGCCCGGTAAGAGTACTTGGAAATGACACGATTGTTACAAACGGTGATCAGACCGATACAGTATTTGACGGAATCAGTGCAGGAAAAACATTTGAGGAATCACTTAGAAGTCGTAAGTATGAACATGATGCTCCTAACTATACTCCCAGAATTTCAGGTATTATGCATATCGAAAACGGTGAATATGAATATTCCATGAGTATTTTAAAGAGTAACAACGGTAATCCCGATGCTTGCAACCGTTACACATATGCTTATTCTAATCCGGTTGCAGGTGAAGGACATTTCATTCATACATATATGGGAGACGGAAATCCGCTTCCAAGCTTTGAAGGAGAGCCCAAGTGGGTTGTAATCGATAAGGATATTGATGAGTTTACAGATATGCTTTGGGACAATCTTAATGAGGACAACAAGGTTTCTCTGTTTGTAAGATACATTGATATTGAAACAGGTAAGTACGAAACAAGAATTATTAACAAGAATAAATAAGGAAAAGGACAAGAAAAATGAAAGAATTTGAATTGAAGTATGGATGTAATCCAAATCAAAAGCCCGCAAAGATTTTTATGAAGAATGGTGCAGAACTTCCCATTGAAGTGCTTAACGGACGTCCGGGATATATTAATTTCCTCGATGCATTCAACGGATGGCAGCTTGTAAAGGAACTTAAGGAGGCTACAGGTCTTCCGGCAGCTACTTCATTTAAGCATGTATCTCCGGCAGGTGCTGCAGTAGGACTTCCGCTTTCGGATGTTCTTGCAAAGATTTACTGGGTTGATGATTTAGGTGAATTAAGCCCACTTGCATGTGCATACGCAAGAGCAAGAGGCGCTGACAGAATGAGCTCATTTGGCGATTTTATCGCTCTTTCTGATGTTTGTGATGTTGATACTGCCAGACTTATCAAGAGAGAGGTTTCCGATGGCGTAATAGCTCCGGGTTATGAGCCGGAAGCACTTGAACTTCTTAAGGCTAAGAAGAACGGCAACTATGCTGTTATTAAGATTGATCCTTCCTACAAGCCTGAACCTGTAGAGAATAAAGATGTATTTGGTATTACATTTGAGCAGGGAAGAAATGAAATCAAGTTGGATGATTCACTCCTTACAAATGTTGTTACCAAGAATAAAGAGATTCCCGAGAGCGCAAAGATTGATCTTAAGATTGCACTTATTACACTTAAATACACTCAATCAAATTCAGTTTGCTATGTTAAAGACGGACAGGCAATTGGTATCGGAGCAGGACAGCAGTCAAGAGTACATTGTACAAGACTTGCAGGACAGAAGGCTGACAACTGGCTTCTTCGTCAGTGCCCGAAGGTACTTGAACTTCAGTTTGTAGACGGACTTGGAAGAGCAAACAGAGACAATGCCATCGACAATTATATCGGTGATGAGTACATGGATGTTCTTGCTGACGGAGCATGGGAGAAGATTTTCAAGGTTAAGCCTGAAGTATTTACAAGAGAAGAAAAGGCTGCATGGCTTTCACAGATGGACGGCGCAGCACTTGGTTCAGATGCTTTCTTCCCATTCTCGGATAATATTGAGAGAGCAAAGAAGAGCGGCGTAAAATATATTGTGCAGCCCGGCGGATCTGTAAGAGACGATCTTGTAATTGAATGTGCTGACAAATATGGCATGGCTATGGTTTGCAACGGCGTAAGACTTTTCCATCACTAATTTCTTTCACTAATAATGTAGTACTTTTTTAACACTATTTAATAATATAGCCTTTTATTGCGCGACAATTTGCAATAAAGGGCTATATTTATGAGTAAAATTTATCACATTTTATTGAAAATGAGTGTTTAATGTGTTAAAATACTTTTTAATATCAGATTATTCTGAGAGGGAATGCGCAAGAAGCGTGAAAGGGTGGCCCAAGTGAATAACGAATACCTGGATGTTAAGAGCACGGATGCCATGACAGGTGTCTACACAAAAGAATATTTTTTCAAGTACGCTCAGTCGATTATTAAGGATAATCCGGATGTTGATTTTTGCATTGTTGAGCTTGATGTTAATAAGCTTACAATGATTAATGAGATGTATGGACTTAATGAGGGAGATCGACTGCTGAAGCGTATGTCCTCAATTATCAAAGGGGTTCTTGAAGAGGAAAGATTTACTGCTATTGCAAGAATTCACGCAGACCTCTTTGCTTTTTTGTGCCCTTATTCAGAAAAGGTAGAAAAGAATTACATAGAAGATATTGAAAAAACTGTTGCAGATTTTGGCGTAAGCCTGAATTTTGAATTACTTATTTCTTTCGGCGTGTATCATATAGATGATAGAGATCTTGAGGTTTCAAAGATGTGTGAGAGAGCAAATCTTGCACTCAAATCAGTCAAAGGAAACTACATAAATCATGTTGGGTATTTTGATAAAGAAATGCGAGAGAAGGCAGTTCTTGAAATAGATATTACTTCCAAAATGAATAAGGCGCTTAAAAACGGAGATTTTAAGGTGTATTTCCAACCCAAACACAGCCTTGATGATGAGAGTGTAATAGGCGCGGAAGCATTAGTCAGATGGATAGCTCACGGGAAGACTATATATAATCCGGACCAGTTTATTCCTATTTTTGAAGAAAACGGTTTCATTATGAAACTGGATACTTATGTTTGGGAGGAAACATGTAGATTTATCAGCATTTTGAAAACTCAGGGGAAGATTGTCCCACCTATAAGTGTTAACATTTCCAGAGTGGATCTTTATAATCCCGACCTGGTTGAGACACTTGTGGGATTTACGAAAAAATATGCAATTGATCCCAAGATGTTGCGCCTTGAATTTACCGAATCGGCATATGCCCAGAGTGAACAGCTTATGCTCAAGACCATGGAAAAATTCCATGCTTACGGTATGAACGTGGAGATGGATGACTTCGGAAGCGGTTATTCATCACTCAATATGCTTAAGGATGTTCCGATTGACGGACTTAAGATAGATTTAAGATTCCTTTCTGCAACACATAATGAAACAAAGAGTAACAGGATTCTTGCTGCAGTTCTTCATATGGCAAAATGGCTGGGAATCCCGTCCATTGTTGAAGGCGTTGAGACAAAAGAACAGATTAATCATCTCAAAAATCTTGGATGTACGACAGTTCAGGGCTTTTATTATTCAAGGCCGATGCCACAGAGTGAGTTTGTTGATTATCTTGATGAAAAGAGTGTTACAGAGGAAGGATATAAAGAAAATTTTATATATGAATCGGTTATTGATCCTGACAGTTGGTGGAACAATATTGTAAGTGATTGCGAACCCCTTTTGGAAATGCATGGAGCGTATATTCTTGCGGATAAAGGAGAGGATAACGAACTGGAGATTATTCTGGCTTCCGACAGTTACTACGAACTGACTGAAACTACCAGGTCTGCTTTGTATGATGAGTGCCTTGAGGCGGTCGGATATGTTCACAAAGATGATATTGACGGACTTTGTCGTATGTTTGACGAGGTACATAATTATCATACTATGGGCCAGTATATCTACAGGAGAAAGTTTAAAGACGGTTACAAGTGGATGTTTATAAAAGCAAGACTACTTGAAAAAAATGATAAACATGGTGTATATTTCTGTGTGTTGGATGATGTATCCGACCTTATGAATAAGATGAAAGAAGGAAATATACTATGAACAAAAAACCTACACTTGTCATTATGGCTGCAGGAATGGGGTCAAGATACGGCGGATTAAAGCAGATTGATAAAGTAGACAGTGAAGGCGATATAATTATTGATTTCAGCATATTTGATGCTATAGCTGCAGGCTTCGGCAAGGTTGTGTTTATTATTAAGTATGCAATTGAGAAGGATTTTAAGGAAGCTGTCGGCGACAAAATTGCAAAGGTTATCGATGTAGAATATGTATTTCAGGAGCTTGACCGGTTACCGGAGGGGTATTCTGTCCCTGAGGGGAGAGAGAAGCCATATGGAACAGGTCATGCTGTTTTATGCGCAAAAAATGTCATAGAAGGACCATTTGCCGTAATAAATGCAGATGATTTTTATGGAAGAGGAGCTTTTGAAAAGATTGGTGAGTTCCTAAAGCAAACAGAAGACGACGACAAATTCAGATATGCATTTGTGGGATATGAACTTCACAATACACTTACTGAAAACGGTTATGTTTCCAGAGGGGTATGTGTTGTGGATGATGAAAGCAATCTTGTTACCATCAATGAAAGAACAAGAATCGAAAAGCATGGAAATGTGGCTGAATATACGGAAGATAACGGAAAAACATGGGTTGAACTTCCAAAGGAAAGTTATGTTTCGATGAATATGTGGGGATTTTCAGAGTCAATACTTGATGAGTTGGAAAAAAGATTTAAATTGTTCCTGGATGAAAAACTGCCACAGAATCCTCTTAAAGCTGAGTTCTTCCTTCCATTTGTTGTGGATGAACTTTTAAAGGAGGGAAAGGCGACAGCCAAAATGCTTCCTACAGGTGATGTATGGCACGGCGTAACGTATAAAGAAGACAAGCCAATAGTAAGCGCGGCCATTAAGAGTATGAAGGATAGCGGTGTTTATCCGCAAAAACTGTGGGAATAACAATACTGTTTTAACAGCAAAGCAGATGAGTGAATAAAAGAAAAGCCCTGACTTCCGTCAGGGCTTTAATTATGAATCGGAATGACGTGACTTGAACACGCGACCTCTACTTCCCTAAAGTAGCGCTCTACCACCTGAGCCACATCCCGAAACGTCCGAAAACTATAATATTACGATTACATACTGATTGTCAAGTAAAGCCTTTAATAAATTCTTAATTTTTTCTACAAGACTTTTATAATCTTTGTATTTAAAATATAATTATACTTGAAAAAACATTGAGGTGAGCAGATGAACAGTACCGATAAGAAGATTGCCATAGGCGGAATAGTCATAATTGTTGCACTTGCAATTTTGGCATGTGTTCTTTTGATTGATTCAAAAAAGAACTCATTTATTAAGTTTACGCCGGATGTGGAAACTGTCGAACTTAATGATATTGATACAAAAGTTGATTCCGCTGCTTCTGATAAGCAGACCGGTTCGACCGAGCCGGTTGTTTCAAAGGTAACAGAAGACCAGAATATTAAAAATGACAGCTCAAAAAAGAGTCAGAATGATAATGGCGGAAAATATGTTAAAAGAAGTATTCGCGCTATAAAGAATAACGATTCGCAATTGAAGGAACTATACGGTTATTGGGATCAGGGAAAGGAAGAAGCGGTAGCTGATTTAATAAGGCTTGAAAGAATCAGAAGTTTTACCACGGAACTTTCCGGAACAAATGATTTCTACTATTATGGACAGCTGGATGAGCAGGACAGACCCAACGGAAAAGGTTTGGCAATATATGCCGATGATACATACTATTTCGGCACATTTAAATCCGGATTGAGAGAGGGCAAGGGAACCTGGCTTCAGATATTCCCGATTTCGCCGGGAACTGTAGGAAAATATAAGAATGTTACAGAACATTTTTATACGGGAGAATTCAGTAATGATTTGCCAAACGGCACCGGTCAGGAAAACTACGGATATGCAGATGAGATAGCAGGAGAAGATAATTTGTATAATGTTATCGGTTCCTTTAAGAACGGATACTACAACGGTGATGTGCTGATATATACAATCGATTCGGACAGAAGGCTCTATGAGTGGTATGCAGTTGCAAAGGAAGGACAATTTAATCTCTGCGAGCAGAAAGTCAGTACAACTGGAAAGCATCCTGTGTGGACCAAGGGAAGTGATAACAATCATGATACCGATGACAGCGATGACGGATATTTATGGATGAAGGATTCCGACAACAAGGGCTGGGGCATATATGGACTTATGAAATAGCCAATATACAGGACAATATATTGTTGTATTTTTATAATGAGATTTTTATAATGACTTTATGTATCAGATTTGTTACACTTAAAGCGGTAATATGATAATGCAAGATGATATTTATATGGCGGAAAGGAGGTCTCTATGAGAGTATCAGGTATAAATGATTACAGTTTTTTGTTTAATTCATATAGTAATACATCAGCGGGATCTTCCGATTTGCTGGGAAGCATTAATCTGACAGATTATAATAATATAAAGACGGGCGGATATGGAAAGTTACTAAAATCATATTATTCCATGGAAACGGTTGATTCCAATAAGTCAAGCGCTTCTGCATCTGCTTCCGGTACTTCTTCCGAGACGAAGAAGGTTGCTCATAAGGCGAATTTCCTTGACGGCATAGCACCTTCAAGTGCAAGTACCAAGGAAACAAAAAGTGTTAATTTCCTCGATACCATAGTTCCGAAGACTACGTCGACAACAAAAGCCGGTGAGACGGCCAAGGCTTCCGAAACAACAAAGGCTACCGAGTCTGCAAAGGTTGATGATAAAAAAACACAGGAGGAAATTCCTGTTGCCGATACCAGCAAGCTTTTGTACACTATGAACGCCGGATATGCTGATGCAAGTTCTGTTCTTGCCGGTAATTTCTTTAACGTTGGCGCATAAACAGTTACAATTATAATAAATGGATTTTTGAATCCGAAAGAAAATGGAGTTATCTTGAGATAACTCCATTTTCTTTTGCCTTTGAATAATTTGTCATTGCTTTTTGCAATACTCTTTATGCGTATTTATGTTATAATTATCTGGGATTAAAACAAAAATGAAAGGAAGTAAAATATATGTTAAGAGTAGCTGATACTGAATATGGTAAAGTACGTGGAATAGAAGCGGCCGATCCAAGGATTACGGCGTTTAAGGGTATTCCGTTTGCTGCTCCGCCGGTGGGTGAGAACAGATGGCGTGCACCGCAGCCTGCTAAACCATGGGAAGGAATAAGGGACTGCTTTAGGTTTGCTCCGATATCAATTCAGGATACACCGGGACTGGGTACAGACATTTATTGTCGTGAATGGCATGTTGACCCGGATATTGAGATGAGCGAGGATTGCCTTTATCTTAATGTTTGGACGCCTGCTAAAAAGGCTGATGAGAAGCTGCCCGTAGTAGTATGGTTCTTTGGTGGAGCGCTTCAGTGGGGTTATCCTTCCGAGATGGAATTTGACGGTGAAAGAGTTGCCAGAAGAGGTGTAGTTGTTGTCTCTGTCAATTACAGACTTGCAGCTCTGGGCTTTATGACTCATCCGCAGATTATTAAAGAACAGCCTGATTTCCCGGCAAACTTCGGTAATCTTGACCAGCAGTTTGGATTACAGTGGGTTTCAAGAAATATCGCAAATTTTGGCGGTGATCCTTCAAACGTTACTATTGCAGGCCAGTCAGCAGGCGGCGGAAGTGTTATGAGCCAGATAGCTTATAAAGGTAACGAAGGATTGTTTAGCAAGGCTATTGTACAAAGTGGAATGATTCGCTTTTTTGGAGACGGACCATCACCATTCAGCCCATGTTCATTGGAAGAAGCTGCAAAAAAAGGTGAAGAATTCTTTAAGGTGCTCGGGGTTGAAACACTTGAAGAGGCAAGAAAACTGGATGCTTTCTATATCAGAGAGAAATATGCCGAGTACTGCGGCGATGACTTTACTCCTATGGGAATGGTAAAGAGATTCATGACAGTTCAGGATAATACATTTGCAAAATGCGACCCTTATACAGCCATTGTTTCGGGAGATTGCTGCAATGTTGCAATTATGGCAGGTAATACGGCGGATGAGTTCATTATGCCTACGGATAATGAAAAACTGAAGAATGTCGGACCTATTGAATGGGCTGTTAAGAAGATGGCAATTGAGCGTAAAAAGAACGGTGTGGACTGCCCTACATATTACTACAGATTTGATGCAGACATTCCGGGATGGGATAATCCGGGAACATTCCATTCTGTAGAGCTTTGGTTCTTCTTTGAGACTCTTGCAAAATGCTGGAGACCGTTCGTGGGCAAACATTACGATCTTGCAAGACAGATGTGTAATTATTGGAGTAACTTTGTTAAAACAGGTGATCCCAACGGACTTGATGCTGACGGAACGGAGATGCCGAAGTGGCTTCCATATGCAGACGGTCAGGCTAATGATATGGTTTTCGGCAAGAACGGAGCTGAAGCTGTGTATAAAGAAAAAGAAGATGATGTTCTCGAGGAACTTATAAGAGGATAATCGTTATTAAGGAAATGGGGAAGGATATTAATGTTAAGAATGAAAAAGAATAAATCAATTTTGTTTGGAATTCTGATTGGAGTAGGTTCGTTTCTTTTGATTCTGGCTGTTGTTTGTATAATAGTCACAAAAACAAACAGGGTCAAAGAACAGACTGAAACCCTTGCGGAAGAAAAGCAGGAAAATCCCAAGACAAAGGCTGAAGAAGAGGCAAATACACCTAAGGTTGTTGAATCGCTTACGCTGGCAGGAAATGTTGAACGTAATGCCATAACAATTTCCTTTGATAAGGCTGTTAAAGATTATGTCCCCTGTGTTGAAGCATATACAATCGAGCCTGACTGTTCAAATGTATTTGACATCGATCGGTATTATCTGAATGATACTGAAAAGAAGCTTCTCAGTGAAAATGGCTTCTTTGTATATACAGCCAATAATGCCGAATTCTTCGATACGTATGAATTCAACAGATATTCTCAGCATGCAAGCTTTGTTACAACAGACTCAATGATGCATACATATCATTTGTACTTTGCAATGCTTCAGAAAAATACAGAGAAACAGTATCTGAATTCCGAACTGATAGCACTTTCAAAGCATATGTATGAGAACAGCCTCAAACTCGAGGAACAGCTTAAGGGCAGTGAATGGGAAAATGCTGCAGCAATGAATGTCGCTTATTTTACAATAGGTGCGCTTCTTTCGGGAAATGACGTTGATGTTCCCGGTAATGTAAAGGACATAGTTAATACCGAAATGGAATTCATTAACGCTGCAGACAGTGTTCATCATTCTGTGTTAATTGATGAGGATGAGGATTATTCTCAGTATAAGCCCAGAGGATATTATGAAGGCGATGAAGAACTTGAAAAGTACTTCAGAACCATGATGTGGTACGGAAGAAGGAATTTTAAGCAGTCAGAGGAAGAGGAGAACAGAATTGCGCTTCTTATTAATCTGACTATGGATGATGAAGCCTATACAAGCTGGGAGAAAATATATTCCGTAACAGCTTTCTTTGCGGGAGCAAGTGATGACAGCGGCTATTGCGAGTATAAGCCTCTAATAAATCAGGCTTATGGCGAGAACATGAAGGTGTCTGATATTATCGGCAATGAAAAGGGCTGGGCTAAATATCAGGAGCTTATTTCGACTCTTGAACCACCGGCAATCAATTCGGCAATCTTTAATGACAATGAGGGAGTAACCGACAGATTGGAGGATTCAAAGGGATTCAGATTTATGGGACAGAGATTTTCTGTTGATGCCGCTGTATTTACACAACTTTGTTACAGCAAGGTAAAGGAAAATTCTGATGGGGAGTATCGTATGCTTCCGGATGCTTTGGATGTCCCTGCAGCTTTGGGAAGTGATGAGGCTCTTTCTATTCTTGAGGATAACGGTAATTTTGAATATAAAAATTACGAGCAGAATATGAATAAGGTCAAAGAAACACTTGGCGATGAAGCCTCTGATTCGCTTTGGAACGCAAGTCTTTACGGCGGATGGCTTCATACCTTAAGCCCACTTCTTAAGGAAAAAGGCGCAGGTTATCCTTCATTTATGACAAACAAGGCCTGGACAAGAAAGAGCCTTGAATCATACCTTGGAAGTTATACGGAACTGAAGCATGATACCATTCTTTATTCAAAGCAGTTTATGGCTGAAATGGGCGGTGGTGATGATACCATTTACGATGACAGAGGTTATGTTGAGCCGGAACCTGAATTGTTCTATAGTCTCCAGCAGCTTTCTCTTGATACAATATCAGGATTGGAAGGCTTTGGATTAATCAGTGACGCTGATAAAGAGAATATGATGATTCTTGCCAATATGAGTGAAAAACTGGGTGATATTTCAATTAAGGAGCTTACCTGCGAATCACTGACGGATGAAGAATTTGATTTTATTCGTGAATACGGCGGTAATCTTGAACATCTTTGGAGGAAAACTATTACAGATAAAGCCGAGGATGAGTATGTAGCCAGTGAAGAATATCCTTGTGCTCTTATAGCTGATATTGCAACAGATCCCAACGGTTATGTTTTGGAAGAGGCACTGGGCGGAGCATCAACAATTTATGTTGTATTTCCTCTTGATGGTGAACTTCATATAGGAAAAGGTTCTGTATTTAGCTATTATCAGTTTAATGTTGAAATTCCTGACAGAATGACAGACTCCGACTGGAGAAGAAAAATAGGCATGGAAATGAACGACGATATGGAATACAACATGGGAGATGATGTTCCAAATCCCGAATGGACTGATATGTACAGGTACAAATATGTTTATGAAGGCGATTATTAAGCAGAAAAATGTACAAAAGATTCTATTAACAATAATGGCAGTGATACTTGTTATCGCTGCCTTATTTGTCATGTGGTGGAAGGGTGTCTTCATAGACAGGAATATTGCGTGGCTTGAATCGGAAGGCATCTATGAGGGCGGATATTATAAACTTGAAAACAGAAAACTGTCTGTATATAAATACGATACTGATATTGATTTGAATAAAGTATCCGTAGATGATGACGTATTTCAGTCATCACTTACTCCAATCTGGTCTACTGAGAAGAACTGGTTCGTTCAGAATGTATTGATTGAAGATGTGGACAGAGACGGAGTGGAGGAGCTGGTTGCCCTTGTGTGGAAGCACGGCAGCTTCGGAAAACATATGCCGGATTGGGTTAAGAACAATGATATACGTCTTGAACAGCACATTTTTATCTTCAAATGGGATGAATCTGCAGATGATAAGATGCGAAATCTCTGGATGTCGTCAACAATCGGTTATGAAATAGAGGGAATAAATCGTTATGGTGCTGATAAAGTACTTGTTAATGATAAGGGCGGTAACAGCAGGGTATGGTATTGGGAGGATTTTGGACTTAAACTTGCAGGAGATGCAAAAGAAAGAAATGCAAAGTTTATCTGTGCCGGAGACAATCTTATACATGAATGGATGTACAAATACGGCGATGAGGACAATTCACAAAAGGAAAATCGCGTAGTTTTTGCATTTGACAGTTATTACAGTCATATAAAGGATTATATTAATGAGGCCGATTTTAAGGTTGTTTGTCAGGAAACAGTGCTGACAGATGATGAAAATATGCTTTCCGATTATCCGAGATTTGCAGTTCCTTCAAACGTGGGGAGGGCATTGAGCAACGCCGGATTTAATGTGTTTTTGCTGGCCAACAATCATATTCTGGACAAAGGCATGGCGGGGGTTAATTCGACTTATGATGCTCTTATTGATAAAGAGGGTAATAAGGACAGTGGCAATGCTATATGTTTGGGAGCAACTTCTCAGGAATCATATGAGGAGGATTTTCGAAGGGGAATTCACTTCCTGGTTAAAAACAATGTGCGGGTAGCTTTGCTTGATTATACAGAATCCACTAATGGAATGCCTGAGCCTGAAGGATATGAATATCTGGTGGAAAGAATAGGTAATCATGAACGAGTAATTAATCAGATAAGGTATGCACGAAACAGGGCAGATGCTGTTATTGTATTCGTTCACTGGGGCGAGGAGTATATGGTAGAGCCATCTGACAGTCAGAAATTCTATGCAGAACTTTTGGCGGATAACGGTGTTGATGTCATAGTAGGATCACACCCACATGTTCTTCAGCCGACAGATGTTTTGGGAGGTAATAGCGGTCAAAAAACAATTGTTTATTATTCCTTGGGAAATTTTGTTTCAGGACAGGATAAGGAAGGTACTGAAATTGGAGGGCTGGCAGATTTTGCGGTTGAGGTAGATATGTCAGGAAATGTTGAGATTAAGGATAATGGAATAACACAAACATATATGCATCAGGATAAGGATGAATGCGCGGTTTATCTTTATGATGAATATATAGAAGATGTGCATAATTGATTGAATTGAGGTTCAGCGAACTACGCGTACTATACAGAAAAATATTTAAGAAATCAAGCGGGAATTCTCGGTTCTTCAAGTGCCGAGATGAAAGCGTTCCATTTGTGTATGCCATAAATATAAATTGCAAAAGTTGCAAAAAGTTGCCTAAAATAATAGTTTTTACTTGCAATAAGAACATATGTTCGGTATAATAATAGTATGAATAAAGCTATTAGATACCGCATATATCCTTCAACTAAACAGGCGGAAATGTTTACTAAAACCTTTGGGTGCTGCCGGAAAATATATAACCTTATGCTGGCCGATAAGATTGCTTCGTATGAAGCAACCAAAAGCTTTGGAAAGCAGACCCCTGCCATGTATAAGAGCGCCTACCCTTATCTTAAGGAAGTCGACAGCCTTGCGCTTGCGAATGTTCAGCTTAACCTTCAGTCTGCCGTACGAAACTGCTTTGACAAGACCAGAAAATCTCTGAACGGATTCCCTAAATTCAAATCAGCCAAGCATAGCAGGAAAGCATATACCACCATCAATCAGAACGGTACAGTTTCCATTATTGATGGCAAATATATAAGACTACCCAAAGTCGGTAATGTCCGTGCAAAGATACACCGTATACCGGATGAAGGATGGCGTGTTAAATCAGCGACTGTTTCACAGGACAGTGACGGGAAGTATTATGCTTCCGTATTGTTTGAATACGATACTGTGATTACTTCTGTATCAGTTTCTACAACCAATGCCATAGGTCTGGACTATAAGTCTGATGGATTGTATATGGATTCCGA
>JAZUDO010000061.1:0-36632 GCA_045639685.1 Lachnospiraceae bacterium
GAGGACACCCGTGCTAAGTATTATGTTTTTGGTCGCACTTAAACGATAATCCTTTGGGAGAATCTTGTCACTGCCTTTTTCAAGAAACAAAAACTGCGCCACAACCTTGGCAGGCCGTCGCGCAGCGACTTAGTTCAATTGGAAACTTTAGGAGCAGTTGGAATAAATCCATCTGCTCCTTCTTTGTGCACAAAGAAATGAGATGTTATAATGGAAACCATAAAGCAAACAATTGTTTTACGAGGAAAAATATGAATATAATTGCAGGGTATGGAGCAAATACCGGGTGAAAGACTGATTGGTATAGAGGAATTATTTGTAATGAAAAATGTATTAAGCAGATTAAGCATGATTATGTTGCTCAGCATTTTCCTTTTGGGATGCGGAGAAGAAAAAAACAATAACGATATTGATGTTGACGATTATGTGGAAACAGGAGATACATCTGTTAATGAATCTGATGCAAATGACAAACCGAAGGAGCGAGTTTTGGCAACAGAGATTCCAGATAGTGTTAAGAATCGTGAAATAATTGTAAAAGGGCTTAATTGCGGAGAGAATAATGTATATTGGATAGAAGCATTCAAGACAGATTGTAATCTCGATGTGGAAAGTTCAGACGAAGAATTTGAAGAATTTGTTAATGAATTTGCAGGCAAGGATTCGGTAGATTTTGAAGATTACGGTGCTTCCATCAACTATTGGGACGAGGAAGGACAGAAATACCTCGGTTATTATCAGATATACCGAACATCGAAATTTGGGGGCGACATCTCTAGTGGGTCGGTTTATGTTCCGGATGATCCCGGATACACTGATTATTATTTCTTTGATTCAACGGGAAAGTATGTCTTGTGTTGTATGTTTGGAGAACCGGAGGACGTGGTAATGAGATTTGTGGAGCCAAAGGTTAACAGTATACATATATCCGTAAATGATGACGGCGATGAAAAAGAGGCTTCTTTGGACAGTAAGGAAGATATAGACAGAGTCCTTGATGCATTTCATGCGCTTGAAGCAGAACCCATAGGAAACCAGAACAAAGATATGACGGAATGCTCCAAAAAGGTGACATTTTCCTTTGAACTGGTTGACGGAAGAGTATTAACCTATGACTTCTACGATGATGATTATCTTATGAGAGACGGGGTTATATACAGGGCAAACAATAATGAGGAATTAGTTTCGGCGCTCCTTTTCCTTTTTTAAGGTACTACGTAATACTAAAATAGTGATTATGGTTAGTGTCAGTGTTGCAACACCAAAATATTTCAGAAAAATGCTGTTGGCATTATAATGGCTGACGCTTATACCACCATATCCATTTTCAGTTTTGATAAAATATCGAGAAGTTGTATGATGTGAGTCGATTTCGTGAAGCCCATGGTAAGGATTATAAGAAAGCTTTGTCGGAAGTAAAGGCCGGGCATAAGAGTTCACATTGGATGTGGTACATATTCCCTCAGATTCTTGGGCTTGGTATGAGCAGAACCTCAGTATTTTATGCCATAGCTGACCGGGGTGAAGCAAAGGCGTATATGCAGGATTTATTGCTTGGTGCGCATATGATTGAACTATGTGAGGCACTGCTCACACTTGAAACAAATGATGCCATGGAAGTATTTGGCAAAGTACTTGAAAAGTTCTTTGATGGAGAGCGTGACGAGAAGACATTGAAATTAATATAATGAGGTGTAAAATTGACTTTATGGCAATCGCAGCAATCTTCAGTGCTATAACAGTTTGGGCAAAAAGCCTTGATAAGAAGGAAGCATAAGAGTAAAAAGAATATCTGTACATAGAAAGCACTTACCAATAAATTTGGTAGGTGCTTTTTCTTTGGGCAAACTTTAGACAAATTTGGGTTAAATGAAAAAAAGTAAATTCGGATATCAGAATGACAGAATGTGTCTTTGCAAATGATTATATTGTAGGTAAAGAGGTGATTAAAATGTTTGGAAATCGAAATGGATTTGATGAGGCTGATGAAAGAAGTGAA
Source organism: Lachnospiraceae bacterium (assembly GCA_045639685.1). Taxonomy (GTDB): domain Bacteria; phylum Bacillota; class Clostridia; order Lachnospirales; family Lachnospiraceae; genus Colinaster. The sequence goes on from JAZUDO010000061.1 coordinate 2,000, forward strand.
GATAGTTCCATTTTATCATGTGAAGATAGAAGGCTTTACTTTCTGTACGGTGATGTAACGACTAAGAACTGCGCAAGCATTGCCTATGATATTACGAGAATTAATCTTGAGGATGATGAGAAAGATAAAAAGGTAAAGGATTATGAGCGCAAACCCATTCACATATACATTAATTCCTATGGGGGTTCGGTGTATGCAATGTGGATGATGGTGGATTCAATTGAAGCTTCCACTACACCCGTGTATACCTACTGCAACGGTTATTGCATGAGTGCAGCTTTTCAAATCTTTCTGGCGGGACATAAACGATTTGTGAGTAAGCATTCAACACTTATGTACCACCAGATTTACTGCTGGCGTTCCGGCAAATATCAGGACTTGGTCGATGACAGGGAGCATACGGATTTGTTAAATGATCAGATTGAAAAATATGTGATTGATAGGACAAAACTTACCGCAGAAGATTTGCAGCAAATAAGAGAGAAGAAGAAAGACACTTATTTTACTGCAAATGAAGCTGTTGAACGTGGTATTGCAGATGCGGTTTTAGGCGTTGAGGCTATGGACAAGAATAGGAAGCAGAAAAAATAAGGAAAAGGAGAAATCATAGAATGAAGACAGGACGAAGTTTAAATGAACTAGTGACAGAATTAGAGCGTCAGCATGATGCCAAGGCGGATTTTATTGCACCTGCTCAGGGCATGAGAATGCAGGAAGATGGCATTACATTTGAAATTAACCATTTGAAAACAAAGGAAAAGCAGGAATTCAATGCTTCTAACATTCTGCATCGTCAGATAGGAACAACCTTGAATATTCCGGCAAAATATTATGACTTGATGCGCAAAGAAAAGCCGGATCTCTTGGCTCGGAACGTTAATACCTGGTTTAGTGAACTGGATAATAATTTTATGGTACGTTCTTTTATGTTCCCAGAGGAAAATGTAGGTAGAGCACTTTTGTCGGCTCAGTACAGACGAATAGATAATCTCCTTGTTGCAGAAGGTATTTTACCCATGTTTGCCGGAACCGACCAGTTTGAGGTTATGAGCTGTGAAGTGACAGAGAGAAAAATGTATATAAAGATTGTTAATCACAAACTTCAAAAGGAGGTAAGGCGGGGGGATGTAGTTGAAGGCGGTATTGTCATAACGAATTCGGAGGTCGGTATGGGAGCCGTATCTGTTCAACCCTTTGTTAATCGTTTGGTCTGTACGAATGGAATGGTTGTTAACGAAATGGCCGACAGGAAAACTCATGTAGGACGTGTTGTGCAGCCGATAGAAGGCAGTATGCAGATTTTATCGACAGAAACCGTTGAGGCAGAGGATAAAGCTTTTATTCTTAGACTTCGTGATGCAGCTAAGGTGGCTATTGATGATGTTATGTTTGACAAGGTTGTGCGCAAGCTTCAGCAATCGGAAGGTCAGATGCTTACCGGGGATCCGGGAGAGGTGGTAAAGCTTGCAGGAAAGGTATTTGACATTAACGGAAAGGAACAGACCGGAATACTCCGTCATCTGGTTGAAGGCGGGGATCTGTCAAAATATGGACTTGCGAATGCTATCACAAGGACCAGTGCAGATATTAAGGATTATGATAGAGCAACTGATTTTGAAGAAATCGGCTGGAAGACTGCAACTATGGCAGATGATTTGTGGGCTCAGGTGAATGGTGAGGCGTATATGCTGTAAAAATGCATTTTTTTAACAACGAACGCTTATCTTACAACCCTGTAAGATTACTGTAAGCCATTTCGATGGTTACTCTCCTTAACTCTTGGTAATATTAAGTCATCAAGAGAACACAAGAGCTTCACACGAAGCCAAATCAAAATACTAAGGAGAACAAAATCATGAAAAACGTAATCAACACATTAACAGGTAAGAAGGCAATGTATACAGTACTTACAGTAGCAATCATTTGCACAGTAATGGAAGTAGTAACAGCAATCCGCATCGGTTCAGCATACAAGATTGATTATCTTGCAATTGTAGCAATCTTTAGTGCTATAACAGCTTGGGCATCAAGCCTTAATAAGAAAGATGAAGAGTAAGAACTACATATGAAAAAGATTGAATAGAATATACTTGGGACCGGCTGATAGCCGGTCCTTTTTGATTGTGGTTTTTGGCGGTTTTGTGTTGTGTATTTTGATTTCTTTGTCCTTTTTGGCGGTTTTGGGTGGTGAAATTTGCTCTGCCGGTGAATTAAGTAAGTCAAAACGACTAAAACAGCCTGTAAAAGAGTGAAAAACAGCCTGAAAAGCAACCTAACCAGCCTGTAAAAGAGTGAAAAACAACCTGAAAACTCTCTTTCTTGTATAGAAGAACGAAAAAAGATATAATGAAATAGTATGTGTATTAATTTAACTTGATCAAACAAGTCTTGAAGAAAATTTGAAGAATATATAGGAAAGTGAAAACCATGAAAAAGAAAACAGTATTTAAGTTAATGAGTTTCATATTGGCGGTTGCCATGATGGTGAATGCATTGAGCGTTCCTTCTCTTGCTGATGTGACCGGTGGCGTTCAGGGCTCCGGAACAGGGTATGAGGAAGAGTCTGACACAGATGCCAATGATGTAGAAGAAACTAATCTTAAAAATCTTCTTATGACAACATCGGGTGTGGATTCAGACGCTCCCAATGCAGAAGAAACAGAAACTCTTGAAGGCTCAGAAACTCTTGGAGATACAGAAGTTCTTGGAGAAACAGAAACTCTTGAAGACCTAGACACTCTTGAAGATTCAGAAGAACTTGATGATATCGATGAACTCGAGGCGGAAGAAGAGGATACAGAAGAAGACCTTGAGGCTATAGAAGAAGAAATCGAGGAAGAGATTGAAACCGAGATAGAGAATACTAAGACCGGTAAACTGGAGCCTGTTGTGGTAAATCCTGACGGAACATTAACTTATTCCGGAGTATTTGTAGGCGATGCCTTTGCAGATGTCGTTACTGAAGATGATCTGCTGGAGTATTTTGAAGGTGATTTCTCCGAAGAAGCCTTAGCCGGAGTAAATGGGGGAAGCTACAGCAGTATTGCCGCTGTCGGTAATTTCTTAAGAACCCAAATGGTTAATCGTCAAACTGATGTTACATTTACATATGCTGCAAATTTGGGTGGTTTTGACTCATTTATGAGTTCAATTATCAATGATGCGGAAAGCATAAGTAAAGCCAAGAGTCCCAAGGAAGGCGATTACATTACAGCCAATACAATCGGATATAAGTCCAGTGCGCGTGGTTATGGTTCTTCATGGGCAGTTACAATTCAGTTTGAATATACATCCACTGCAGCACAGGAAAAAGAGGTTGATACAAAGGTAGCAAGCCTTGTAAGTTCATTAGAGCTGAATAGTGATACCATAACAGATGGAAAGAAAATTCTAAATATACACAACTACCTTTGTGACAATATTGTCTATACTTCCTATGACGGTCTAAAACCGACTTATCATATTCACGGCGCACATGCTGCGTTATGTAATGGAAAAGCTGTATGCCAGGGATATGCTGCAGCATTTTACCGTTTGTGTGCAGAGGCCGGCATCGGCTGCAGATATATAGTGGGAGTATATGACCACGCTTGGAATATTGTGCAGGTTGAAACCGAAGAGGGAAAGCTTTGGTATAACATGGATGTTACCTGGGATGATCCGGGCGGAAGCAAGATATATACATATTTCCTGAAGAGCAATAAGGATTTTGAAGCTTGGGATATCAATCCCCAAAACTATGAGCTCTATGACGGACACAAGCGAGAGGGTGGATATAATTCCAAATCCTTTAATAAGTCCTACCCAATGGCAGAGAAATCCCTTAATCATACTACTGACCTGAATCCCAAAATGTTTGTTCAGAAATCAGCACTTATCCAGAAGGGTGATATTGTTAAGATTACAGCCCGTAATAATGCAAAGGGTGCTACATATAGTGCAAAGTGGACGACTTCAGATAAAACAGTATTGAAACTTGGAGCAACGGAAAAAGATTTTTCTACAACCGATTCTGTTTCAACAGGAAATGGTATGGATATCTATCTTAAGGGCCAAAAAAAGGGAAAAGCCGATATTACACTGACTTACAGTAACGGAACCGGAACAGCTACAATAAATGTTCAGGTAGTTAATTATTACTTTAAAGAAGAGATAGGAAAGCTTCCAAAGGGGGATACGACAGAATTGACACTTTTGGATGACGGTGTACCGGTTCCTTCAGAGGAAGTAACCTGGAAGGTTTCCAAGTCATCAGTAGCTTCGATAACAAAGACAAATCCTTGTACGGTTACGGCAAGAAATATTGGTACTACTACAATTACTGCTACAACCAAGGAAGGAATGCAATATGAAACAACCGTAACGGTTATTCCTGTAAAGAAAATAACCGGAGTTGCATTTGACAAAAACAATATTACGTTGAACAGATCCATAAACGGGGAGAAGACCGCTGAACTTGTGGCATCAGTTGTTCCGTCCGATACCACGGACCTTAAGAAGGTTCAATATGAATGGTCTGTTTCGGATGACAGCATAGTCAAGCTTGAAAGTCTGGATTCCGAGGCAAAAGGCACCGGAAACGGATATGGAACCTCCAAGGTTAAGCTTACGACTCTGAGCAAATCAGGCTATGTAAATGTTACCTGTACCGCAACTGCAGGAGGTGTTACCAAGAGTTCAACCTGCAAGGTGGCTGTGGTTTCCAACGTAACCTCTGTAAAGACTGTCAATGAAACAGGTACTGCGGTAACCTATTCGCAGAGTGCACCATTAACCCTTCATGTTGGTGAAACCAAGAGGGTATATCTGGCAATCGAACCGGGTGCAGAGAAGGATATGTATATCGCGGGAATTACTGAGAATACAGGTTCTCTGTCATTTACCGATAAGATTATTTCTGAGGGATATGTTGATATAAAGGGCGAACAGGAAACAGTCAATACAATATGTGTATGCATTACTGTCGGCGGAATATCTGCAGAACAGGGTGCTACAGGAAGCAAGTACGCCAATGTATATGTCAAGGTTCTGGATGACGGCATAACGCTGCATAATCTGTATGCTAAGGGCAATAACAATACTGATGTAATATATGCGGTTGTGGGAGAGAAACTCACCAATCTTTATGTGCCCGGAGATGCAACGGGATATAGATTTGTAGGCTGGTATACGGAACCAAACGGTGCCGGTGAACTGGTTGACGCCAATACGGTTTATACAAATCAGTATGACCTTTACGCATATTATGAGAAGGAGAGCAGTCTTTCAAATCTCACAATTTGTGTTGATAATAACAAGATTAAAGGGGCAAATGAGGAAGTCGGTTCATATACATTTTCCGGAACGGCCATTAAGCCTTCAATAGTAGTATTTGACGGTACCATGAAGCTGGTGCTCAACAAGGACTATACTGTTTCCTATGCAAACAATACAAATGTGTATACCCTTACACCCGGTGATGAGGGCTTCTACGATGCCAAGGGAAAAACCAAAGCTCCTTCCATAACAATCAAGGGCAAGGGCAATTATTCCGGTTCACTTACAGAGTATTTTACTATTAACCGCAAAAACGTCGGTGATTCTGATGTGACGGTAGATACAAATGCTCTCATTAAGGTTGCCAACAATAAGGCTCAGAAGGTTAATCCGACAATTCGTTTTGCAGGAAAACCGCTGGCTCTGAATAAGGATTTCAGTGTAGATTTCTCTGATACATCTGCAGGTGCATACATTAATCCGGGAGTTTATGAGGTTACGATTACAGGTAACGGTAATTATACAGGCACAAGAATAGCGTATATTCGCATTTTGGATGCAAAGGCTGTTAAGCAGGTATCGAAACTTAAAATCAGCCTTTCCAAGAGCACCTTTGACTATACGGGAACATTTATCAAGCCCGGTGTAACCGTTAAGGACGGCAACACATTACTTACCGAAGGTGTTGATTATACACTTACTTATGATAACAATGTTGCAGCCGGAAAAGGACAGGTTACCGTTCATGGTAAGGGCTTGTACTATGTCGACAGCAAAACCTTGACCTTTACCATTAGGGGAAGAAATATCAGTGGTGCCAAGGTATACGTTGATGGCAAAACAACCTTTCCGCCAATTGAATATACCGGAAAAAGGATTTACCCTTACATAACACTTAAGTACAAGGTCGGAAAGGATATGGTTGATCTTGTGGCGGATAAAGACTACAAGCTTGTATACACCAACAATCTTTATCCCGGTACAGCTACCATAACCATAATCGGTATTGGGGCTTATGAAGGAAAAGCCAAGAAAACTTTTAAGATAAATCCTTATAACGTGGACCATTTTTCAACCGCTGGCTTTAGAATTTCAAGTTGCTCTTCTGCAACATATTCTCCGTCAGGAGCAAAGCCTACAATTGTGGTTAAATTTGGCGATATGATTAACGAGGTAATTCTTACGGAAGGTGTGGATTACACCGTTACCTATAAGAACAATAAGACTGTTGTTGACAGTGCTACGCTTTCTTCACTGCCTGATAGTAAGAAACCAACTGTACTCGTCAAGGGAAAAGGCAATTTTAAGGGTACAATAACTGCGGACTTTACAATAGAGCAGGCTTCCTTGAAAGATTGTACAATCAATGCTCCCGGTGTGAAATACGTCGACAAGGCTAACAATTGGTACTCAAAGGTTACCGTAACCGATGCGGCGGGAGCTGTTCTGAAGGAAAAGACGGATTATACGTTAGAGTATCATAAGGACAGTGCTACAGGAAAAACTTTGACAAAAACAGATAAAGTTGACAGTGGTACATGGGTATATGTTGTTATAAAACCTGTTCAGGGAAAGGACGGAAAATACCTGTACGAGGAAAATGTCACGAATAAAGCAAAATATCAGGTCGCAAGAGATAATAATATTGCAAATGCAACCATTAAGATTAAGGACCAGATTTATACCGGTGCCGGTACGAAGGTTGGCGAAAATAAAGATGGTACATATTCCCTGGATCCGGATGATATTTCGGCTTTTATGAAGGATGGAACTGAACTTAAGTTGGACGCTGATTTCAAAATAGTTGCCATTACAAACAATACCGGAATCGGAACCGCAACAGTTACTTTATGCGGAAACCAGGAAAGGGGATATTGCGGAACCAAGAAGGTTACCTTCAAGATTAAGCAAAAAGGACTTTGGAGTATTTTCAGTTGATCTAAAAACTAAGTATTTTCAGTCGATCTAAAAACTAATGACATTTTCCGTTTCGTCCGATATAATGTAGGTCTAACTCTAAAAATCGTGATTCGGGATGGAAATGATGTTCAAGATTACGGAGGTACAAAGAAATGGAACCAATGTATTTGTCAATCCGCCAAAAGGAGACTGGAAAACAAATTAAGAAGCTGCTTGCGGAAAATGGCTACACAGTGAAAGACGTGCAGAACGTCATGGGATTTGAGAATCCCCAGGCAATCTACAAATGGCTTTCCGGCAAGTCATTACCAAGCTTGGATAATTTTGTAATCTTAAGCAGATTACTTCATAAAGGTATTGAAGACATCCTCGTCGTTGACGGGGATGTTCTTTTTTTGGCAGTTTTAAACCACCGGTTCAATGGGGTGTTTTGGGGGTATTTTAAACCACTGGTTCAATGGGGTGTTTTTGGGGGTATTTTAAACCACAGGTTCAATGACAAAGCCGTTCTAAGGTATTAATCTGATACATAACGAAGCAACAAGCTTCATTGGCCCGGATATTCAGGGCTGATTATTGATAAATAACCGGAAAAATCCGGTGGTGTGCAGATAAAAAGGAAGTTTTGGGAAAATTTTCTGCAGGAATAAAACAAGTTGTGCAGATAAAAAAGAAGTTTCTAGAAAATTATCTGCAAGAATAAAGCAAGTTGTGCAGATAAAAAAGAAGTTTCTAGAAAATTATCTGCAAGAATAAAGCAAGTTGTGCAGATAAAAATGGGGTTTTTGGAAAAATATCTGCAAGAATAAAGCAAGTTGTGCAGATAAAAAAGAAATTTCTGGAAAATTATCTGCAAGAATAGAGCAAGTTGTGCAGATAAAAATGGGGTTTTTGGATATTTATCTGCAAGAATAAAGCAAAGCAGGCAGATAAAACAATCTTTTTTCAATTTTATCTGTTTGCGGGTGCAGGGAGATATTTTAAACGATCAGATAGTAATTATGAAATGTATGTATCTTACTTAACGATGCCATCCGGTTTTGAACTTAACAAAGCTGCAATACCACCGATGGCAGCAAACAATAAACTGATGGCAAAATCTTTTATCCCACTATATGACAGAGGTGTAATGGCAAGTGTAGATGCCACCACTATGCCGAATACACCATGAAATGCATAACTATGATATTTTTCAAATACTATGTTTACAATACGGGTAAGAAGCATAACTGCAACAGCCATGCCGATCACCCATGGAATAATTACCGACATGTCAAGAGAAGCCAACCCGGAATTCATGCTTTTGTATATGCCCAGTGACATAAGAATTGATGAAGAGGTCATACCGGGAACTACAATACTGATTCCCCATAGTATTCCTGCAAACAGGTACCAGAAGGTGTTGACATTTACTTGTATATCAGGCAAAAACCTCACTGTCAAAAGGATTGCTCCAACTACTGAACCACACAGTATCATTGATAGTATTGAATATTTATTACGTTTTTCCTTTCCGGCTTCTTTCCACAGGGAAGGATACGTACCAACGATCAGACCGATAAAAAGCCAGACGGTACGATTTTCAGAAATCTCATAGCACAGATTGATCAGATTGGCGAACAATAAAAATCCTGCTGCCCAGCCAATGGCAACAGGTATATACATTTGCAGGTTCTTTCGAAGGGCATCCTTTGGATGCACAAAAACTTCCATAAGTGGTCTGTATATTCCAAATACAACGCATAATACACCACCGCTGATTCCGGGGAGAATTGCACCGGCACCAACAAGTATTCCACATAATAAATATTTAATTGTACGTGCAGTTGATTTTTTCATAAAGTTCTATTCAAACATTTCGTCTGCCTGTTCGGCGAATATTGTCAAGCTGCCCATATCCTCAAGGGATTCATTCATGATTTCCTTTTGGTCATGGGCTTTTTCTGTATATCCCATACCTTCATAAATCTTATGGTTGAAGGCTGCTTCTACATAATCAGCCAGGGCATGATAATCCTTTGAAGAGGTGTCACCATTTATCTCATTTATATATTTTCCCTGAATCAAAGTTGCATAATCATTTCTTTCCAATTCAAATGCCATAGAGTGGGAATCCTGCATAAAGTTTGAAGCATCCTTTGCAAAACTGTAATGATAATAGAGTCGGTATCCGACACCGATTACTACAAAAACCATGGCAATAATAATTATATCAAGGATGATTGTTAAGGAATCCTTCTTTTCTTTTGTTTTACTCATTTCTTCGGCCTCCCTAATAGAGAAGTTTATATTGTTCACGTAACATTAATGCTATTTCAGATTCTTCCATATCCCACATTGAGTTGGCCTGCTCATCTGTCAGATTGAAATAAACCTTGATCATATCCTGAGTTTCTTGCTTGGCATCTGCAAGGAATGCACCATGTTCACCTGCATGCATGGCAGAGTCCGGTGAATCGTGCCAGAATTCTCCTTCAACATATAAATGCCAGTCGGCTACGTAAATGGCAATGTCATCACACCAGTCCTCGGGAGTCTTTTCGCCATAGTAATCAAAGCCGTCCAGAATATTGAGAATATCATCGTGAATTACACTATAACTCGTGACTGCGGAAAAAACACGTGCATAATCTCCATATTCATCGTCTGTTCGAATTTGATTGTTAAGCACATAATAGTGCATTGCAAGATATTCTCTGTGCTCTTCCATCTCCTTTAGAGTGGCTGATACATTTTCACGGTTCTTTTCAAGTTCCTGTGCTAATCTTTTCTCTTTATTTTCCATTCTTGTGTCAAAATCGGAATAGTTTTTGGTGATAATCAGCATTATTGCAACAAGCAAAAGCAGAACAGCAATAACAACCAGTCTGCCGGTTCTGTTGTTAAACTTTGTACTTTTGGTGATGACAGATGTTTTGGTTCTGTCATAATCCTCTTTGTAATTCTCCATGTCCTCCACATGCTTTGCTGCCTGTGTGTTCAACTTTCCGCAATGGGGACAATATTTTTCTTCCAGTCCTATATTATTTCCGCAATACTGACATTTCATTTTTATTTCCCTTTCTATCTGCAATACTGATGTTTTCGTTAGTGATAATTTTTATAATGATCTTTTGAAACTTTGTGTATTTTTGATCTTACTACATAAGGTGGATCGGTTACCTCGGCACGAAGTGCTTCCATATCCTCTATGGTATATCCCAGCCTGTCACCAAGAATCGGAAGGATCTCCTCATCTCTGATTTCGTCAAATATTACCGCTCCGTCATCACCATATGACCTGTAGTAGAAATAGAAGCAGTAATATGTCATATCCTCGGCTTCACGCTTTTTGAGTTTGCCCCTGTCAAGGTCCTCTAAGCACTGCTGAAGCTTCATATAACAGCTTGCGGCATATCCGGTCTCGTAGTGAGGGTCACCCCAGAGAGATACTCTGTCCTCTGAATAGGCTTTATCAAATATCTCGGCCAGTCGTGGTATATCCCGATTGACATAGGCCTCTTCCAGTTCTTCTCCTGCGAGAACCTTATAGGCAGATGCATAAGCTTCCTCTTCGGGGGACAAATTAAATTTGGGAGAATTTCGTAATTCTACCAATAATATTATTGTGTATACAGCTGCAATTGCAATCAGAATACCGACTGTACACAGTAATACTTTTGCTCCCTTTGACAAGCCTTTTTTCAGCGCCTTGGCAGGTTCCTTTTCAACCTGTGCAAGATTGTCTTTAATTTCCTCAAGCTCGTTTAGGTACTTTTCCTCTGCACCTTCAATATTGGTATAACCGCAGTGAGGACATTTGTCGGTATGTATATTAATCGGCGCTCCGCAGTTGGAGCAGTATTTCATTTCTTCCATATGGGGTTCTCTCCGTCTTGGACTAATAATTTGTTAGGCACGTATGTCAAATATGAATTCGTAATGTATATATCATACAGTATGTTTATAAACCTTTCTATGTTAAAATATACGTATTAGCACAGGTTTTTTTATGGGTTATAACATAATATTTTACATATGTAGCAAAATATGCATATGCAGCATTTATGAGGTGGCAAATGGGAACAGTTATCATTTCTGTATATATTATTCTTACCTTTGTGGCAATGTTTGAATTTTTCAGTGTATATAAGCAGACGCCTTCTCCGTCGCAGAAGATTCTTTTGCTTCTTGTTACAGCCAATCTTTTATTTATTTCGGGATACACCTATTCACTGGTTGCTTTTGATGAAGGGTCGTATTCTATTTCCACTGTTTTTGAGCATATCGGGGCGGTCTATGTTGCCTTCTGTTTTGTTCAGTATGTGTGCACAAACTGCGGTTATCGTATAAGAACGTGGCAGAATGTTCTTATGATGCTTGCAAACCTCACGGTAATATCATTTTTCTGTACAGACAGCGCTTATCATCTGATGTATGATTCCATTACTCTTAACAAGGTTGGGGCAATTATTGTTCCGGATGTGGTTCATGGCCCATTGTTTATGGCATATATTGGCCTGATGATTATGTATCTTCTGATTATTGTTGGGTTGGTTGTGTACAGTTTCTTAAAGAGAAAATACATTTTACAGAACAAAATTCTTCGTAAGAGTATCCTGTGGGTTTTGGGGGTAACCATTGCCATTGGAATTTCATTTGTAGTGGATGTTCTGTTCTTTTCTGTTATTGACATATCGACCATTGTTACGGTTATCGGCGTAGCTTTTGTTCTGCGGGTGAACAGGTTGTATCCTGCTTATTCCCTCAAGACAAATACTCAGGAAGACATTCTTAATGAACTTGATGATATGATTCTTGTAACCGATGACGACGAAGGATATCTGTTTGCCAACAAAGCCTGCAGGTCTTATCTGGGGGAGGAGCTCGAGGGTGTCAGCATAATGATGCCGATAAATGACATTGGTCCAAAGGTTAATATGCTGCTTGAGGCTGAGGATGGACAGGAAGTTACTATAAATGACAAGCGATACGCATTTTTAAAAATCAAGTCAGAGTACAGTAAGCAGATAGAAGGAAATATTCGCTGGTTTAGGGATATTACAAAGGAGCATCTGTACATTACCGAGCTTGAATACCTGAGAAATAACCTGGCTGAAGAGGTTGAGATCCAGACCAAAGAGGTTAAGAAGCGTCAGAAGGAAGTTGAAGAACTTTCCATGCAAATGGTTATTACCCTGGCAGATGCAATTGATGCCAAGGATACATATACAAAAGGTCATTCCAACAGAGTTGCAGGTTATGCGGTGTTGCTTGGAAAGAAACTTGGAATGAATGAAAGTGAGCTTGAGGACCTCCGCTATGCTGCCATTTTACATGATGTGGGCAAGATTGGTGTTCCGGATGTTATTTTGAACAAGCCCGGAAGACTTACGGATACAGAGTACAGCCTTATCAAAACACATACAACTATCGGAGCGGAAATACTTAAGGGTTCAAGTACTATAAAGGATGCTTCTGTGATTGCACGCCATCACCATGAGAGGTATGACGGAAGTGGTTATCCGGATGGCTTTATTGGCGAAGAGATTCCTTATGTTTCAAGAATTGTTGCCATTGCGGATGCTTATGATGCCATGAATTCTTCACGTGTATATCGTAAGAAGATGGATTCCGCAAAGATAAGGGAAGAACTTGTTCGGGGAAAAGGCAAGCAGTTTGATCCGGACATGGTGGATGAATTTATTCGGATGTTTGATGCCGGTGAACTTGAACTTGAGGTTAATAAACCTGTGGATGATTCCGTCGAAAGCGGAAATATGTCTGTGGCTAAGGAATCGGGAGAATTGCTCAAGAAGGTTATGGAACAGATTACCACAGGTTCAGCTGAGGAAGAGGTTGACCTTGTTACCGGACTTCTTACAAGGAACGTGGGAGAGCGTAAAATATATGAAGCAATGCGGGAGAAGGCGGGAGCATTTGTCTTCTTTGACGTGGATAATCTCAAGAAGATTAATGATACTTATGGTCACGAAGCCGGGGATGCTGCCTTAAAGATTATTGGGCAGATATTAAAGGGCAGAAACGGTGTGGTTGCCTGCAGACTGGGCGGTGACGAATTCCTGTCATTTTTCGAGGAAGTCAGCGAAGAAGAGGCCACAAGAATTGTTGCGGATATAATTGAGAATTATCTCAAGCTTAAGAATGAAAACCCGGTTACAAAGGTTGCGTCTGTGTCCGCGGGAATTGTTATGACGGATACCGAAGATATATATGAGGATGTATATAATCATGCCGATAAGGCACTTTATCATGTTAAGCAGAACGGCAAGGCCGGTTACTATATCTACAATGAGACTGCAAGGGAACGTGAAGAGGATTCCGTTAACATCAATCTTCTTCAGAAATCCATTATGACAAGCGGCTACTACGAAGGCGCCATGGATGTTGAATATCGCCAGTTTACCAAACTGTATGAATACACCAGAAATATATGTGAACGTTACAACTTTGAACTGCGTCTTGTTATGATTACCATGGCTTCAAAGCAGAAGAGTCCTGTTTCCTTTGAGGAGACAGAGGTAGCCATGAAGTACATGGAACAGAGTATCACAGAATGTATCCGTAATGTTGATATCTTCTCAAGATACGGAAAGAACAAGTTTATTCTTATCTGCATCAATGCCAACGAGGAACAGATTGATGCGCTTATCAAGCGTGTAATAAGCAGATTCTATAAAATCTGCGGCTCTGCAGTGTTTGAACCTATTTACGAAGTGGCTGAGGCAGGCAAGGGTTGAGGTTGGCTACGGTTCTGCAGTGTTTGAACCGGTTTATGAAGTGGCTGAGGCTGATGCCGGCGGGAATGAAGTGGCTGAGCCGGAGTATTCCAATGCTTCCTGGTTGTTGAGATATCAGATGGAAAGTATGCTTGATATCTATAAGAGGTTGATGTGATATCCATAAGAGGTTGATGTGATATCCAAAGAAGATATGAAAATAAGAAAACGCTGGCGTTACCACTTTACCATTAAACGGCTTGCTTAGAGTTATGTGATGGTAAGAATTTGGCAGTAATTTTCTTACTGTTACCATTGGCTACGCTCAAAACATCATCTAATGGTACAAAAATGACCACTCGAACAGTATTTCTTGAGGTTTTAGTACTATCAATTCATTATGACAAGCTTTTCAATGGCAATTTCCTGAAAAAAGAAGTGAGTTGAGTGCCATCAAAACTAAGAATACTAGTGGTCGGATGGTAAATTGGAACAAGAAAGTGGTCGGATGGTAAATTGGAACAAGAATGTGGTCGGATGGTAAATCGGAACAAGAAAGCGGTCGGAGGGCGGGAGCAATCAGCGTCCAAAGCAACATCAAATCAAAAATCAAAAAAATCTTTTTCTTTTATTCTTCAAAGTCGCCTGTCGGTTGACCTTCTACAAAAACCAAAGTAGTAAACTGAACTCAAGAAAAGGAGGTAGATGTTATGTACGGAGCAATTTTTGGAGATGTTATAGGAAGCAGATTTGAGTTTGACAGAGGAGGAAAGACAAAGGAGTTTAAGCTTTTTACTGCAGAGGATTCATTTACAGATGATACAGCAATGACAATTGCTGTCGGTGAAGGACTTATGAACGCCGGACTTGATGCTGATATCGAGACCGTTAAGAAGGCGGTCATCGAAAGCATGCAGGATTGGGGACACAAATATCCCAATGCGGGCTACGGCGGAAGATTCTGGGGATGGCTCTTTAACGGTAGCAATCCCAGACCTTACAATAGCTTTGGAAATGGTTCAGCCATGAGAGTATCGGCAGCAGGCTTATTATATGATTCTCTTGAAAGGACAAGAGAAGTGGCAAGGGCTACTGCTGAAGTAACGCATAACCACCCGGAGGGAATAAAAGGTGCTGATTGTACGGCAACCGTTATGTATATGGGAAGAACCGGAAGCACAAAGGAAGAGATTCTTGATTATATCACCAAAGAGTTTGGCTATGACATTTCAGAGAGTCTTGATGAAATGCGTAAGCGTCATGAGCATGTTGAGTCCTGTATGGATTCACTGCCGAAGGCACTCAGGTCATTTTTCGACGGAGAGTCATACGAGGACGTAGTCCGCAATGCAGTTTCTCTGGGTGGTGATACAGATACTCTGGCTGCCATTGCGGGAGCCATGGCTGAAGCATACTACGGGATACCTGCAGAGATTGCGGCTGAAGGAAAGAATTTCCTGCCGGAGGATATGCTGGAAGTTTTGGAGAGATTTGATAAAGTGCAGGGAAGTTCTGGAAAGATTTGATAAAGTGCAGGGAAGACGGGGTAAGTTGGTGTATCGGGGGGAAGTTTTCCTTAAATAATGTGTGAAAGGCAGAAACAGAAAAGTATGTTATAATAGATACTACCTCCAAACCATTTGTCGTGTAAAAGGTTTGGAGAGTGGTTTAAGAAGTCGCAGTATAAGATGATTTTGGAGGAAATGTGTGAGTAGTTCTGATAAACAGGGAAAAAAGAATGGTCTCGGACCGGTGGGAATCATAATGCTTTTGATTGATGTTGCATTACTGGTTGTTATTCTTGTGTCCGTTTTTAAGAAGGATGAAGGAGTTAAAAAGCCCGGTTCTATTGCAGTAGTTGCGGAAAATGATGCCAAGGATGGTTCTGAATCCGATGATATTGATGCTAAAACCGGTGATACTGATGTTGCAGCATATGATTCCGATGCAGGCGATTCAGATGCGGCTGACAGTAGTACAGGCAATAAGGATGCAGATGATTCCACCGCAGGAAATAAGGATGCAGATGACACAACTTCAGGCAATGACAATGCAGATGACACCGACGCAGCGGAGACCAATGATGCAGGGGATGCAGGGCTTCTTGATACCGAAGGTATCGAGGGAATTGTAGACATAGAAGATTATTCTACAACGGCGCGTCCATCTTTATCGGATTTCATGTGGTACTTTGATAATGTTCATTACAATGGAGTTCCGGCGGATGCTACTTACATCTATAATTCCGAGCAGCTGGTGGGAGACTGGAAGGGTTTCATTTTCTATGATCCCGACAGAAAGATGAATTCTTACGGAATAGAGTTCCTTAATGTTAATTTGAAGATAGACGGTCAGAAGGCAGATGTTGCATTTGACCTGTATGAATTACATTTTGAAAATACCGAGGTAATCAGTGAAGAGGGCAGTCCCATTCTTAATTACAGCGGTAATTTTGAAGCCGGCGCAGTATATGCTACCGGTGGCGGAAACGTTCACATTGACACATTCTACACAATGCCTGATAAGAAGCAGTACGCTGTGGGTTATATTGACACGCCTGACGGAACACCTGCATACCTGGCATTGGTAAGACCATAAAGGAGGAAAGAGATATGAAGAAGTTTAATGGAATTAAAATATTTCTTGCCTTGGTTATGATAGTAGAGCTTGCCATTTGCGCATTTGTTACCCCGGGATGGCTTAAGAAGAACAGCGCAGGCGAATTTGCATATGAGGTTAAGGATGGTGTGTACGAAGGCATGGAAGTTACAGCCACCGAGCTCAATAATAATGAAGCCGAGCAATATTGTGATAACAGTCGTTATACGCTTTTGTCAAATCCGGTTTCCTTTGAATGCGACGGCTATGACGGAGCAATTCTTGGAGATGATGTTTTGTACACGGTTGAGATTCCAAAGGATGCGGATATCAATCGATTGATGTTCATTTATTTTGATGAAGATAACGGCGCAAGATATCTGACGCCGGATATTATTGATACCGAAAATGGAACAATGTCTGTATATCTGCCGCATTTTTCATTATTTGGGGCAGCTAAACTTACAAAAGAGGAGCAGATTGAGGTATTCCTTAATGAATACAGCATGAAGCTGGCTATCGATAATTCGCAGAATAAGCAGGCAGCATCAGAACTGGAACCCTATGTCAGGGCCAAGGTTGAGGCAATGGGACTTACCAAATCCGCAACTGAAGACCTTATTCAGAGCACCGTTAATTACCTGGGTGGAAGATTTAAGGGAACAGAGGAAGAACCTTATAAGTACGGCAATACCATTGAAACGGGAACAAAAGCAATGACTACACTTACCCGTGGAGTTATTGACGGAGACAGGGATGCCATGCAGACAGGACTTGAGGATACCCTTAACGGTGCACTTGTGCATTGCTGGGATGATCTGAAATTTTCAGACAGAATCGATGAAGTGCTGGGCAGTGAGTTTGCCGGAGCCGGATCCCAAACTCTTCTTGGAAATACAGGTGGAGTTGCCCGTATGGCCGGTTTCATGATGGAAGGTGACTGGGAGGATGCAGCCAAAGAACTGGGCGGTGTTATGCAAAATGTTACACCGGGTGCCGAGTTTGCGACCAAGGGAGCTGCTTTCCTTGCTTCACTTGGAAATATGGCATTTACCAACTGGAAATCAAATCAGGTTGAGGAATTGTATCAGATATATAAGAACGGTGCCTCCGATATCTGGGGAAATGAGGTATTTGCCGGGGACAGAGAGTCATTTTTAATGTATCTCAACACCTCCAGCGGATTCACCATGGCTAAGGGTGTGGGCCGTTTTTATAACCTTGACAACATTGATTCCATTTGCAAGCAGTATGGATGGGATTATGATACCTATAAGGATATTCCTGAGAAATACAGGAACCAGTTCGAAGCGAGAGCGGAAGAAGGACTTATGGAATATTTCGAACTTCGACGTTCCCAGGAGGCTGAAGCCGAGAAAATAAAGCAGGAAGAAAAAGCATGTATTGAGGAAATGCTTAATTATAACTACGGTGCCTTGGAAGCAAGCAATTACAAGCAGTTCTTCGGAGAGACTTCGGACAAGGATTTCAACATACGTAATCGTCTCGAGAGACTGGTAAATGTCAGAAGATACATTTCCCAGTATGTGGATGAGGATGCACTTAAGAAGCTTGGAAAGAGCGGCTATAATTACGGAACACTCCTTAATGAGTGGATTGGATATGCTTCAAAATACAAGAAGGATGAGGCTATAGACAAGTTCTGCGACTACCTTAAAGACATAGGCGCATACAAATCGGGTTCCAATATACAGACTGAAGGAACTGAAGAAGTGCAGGAAACTGTCGGTGATGACTGGTTTGTGGGAACCTGGTCTGTATTTGAGCGAGCAAGCGGATTTGCAACAAAAATAGAGATAGTGGATGAGAATACAGTTGCTCTTACGAGAATGGATATCAGCAAAGCGGATGAAGGAAGCGTAATGACCAGACAAAGGGCTTATTATCCTACATATCTGCAAAGAGACCCCGGTGGTGAATTTGTCATAATAGGACATGGAAATGATATTGACGGTAATAAAGAATGGAGTGCATTCAAAATATATAAGCCTGAGGAAGGCTCAGATTCTATTGAAGTAGTACTTGCACCAAGAGAGGTAGAAGAGACCGACAAGTATGAGGATACCCAAACCTGGTACAGGCGCGACTGATTTATAGGTACGCTTACAGGTACAGGCGCGACTGATTTATAGCGATATAGGCGCTACTTGCGCAACGAAGACAACGTTCTCAAAAGGTGTGGAAGGTCAATGGGTTTTGTCAAATGACCGTTCATACCGGCATCGAGAGCGTTTTGTCTGTCTTCTGAAAATGCATTGGCTGTCATGGCAAAGATAACTGTTGAGGCGAGTTCAGGATTATCCAAAGCACGGATTCTTCTGGTCGCCTCATATCCATCTATACCGGGCATCTGAATATCCATAAGTATGGCATCGTATTTGCCGGATGTGGAGTTTTTGACCATTTCTACTGCCATTAATCCGTTGTCTGCCGTGTCGATGAGAGCGCCGGCATCAGTAAGAATATCCTGAGCGATTTCACGGTTCATTTCATTGTCTTCCACAAGGAGAATATGCATACCGTCAAGGGAAACAGACAGCAGGTCATCATCTGTCTGCTCTGCCGCTACATATTCTGTATCGATTTTTAACGGAACACGTACAACGAATTTTGAACCTACATTAATCTTTGAGGCTACTTCAATTGTTCCGCCCATAAGATCTACCATCTGCTTAACAATGGACATACCTAGTCCGGAACCTTGTATTTTACTAACCGTTGAAGTTGCTTCTCTTGAAAATTCTTCAAAGATGTGAGGAATAAAATCTTCACTCATTCCAATACCGGTGTCTTCGACGGTCATTTTGTATATAGCGTATCCCGGCTTATCGCAGGGCTCTTCCTCCACGTAGGTGTATACAGAACCACCTTCCGTAGAATATTTTACGGCATTTCCCACCAGATTGTTGGTAATCTGTGAAAGTCTGTCATTATCTCCGATTACACGCGGGTGTTCCAAATCCCTAACTTCAACTGTCAGTTTAATGTCCTTTGACTCTGTCTGAGGAGCATATACGGAGCGGACTACCTCCGCACCTTCATACATGTCAATCCGTTGTTCCTGAAGAACGATTTTGCCGGATTCGATTCGTGACATTTCCAAAACCTGGTTAACGAGAGAAAGAAGCTGATTTCCGGCTATGTCGATTTTCTTCAGATAATCGTTAACAGTCGGATCATTGGATTTCTTTCTTGCCATGAGTGTATAACCAAGGATAGCATTCATAGGAGTACGAATATCGTGAGACATACTGAACAGAAATGAGGTTTTGGCCTGACTGGCAGCCTCGGCCAGTTCCTTTTCTTCGGCGATAATCTGCTGGTATTCCTCACGTTCATCCTCCACAACATATACATGGAGAATGCAACATCCAATCAGACATCCCATTGCATATATGGGAAGCAGAGGATAGAGTATCTGAAAATAGTTTGCAAGAAGCATAACAATACTGAACAGGAAAATGGCAATGTGTCGTCGCTGGCTGCTTCCGCTGATGTGCGTAGTCTTCCATCCTGTAATGAGAACGGTAACAAAGAAAAGGGCAACCTGGATCCATAATGCAGAGTAACGGATAACACCTGCCTGATAAGCATCATTTTCATCAAACCAGAAGAAACATGGATAGAAGAAATTAATGATAAGAGTTAAAATGTCCGCAAAGAAGAAAGTCCATCCGATATACTTGAAGATTTTGCTCGTAACACTGTTTAAATCAAGGTATTCGATAATGTAGGTCAGCCAGCAGGCAACAGCCGCCGCCATGGCTACATAGTAAAGTGTTGTGTCGATAAAAAGCGCAGGGATATTGTTGAAACCGGCAAATACACCCCAGAGTGCGTCGGTGATGTAGTAAACAAATATTGCTGCCATTAGCATAGGATAAGATCTATATTTGTTTGTTCTCCATTTGCCCTTCTGAAACAGAGCCGGATTTATGATAATATGAATAACCAGGGCAATTGCACTGATTATGGAATATAAGAAGTCTTGCATGATTCCCCCCTGCGTGTTTGTGTACGCATTAATATATGTGTTATATCAAATCATTTTGCCTGTGAATCTCAGGCGCTTCATATTTGTCCAAAAAGTCATCCCCCAAAAACAGAATATCCTTGGCAAACAGAATTCCGTGAGGAACCGTAAGTACGGATATTACTCTGTCAAATGACAGATTTGGAATGTAATTGAGTATTTCCATCGGGAACATACCACTTAAAATGATATATTCGGAAAATTCTTTGGTGTAGTCCATATCATCTCTGGGATGAGGCTTAATAATAACCTGGGCCTGTTCGCCGTCTATGGTTGTGTAGTCTCTGATAATATCCGAGAAAATTCTCTTTCTGGTTTCGTGGTCGCACAGAGGCTCCGAAAGAACAAGAACCTTGTGACTTGAGCCGGATTTGAGCTGTGCAAGAAGCCCGTCAAGATTTTCGATAAATAGTCTGATCAGAAGTTCCTTATCATCATCGGTGAGTCGTTCCACCAATGACGCTCTGGGACATTCGATATATTTTTTGCATGGGTACGGAACAACGCTTAAGTCATTAATTTCCATATCGATGCAGTATTTGGAATAGCCGTTTTGTATAAATATAAGGTTCTTGGAAGCCATCCAGGCCTTCAAACCAAAATGACCTCTGTTGTCATATCTTGCCGTATCATAATACTGGATGCAGTTTAAGCCGTCCTCCACTGCGTGATACTTAATCTTTTTGTAGCTTAAATAGTAACCGATCGGGTCCGAATCGCAGAATACATAAATATCTTTATATTCCTTGAAATCTACCGGAACGTAGGCCGCCTCCAGTTTTCCGAAAAGTTTTGTATATTTCATGCGGGAAAGCATGTTAAGTACGATATTGCCTTTATCCGTATTGTAGGGCTTAAGTTCATCGAAGAAGACATCTTCCTTTTCGTCGAACATAACCACATTTTCAAAAAGGGGACAAAAATCTGCCCTTTCCTTAAGGTTGCCGAAATCGTTGGACATTGTGCTGAGTACAAGAGTAGCACAGCCCTGTTTTTCCTTGGGGAGTGCCAGCTCCTTAAGGCAGCTGACATATACGTGATAGTATGTATGGCATACGTAAATGCGGTCTTTCATAGGTAAATCTTCTTTCTATGCCTCATTTTCCTTTTATGGCAGACTTCATATCTCAGTCTGAGATAACTTGACAATGATATGAATTAACGTCAAAATGATTGTGATAATTCATTCTTTATTATAATACGAATGTGCTTCGGTTACAAACCGAAAAAGTGCGTGTTTTATACGCAAAAAGCGTTGTGTTTTACGCATTTTACACGAGAGCGAAAGTTCTATTTTACAGAAAGTGAGTGTCCATACATGGAGCAGAAATTGCAAACCCCTTATTTTGTAATAGATGAGCCGATTTTACAGAGATATTATGATATGCTTACCGGTTCCCTTATGGAGAACTGGGGCAATTTTCTTGTGGGTTATTCCTTCAAAACCAATTCGCTTCCCTGGCTTGTAAAGTTTGTTAAGGCAAATGGGGCATTGGCAGAGGTTGTTTCGGAGGATGAGTACAGCCTGGCAAAATATCTTGGATTTGAGGATTCACAGATTGTATATAACGGACCCTACAAGGGAGAAAAATCCTTTAAGGATGTGCTTTTGGCAGGCGGATATGTGAATCTTGATTCGAAACAGGAGCTTAGCTGGCTTACAGATTTTGCAAATGCCAATCCGGACAAAAAATATAAGGTGGGAATTCGCTGTAACTTTAACCTTGAAAGTATGTGCCCCGGTGAAACAACCATGGGAGAGGAAAGCGGAAGATTCGGATTCTGCTACGAAACCGGTAAATTTGCAGAGGCTGTCAATGTAGTTTCCGGACTTGCAAATGTTGAAATTTCGGGAATTCATCTTCATTCCAGCAGCAAATCCCGCAGCGTTGCAATATTCAGCGCCATTGCACGGATGGCATGTAAGCTGAAGGAGGAATTCGGACTTAAGCTTGAATATATTGATTTGGGTGGCGGATACTGCGGAGGCCTTGAGGGAAGACCGGAATATCCGGATTATTTTAAGGCAATCGGACCAATCCTCAGGGAAGCATTTGACCCATCGGAAACAAAACTGATTGTGGAGCCCGGGGTTTCGCTTATTTCAAAATGCACCACCTTTGTTACAGAGGTGTTTGATACAAGAGACATTAAGGGAACCAGATATATTATGACGGACGGAAGCCGTTTTAATATCGATGCGACCATGATTAAGTCTTCACATCTTTTCCACATTGATTATGCGGGAATGCCCGATACAGAGCGGAGTGTCATGGAGGAGCAGGTTGTCAGCGGCTTTACATGCATGGAGGTGGATCGCATTTTCCGTCACAAAAATCAGCCGGAGCTGATGCCGGGAGACCGTATTGTATATGAAAATGTCGGCGGTTACACCATGAGCCTCAATCCGTTGTTTATTCAATATTTCCCGGCCGTATATGTGAGAAACGGTGAAAGGATGACAATGGTTCGCAAGAAATGGACTCCCGAGGAATATGTTCAGGGTTCCTGTGAAATTGATGTGTAACCTGATGTGTAGGTGAAGTGATATATTTGAAAATCATGTTAGATAGTATGTGAGAAGGATTAGAGATATGAATATCCTGATTTTGAGCTGTGGAACGAGAAATATTCTTGTACGTTATTTTAAGGACAAAAACAATGGATTTGACAAGGTAGTAGGTACCGATTGCAGCACCTATGCACCGGCGCTTTACGAAACTGATTCATATTATATTGTTCCCCGAATGACAGAGCCGGGGTACCTGGATGTAATTTTGGACATTTGCAGGAAGGAAGAGATTGATGCGGTTCTTCCTCTTCAGGAGGATGAGCTTTATCTTATTGCGGAAAACAGGACATTGTTTACCGAGGCGGGCGTTACACCGATTGTTTCTTCCAAAGAAGCCGTGGAACTGTGCCGTGACAAATACGAGTTTTATAAGCATTTGACGGCAAATGACATTCCGGCTATCTATAGCGTCGACAGTTTTGAAGCATTTGAAAAGGCTGAAACGGAAGGGAAAATGCAGCTTCCCGTATTTATTAAGCCTTCAAGGGGCTGCGGAAGTCTGGGAATCATGAAGGTGGAGCAGAAGCCTTTGCTGGAGTGCCTTTGCAAATATGCCGATGAGAAGTATATTATTCAGAATTTTGCCAAAGGCGAAGAGTTTGGTGCAGATATCTATGTTGATGTACAGACCGGAAAGCCGGTTACTTTGTTTGTTAAGAAAAAACTTCGCATGAGAGCAGGTGAAACCGACAAATCTGTTTCCTTTAGGGATGAGAAATTGTTTGAACTGATTTTGGAGACAGTATCCACTTTGGACCTGAGAGGTCCAATCGATATGGACCTGTTCTGTATAGACGGGAACTATTATGTATCGGAGATTAATCCACGCTTTGGCGGTGGATACCCGCATGCCTATGAATGCGGAATCAATTTCCCGGCACTTCTGGCAGCAAATATCAGCGGGCCATTGGCTGAAGAGAAATATGCAGGAATGGCTAAATATGAAGAAAATCGGTATATGTTCAAATATACCGATTTCATCACGAAAGATTTTGTATAAAGATTTTGTATATTATTTTTTGCATAAAAGAAATGTTGCTTATTTAAGCAAATCTCTTGTGAAAGGCGTGCCCATGGGTACGTCTTTTGCAATTTCTTTGCCGAGAATTTCTTCATAGTACATTGTATGAAGTCCTGCGTTCGGTCTTATGGACCGGACGTTTTCTTTTGTTACCTTTTCGCTGGCTTTTATATCCTTTACAACAAAGAGGGATCTTGAGCCGCTATGCTCAGCCTTCTGCTTTTCTGTCAGCTCGTACTCGGATTTGCCAAGAGCTTTCTCCAGAATTCTGACACTGTCTACCATTTCCTTAAATTCCTGTGGTTCCATTGAAAATGCTCCGTCCGGGCCACCGTCCGCACGCTTGAGTGTAAGATGCTTTTCAATCATTTTGACACCCAGAGGAATCGATCCGACCGGAACCGCATGTCCCATGGAGTGGTCTGAAAGTCCCACAAGACAGCCGTAGGTTTTGGCAAGTGTGGGAATCATATTCAGGTTTATCTCCTCGTAGGGAGTAGGGTATGCTGAAACGCATTTGAGGAGCATGACTTCCTCATTTCCTTCCTCTTCACATACCTTGAGGGCGCGTTCGATGTCTTCGGCGTAAGCAACACCTGTTGCAAATATAATCGGCTTGTGGAGTGCGGCTACCTTTCTTATGAGAGGAATGTCATTTATCTCGTAGGAAGCAATCTTGTAGGCCGGCATATCCAAACCTTTAAGAAAATCTACCGAGGTCTCATCAAAGGGTGAAGAGAAACACTCAAGACCGATTTTCTCGGCTTCCTCCTTGAGACGGGGCTGCCAGTCCCAAGGCGTGTATGCCTGCTGATACAATTTGTATTCTGTCATACCGTCCCACAATCCGCCATGTATCTGAAAATATTCGTTGTCGCAGTCCAGAGACAGGCTGTCGGCTGTATATGTCTGTAACTTGATGGCGTCGGCACCGGCTTCCTTGGCTGCATGAATAATCTCAACAGCACGTCCGAAATCCTGAAGATGGTTGCCGGACATTTCCGCTACACAGAAACAGGGAGAGTCTGCGCCAACTGTCTTATTACCGATTTTGAATTGATTTTTCATATATTATCCTTTCAGATTTGAATATATCCTTTTCAGACTTCCGCGTATTGTCCATTCAGACTTCCGCGTATTGTCCATTTAGGCTAGTTGCCCATCATTTTGCGGTACTTTAATTCGGCGATATCCCAGTCATCCTGATTGTCAATATCCTGAACCTCAAGCTCGCTCATAATCATGGGAACCATATGAGGAAGATCCGTTGTCTTGTATTCCATAAAAAGATCTGTTTTACAGCAGTAGAACTGTCCACAGTCGTGGTAGTATGGCTCCAGATCCTGGGATCTTGTTTTTGCATGCTCGGGCCATTTCATGGAAAGCTCGCCCTCCTCATTGAGCACCATGCATCTCTGAGGCGGAAATGAAAATGCCACAACAGGCATAACGGAATCTGCTTCATCAAGAAGAGACATTGCTTTTATAAGCTTCTCGGAGGTAACAAACGGAGCGGTCGGATAAATACAGCAGAATCGGTCAAATTCCTTTCCGAACTGCTTGTAATCCTTGAGGACCTCCATGAGCACATCGTCCGTTGAAGCGTAGTCTCCAGCATTTTCCGAACTTCTCATAAAGGGAACGGATGCACCGGCTGCTCTTGCAATTTCCGCAATCTCGTCATCATCGGTTGAAACCATGACCTCATCGAAAATGCCTGCTCCCAGAGCTGCTTCTATTGAATATGCAATAATTGGTTTGCCACAGAATTCTTTAACATTTTTACGGGGAATTCGTTTACTTCCCCCACGGGCTGTAATAATTGCGATTGCACTCATCTTTGATATTTCCTTCCGCATGAATACATTTTGTAGGATGTTTTCGTTTGAACGTTGCTTTTGCTACAGTTTCGTTTGAACGTTGCTTTTGCTACAGTTTCGTTTGATTGCTTAGCTTCTTTTGGCGTGTTACAATTCTAATTGATTCCTGGAACGAACAAGCCTTGTGAATTCTAAGAATAAAGAACTAATGTATTTTAAGAATAAAGAGCTTATGTATTCTAAAAATAAACTAGCGTAATTATATCAAAAACGCGGTGAAAGGGAAAGTTATGGCAGACATTTATTTCAGAGTTGACGGAAACAGCATAATTTCGACAGGACATATCATGCGCTGCCTTTCCATTGCCCGTGCCTGCAGAAAAATCATGAATGGCAAAGGCTTCCCAGGTGAAATACGTTTTCTTGTTTCTGATAGGGAGAGTGAAGCGCTTTTGCGGGAGCGAATGAGCGGAAACGGAAATCCTACTGCTGAGAATAAAAGCAGGAATTTTAGTGCGACGAGGGATGTCGAAGAGACTTTTGAGATAATAAATCTTAATTGCCGGTATGACTGTTTGGATGAGGATATTGCCGGGTATGGTATCGTTGAGACTTTGGGAGAAAAGCCATGGATTTTTGTTGATTCATATTTTGCCGGTCCTGAGTATTTTGAGTCGATGCGCAGATTCTTTAGGGTAGCATATCTTGACGATCTCAGGGAGTTCCCATGCGATGTGGAGCTTCTGATTAATTATGATACAGATGAGGATTGTGACTTTTATAAATGTGCCGCGATGAAGCTTCTTGGCCCTGAATATACGCCCTTAAGGGAGCAGTTTGAAGGAACTTTGTATAAGGTGAAAAAGGAAGTTACCGATGTGCTTCTTTCAACAGGGGGAACAGATCCTTATGGTGTTGCGGAGAAGATATTGGAGCGAATGGGAGTGGCCGGGTGTGAAGTTGGCGCCGGATGCAACGTTGCTGCCGGGGGTGAAGTTGTTGCCGAGTGCGAAACTGGTGCCGGGTGCGAAGTTGGTGCAGAATGTGAGGTTGCTGCCGGGTGTGAAGTTGGTGCAGAATGTGAGGTTGCTTCAGGATGGAATTATCATGTAGTCACAAGCCGTGCCAACAGACGTTTTGACGCGTTGATTACATTGGCGGAAAAGAATCCGAGAATTTTTGTTCATGAAGGTGTAACAGATATGGCTTCCCTTATGGCTTCCTGTGATATTGCGGTTTCTGCGGGAGGTGTTACTTTGTGTGAACTTGCTGCTGTTGGCGTACCTACAATTAGCTTCTCAATGGCTGATAATCAGATGACGGCAGTTGAGAACTTTGCAAAACGTGACCTGATTCCGTATTGTGGAGATGTCCGCGGTGAAGCTGATGAGTGTGAAGATGTCTGCGGTGAAGCTGATGAGCGTGAAGATGTTTGCGGTGAAGCTGATGAGCGTGAAGATGAAGCGTTTGAAGAGGCAATAGACAAAGTAGTTTCAAAGTTACAGGAAATTGCGAAGGATTATTCACTGCGACAGGAGAAATCCATGATGCTGAGAGACTATATAGATGGATGTGGTGCTGCGAAGATTGCTGAGAAACTTCTGTTGTAGCGTTGGGCGCGAATGGCATCAAATTGTAACCATTACATCTTTCTTTTATAACGTGTGATGGTAAATGAAAATTTTGGAAATTTCTTTTTACCATTATTCTAACTTGGACTCTGCGGTCAATGGTAAGAATTTGACCGCCTCAAAAAAATTTTTGCTATTGAATTGCATTCAATCTAAATACAATGGCACAAAATAGCTACTATCATTAGCAAATAGCTATGTTTTTGTGCCATTGATTTCACATTAACATGACTACAATGGCACATGGTTGAAAAGTGGCACATAATTTGTACCATTGAATTTCATTTTCATCTTTTATTGATGGTAAAATCAAACTGCCAAAGTAAGAAGTGTTGCCGGAACAATCAGAAACAAACCGCAAAAGTAAGGAGAGTTCCCGGAACAAGCAAGAACACCTGTCAAAGCAAGCAGAGTGAAAAGAGTGCCGATATGTTTTCTGTGGATAAAAGGTTTGAAACTATGGTATAATTCTTTGTGGTTGTTTGAAGTATAAAGCGTGGAGTAAAAGATACTAAGGAGCATGGTGTATGTACGAAAAAGTCATAAAGAGAATAATTGATTTTGTCGTCAGTTTTCTGATGCTTTGTGTACTTTCCCCACTGCTGCTTATTCTTATAATCCTGGGAATGGTTTTTATGGGAGGAAATCCTTTTTTTACCCAGAAACGACCGGGTAAGAATGAGAAGGTATTCAGACTTATTAAGTTCAGGACAATGGACAATCGCAAGGATGCAGAAGGTAACCTACTTTCAGATGAGGTGAGACTGAACAGATACGGAAGATTGCTTCGTAGCACATCATTAGATGAACTTCCGGAACTTTTCAATATACTTAATGGGGACATGTCATTTGTGGGTCCCAGACCGTTGCTGGTGCAATATCTTGATCTGTACAATGAAGAACAGAAACACAGACATGATGTTATGCCGGGACTTACGGGATATGCTCAGGCTCATGGGCGCAATGCCATTTCCTGGGAGAATAAATTTGCAATGGATGTCTGGTATGCACGAAATGTTTCCTTCAAACTTGACTGTCAAATCCTGGTGGACACGGTTAAGGCTGTTGTCTGCAGAGATGGTATTACAGGTGAAAATGTTTCAACGGTGCAATATTTTAGCGGTACAAAGGACGGAGACAAAGTGACCTGGGAACCGCCGTATTAGCGCAGATGTGAGATGAAATGGAATCAGACTATAGCAATAGTAAGATAGAAGCGACATTAAGAGAAAAACAATACTAGGATAAAAGAATTTTGCGAGGTAGAAAGATATGAAGATAATCTTTATGGGAAGAAAAAAGTATTCGGCAGATTTGCTTGAGTGGACTGTAGCGCAGGGAATAGAAGTTGCGCTTGTTTGTACAGATTCACAGTTTCCCAATTCGCCGACTATGAAGAAAGCGAATGAGATGGGAATACCTGTTGTTTCCATGGAAGAAGCAGAGCAGTATGTACTGGATAATCCGGGTGAAATAGATTTGGTTGTTTCATATCTTTACTGGAGAAAAATCAGAAAACCTCTTATTGAAGGACCTAAATTCGGATGCATCAATTTCCATCCCGCAATTCTTCCCGATTGGAGAGGTACTGCCGGCTACAACATGGCTATTATGAATAAGTTACCGGAGTGGGGAGCAACAGCTCATTATGTTGATGCGACAATTGATACGGGAAGTATCATCAGAATATACAAGTTCAATTTTGATTACAGAATTGAAACAGCTCAGAGCCTTGAGAAGAAGACTCAGGAAATACAGGTAAGCCTGTATAAGAGTGTTCTTCTTGATGTACGTGAGCACGGAAGACTTGAGGCAATTCCTCAGAAGAGTGAGGACGGTGTCTATATCAGCAGAGATCAGATGAATTCCATGAAGGAAATTGATTTAAATAATCTTGATGCAGAAGATATTGATCTCAAAATCAGAGCCTTCTGGTTTCCGCCTTACGAGGGAGCATTTGTTGAACTCAAGGGAAAGAGATATACACTTGTTAACAATGATATCCTGAAGCAGCTGCAGGACAAAGACAGCACAGCGATAGTTTAGGAGTTTGTAATGAAGTTAAGTATCATTGTTCCGGTCTATAACATGGCGGCCGATAACAAGTTAACATGGTGTCTGGATTCACTTATAAATCAGACGATTTCAGATTATGAGATTATAGCCGTGGACGATTGTTCCACAGATGAATCCATG
The DNA here is from genome assembly GCA_045639685.1 of Lachnospiraceae bacterium. Classification (GTDB taxonomy): domain Bacteria; phylum Bacillota; class Clostridia; order Lachnospirales; family Lachnospiraceae; genus Colinaster. The sequence goes on from JAZUDO010000061.1 coordinate 31,787, forward strand.
GATATCCTTCGTGATTACGAGGCCAGGTATCCGGACAAATTCAGGGCGGTTCACAGCGAGGTGAATCACCATCAGGGTGGTGCAAAAAATATCGCCTTGAAGCTTGCAAAGGGTGACTGGATTGGATTTATCGATGCGGATGACTGGATTGTTCCCGATTATTACGAGCGTATGATCGGCAGGGCCGAAAGCACCGGAGCCGATGTGGTTGGCTGTGATTATTCACTGGTTCATGAGCATACTTATGAGGTTGGTGAGGAGATAGTCGAGAACAGCTGTGAGGATCAGGTGGGAGAGCTGACTCACGAATCCAAGGCAAGTATGATAATGAACGGCGGAAGCCTTTGTGTAAAGATATTTAGGCGTGCCACCATTTTAGAAAATGAGATATGGTTTCCGGAGGACATTTTCTATGAAGACAATGCCGTAGGCAATTCATATCTGCTTACAGCAAAGCATTTTGAATATATAAATGAGCCTCTGTATTACTATTACCAGCACGGTGACTCCACAGTTCATTCATTTTCTGAAGAGAGATGTAACAACAGACTTGAAGCCGGAAGAATTATGGTAAGTGAAGCCAAAAGAATGGGAATTCTTGATGAGTTCCATGATGAAATAGAGTACAAATTTACAGAACTGTTCTACAAGAACACGCTGTTTACTTATATGCCCTTTGTCAGACCGACCAAGGTTTCATATGTGAGAGCAATGACAAATGAGATGCTTCAGACATTTCCGAATTTCAGAAGCAATCATTTCTATCAGGAAAAGACACCTGCAGAGGAAAAGAAGCTTATTGATATGGCCTGCTCATCGACTGTGAAATTTATGGTCTATTACAAACTGTTGTGGGGCTACAGGAATTTCAGGAAGAAACTATGAAAAAACCATTAAAAATCTTACTAATTGTATTGGCTGTAATAGCCGGACTGTTTTTGATTTTATTTTTAGGAGCTACGATAGAGAATATGGATTTATGGAACAGGGAATCATTTAAGGATGCTAAATTGAAGAAATATACCTACAGTACAGGAGGTGACATGCGGGGCAGCAGCTACAGCCTGACGGTTGCCGAGTATGATGATTTCCATGCGGTTGTTTCCACCTGCAAAAAGGGCTGGCATGCTGACATTCCACATGTTGAGGAGTACCTTGTAGACAAGCAGATTCTTTCCGATTTGGAAGAAGTAATACGTGAATATAACATGCAGAAATGGGACGGAAAAACATTTACAAAAATGTTCGTGGCTGATGGAGCATCAAAGTCATATAGTTTTTCATTTGGCGATACATTGTATTACAGTTTTTCATCACAGATTTTCCCTGCGCAGTATTCTTCAAAACTTGAGAAGCTTGATGAGGTTATAAATCGCTACAACGACAGAAGCAAAAAACTTCCTGCTCTTGTATACCCTCAGATGAGCGAGGAGGAGATTGGAAAATACAAGTCGTCTCTTTCGGAAAATGGTCTTGTTAATGTGGAAATAGAATCATATATTATGGGCAGAATGGAGTTCCTGATTACCAACGGAACCACGGAGCATGTAATGATTCCAACAGGGTATTACATGATTTTCAATCAGGACAGTGAAGAACCTTTAAAGGCAATTGATGGCGGATACGAAGGCTCTTTTGACTTGTATCCGGGAAGCCGTTTTGAAATGGATCTCGGAGAAACATTGCGACTTGAACCCGGGAAGTACATCCTTGTTATCGGAAAGGACAGGGAGAGCGGTATTAGTTGTGAGTTTGAGATTGATTAGTTGATATATTACTTGCCATATTACTTGCTATATTTTATTTGCTATAAATTTTATGTGCCTATTCATTTTGGATAGGCATTTTTTACCTCTTGCTTTCATATTTTTACCTGTTACTTCAAAACTATTTCAATTTTCGGAAGGGTATGTAAAATATGAATCAGATCAGGAACCTACAGGGAAGGACATTATGAAGATTAATATTCAGATTGATGACAGTCTTGACGAGTGCGAAGTAGTCATCAGAACCCCCGAACTGAATAATGAAGTTGAGCAGATCCAGAAGGCTCTGTCCGGATTCAATTCCGGAAAAGGAGAAATAATATTCTTAAAGGATGACACGGAATATTATTTTGGAGTCGACAAGATTCTATTCTTTGAGACGGATGCAAACAGGGTGATGGCACATACTGCCACCGATTGTTTCGAAGTCAGAAGGAAGCTTTATGAGCTGGAGGAAATGCTGCCGGCGTATTTTTTAAGGGTGTCCAAGTCGACGATTCTCAATACAAGAAAGGTATTCGGACTTACTAAAAATGTTACGGCATCTTCAAAGGTGGATTTTGCGGGAAGTAAAAAATCGGTATATGTTTCCAGAAATTTCTACAAGCCATTGAAGGAAATGCTGAGTCACGGAAAAGAGGTTAAGATATGAAAAATAAGAACATAGGAAAAGGAATAGTGTGTTTGCTGGTTGCGGCAGTTATTATTTTGGCATCAGCCGGATGGCTGAATTTCGCAATTTTTGCAGGAATGTCTGCAGGAAGACTGGTAGCATCAATTATTATCGGTGTAATTCTTATCGGAGCAATTATAGACAAGGATCTTGATGCGGTAATAATCTTCGGCGGAGTCCTTTTGAAATTGCTTGAAAAGCAGCTTGGTCTGCATATCAAAATTTCTGTACTGGTTGCGGTTATTATTCTTCTTCTGATGGCAAGGAATTTCATTTTTCCAAAGAAGAAAAGCAGCCGACTGGAAGCAATGGATAATGTGGACGGAGTGAATTTTATTACGGACGAAAATGCAAGCGGGAACCGGGTAAGTGTCAGCGAAGAGGACGGTTCTTACATTTATGAAAAAAATCGTTTTAACGGAATTGTAAAATACATTACTTCAGATAATTTTAAGAAGGCACAGATAGAATCACAGTTTGGCGGAGTAGAACTGTATTTTAATAACGCCTTGGTTCCGGAGGGACATGCCGAGGTTGAATTGGACACAAAATTTTCCGGGGTTGATATCTATGTTCCAAGACATTGGACGGTTGTAAATAATCTTCACAATAAGATGGGTGATGTGACCATAGAAGAGATGGTTGACGACGCGGAGGGATTACCCGTTGAACTTGTCTTAAGCGGATACACGGAATTCGGTGGTGTGAAGGTAATCAGAATCTGATTATTTTGTCTTGCGGTATTCCGCAGGAAGCATACCGGTGGCCTCTTTAAATACACGACTGAAATATTTGGCGTCGTTGTAGCCTACTTTGTCGGCAATTTCGTACAACTTGAGATTGGTGCCCAAAAGAAGTTCTTTGGCCTTGGTCATACGGTAATCACGCATATATGTACTGAATGTTACCCCTGTTTCGGTTCGGAATTTGGTTCCGAGATACTCAGGGGTAATATTAAGTTTTGAAGCAATTTCATCAAGAGTAATGCCTGTGTTGTAGTATTCATGAATGAGGCTTTGGGCTCTCTTTACGGTAAGGTCATTTACAGTGTCAGATTCTTTGTTTGGTGCGGCGATGGCACACAGCACTTCATCTGTAAGCTGTTTGAGTTCAGCTTTGGTGTTGGCATTCATAATTCTACGGAGCAGTTCCTGACGGTCGAGAGAACCGTCTTTAAGATTGCCCAGATCACCGGCGATTTCCATGGCAAACCAAAGGAAGCGTACATAGCATTCCTTTACTTCTCTTGGATTGTATATCCTTCCGTCGTTAAAGGTATCGTGGAATCTGGTGGCAGTCCTGTTTATTTTGTCGATATCATTAATGCACATTGCCTGGCGAAGACCGGCTTCTGCATCCATGGGATATGTACATATCACAGTCTGCACATCGGTTATTCGGGGATAGGAAATAAGCACCTCTTTCTCAAAGGCAATATTCCATTCCATATATTTGTACAGGCTGTCAAAGGAAGTCTTCATTCCGGAAAGGTTCGGAGCTTCAACACAACCGAATACAATCCCTTCCGCATCGGCCTGAAGCATTCTGTACTGAAGCCAGTGCTCGACATCCTTGGCATTTTTGTAGTTTGTGGCAACAAAAATCAGTGATTTTCTGTAGGGTGATTCGATTAGTATAAAATCAGCGCCTTCGTAGGAAGAAAACATTTCCCGCAAAACTCTTTTGTATTTGTCAATTTTCTCATAAAGGTTTCCGAGATAGGCAATAGAAAGCCATACTTTTTGGGAATCATCAATTCCATAGGTGTCCAGAATATAGTTTCTGATTTCGTCATCCAAATCGATTGCTTCGAAGAAGATATCCTTTATCATCTGATCAAGGGAACCGATCTTGCTTGGAGTTTTAAGTTTCTCCTCCTGTATCTGCAGCTTTATATTGTCGAGGGCCGAAGAAAAATCCATCAGTGAAATGGGCTTGATAAGATATTCGGTTACACCAAGCTTCATGGCATTGCGGGCATATTCAAATTCAGTATAGGCGCTCAAGACGATTGCCTTGACCTTAAGTCCTGCTGCGTAAATGTCAGCAAGCATTTCGAGACCGTCTTTTCCGGGCATACGTATATCGGTAATAACCAGGTCGGGCCTCTTTTCAAGGCACAACTTCAGACCTTCCGCGCCGTCCTTGGCATCACCGAGTACTTCGTATTCGCTGCCAAGTTTGCCAAGAAGGTTTACAATGCCTTCGCGTATTCTGATTTCATCCTCGACTATTATAATCTTCATATGATTACCTCTTATTATATAATGGTAGTGTCAAACAAACACTACTTTTTTATTATCTAAAAGCTTAAAAAGCCTTTATTTTCCTTAATTTCCTGGAGGTCTGCAAATAAAAAGAGCAATTACCTCCATTTTTCGGTATAATGTCTATCGCCAAACAAACA
>JAZUDO010000062.1:0-25446 GCA_045639685.1 Lachnospiraceae bacterium
GATAGTCAGGCATACAGCACAAGTATCGCAGATTCGCAGCAGTACAGCACAAGTATTGCAGATTCACAGGCATACAGCACGAGTATTGCAGATTCACAGCAGTACAGTACGTCAATAGCCGATAGTCAGGCGTACAGTACAAGTATCGCAGATTCACAGGCGTACAGCACAAGTATCGCAGATTCGCAGGCGTACAGCACAAGTATTGCAGATAGCCAGGCGTACAGCACAAGTATCGCCGATAGCCAGGCGTACAGTACAAGTATCGCAGATAGCCAGGCGTACAGCACAAGTATCGCAGATTCACAGGCATACAGCACAAGTATCGCAGATTCACAGGCCTACAGTACAAGTATCGCAGATAGCCAGGCGTACAGCACAAGTATTGCGGATAGTCAGGCATACAGCACAAGTATCGCAGATTCGCAGCAGTACAGTACGTCAATAGCAGATAGTCAGGCGTACAGTACAAGTATTGCAGATAGCCAGGCGTACAGCACAAGTATCGCAGATAGTCAGGCGTACAGTACAAGTATTGCAGATTCACAGCAGTACAGTACGTCAATAGCCGATAGCCAGGCGTACAGTACAAGTATCGCGGATAGCCAGGCGTACAGCACAAGTATTGCAGATTCGCAGCAGTACAGCACAAGTATCGCAGATTCGCAGCAGTACAGCACAAGTATTGCGCATAGTCAGGCGTACAGCACAAGTATCGCAGATAGCCAGGCGTATAGCACAAGTATCGCGGATAGTCAGGCATACAGCACAAGTATTGCAGATAGCCAGGCGTACAGCACAAGTATTGCGGATAGTCAGGCGTACAGCACGTCAATAGCCGATAGCCAGGCGTACAGTACAAGTATTGCCGATAGTCAGGCATACAGCACAAGTATCGCAGATAGCCAGGCGTACAGCACAAGTATCGCAGATAGCCAGGCGTATAGCACAAGTATCGCAGATTCGCAGCAGTACAGCACAAGTATTGCGGATAGTCAGGCGTACAGCACAAGTATTGCCGATAGTCAGGCGTACAGCACAAGTATTAGTGCAAGCCTGAGTACATCAGAGAGTACTAGCACAAGCCTTTCACAATCAACCAGTGCGAGTCTTGCAAACAATGGTTCGCAGAATATCGATCCTGACGGTGGTGATAATGGAGCCGGTAATGCTCCAGCAGGACCGGGCGGTAGCGGATTGGTAGCGGAACCTGCTACTGATACAGCACCTATTGCCGGAATGGGTAGAACAGCAGGGGCTGGATTAATTAATCTGTCAACGACTGAAAATGTCAATGAGACAGCTGAATCAGATGGTGTATCTGACGAGATTCAGTCATTTGAGATAGATAACGAGAAAGTTCCTCTTGATGTAATGAAAGATGATGATACGGTTGAGATTCCAGACTCAAAGGTTCCTGAGATTCCACAGGTTGAGGTTCAGAAGGGATTATTTGCCTGGGTGCTTGCAGTTATTGCAACAGTTACCGGAAAGGAAACATATCAAAAGAAATTTAAGAGAGGTCTTTACGAAGAGCGTAAACAATGGCATGAAAAGTCTGATGAAGATGATGAATAGACTTTGGGTGTAGTGCGAAATAGTGAATTGTTGTATAATATGGGTGGTCATCGTATTTGGTGACCACCCGTATTTTTGAGGGTTGAGAAAGAAAACATATATATTTTTACGTAGGATGTTTAGGAAGAATTGAGAAAGAACGGAACAGAGCGGTTATTTTTATCCAAGTTAATATTTACTTTGGGAATTATGCTTGTATATGCGCTTGCCAGAAGTATACCTCTTCTTGGCATAGATACGGTTGCTTATGAGAATCAGGTTATAGACGGAACGATGTTGTTGCAACAGTCTGTAGGTGGTGATATGCACCGTTATTCGCTTATGGCACTGGGAATATCACCATATATGATAGCTACTATTTTGGTACAGGTTATCACAGCTTGCAAATCTTCTGAAGCCAAATCAAGAATTTCGCAGAAAAAGATGAATCGATTATCTGTTGTTATAACAGTGGCTATTGCTTTTTGCCAAGCAATGATACGAGTAGATGAGTTGATTTTTATCGAAGAAGCAACAGATTTTTTGTTGACGAAGTATATTGTCGTTATTGAGATGATAACCGGTGTTCTTGTTATTATCTGGCTTTCAGAACGAAATAAAAGATATGGTATAGGCGGACAAACGGCAATATTAATGATTAATATTCTTGATGGTACGCTTACAACTATTAGAACAGGGATGGAAAGCAACGCGATTATTCCAATATTAATATCCGTATCCATGATGTTTGTTATGCTTTTTTTGGAAAACAGTGAGAAGCGAATTCCTGTTCAAAGAATTTCTATTCATAACGTTTACGCTGATAAGAATTATCAGGCGATGAAGATTAATCCAATAGGAGTAATGCCGATAATGTTTGCTTCAGCAGCTTTTACATTACCGCAATTAGTTACTCAGGTACTGCAACTTAATCTTCCGGACAGTGAACGCATCAGATGGGCAGCCGAAAACATGACTCTTGATAAGCCGCTTGGAATAGGGGTTTATATAGTTGTTTTGTACATATTGAATATAAGCTTTTCATTTATAATGCTTAGCCCCAAGAATATGACTGAACAGTTTTTGAAGAGCGGAGATAGTTTGGTTAACAAGAGACCGGGCAAAGAGACAAGATGGTATCTTGTCGGTAATGTATGGAAATTGGGAATGTTCAGTTCAACAATAATGGCACTGTGCATAGGAACCTCTTTGTACCTGCAAACACAGGGAACAGTTCCAGGGTCAATGGCCATGCTTCCATCTTCTCTTATGATGCTAACGGGCTTGTGGTGCAACCTTTATCGTGAATCGGAGGCACTTATCAATACTGATTCATATAAGTTGTTTATATAGGATGTGGAGAAGAAATGTTTTATATTATTCCATCATGGTACAAACAGAATACTTGGAATGAAAATGAGCAATGCTGGTATGTACGTAGAAGCAAGTCTGAGTTTGATGATTCTGTCAAGCAAATTCAGTTGTTTCACAGAAATAAAGTGTGGCCATATAGATTGATTATTCTTGGGCATGTGCCGAATTTTCGGCATTTTCTTCATAGACAGGGTATGTTTAGGGCAAGATATTGGTCGTGCTTTGATGCTATGTGTGAGATTACCAGAAGAAAGGTAGCAGTATTTTCATTTCAAAATATACAATGGCCGGAAGGTATGGTATTTGAATATACACCATTTGCGGTAGTAGCCTTTTATTGCGGAGAAAAATTTGCTCAGATTGAGTTTGGAGATGACGGAAATGTTATTCGAATAGACATGTTTGCTGGAGGAAAACTGGCACGAAGCTATATATATGATGATAGAGGATTTGTGGCAAGTTCCGTAGTATATAAGGATGATCGGGAAATATTTCAGGACTATATGATGGAGAACGGAATATGGAAGCTGCGCCGATATTCTGATGATGGACATGTCGAGATTAATCCGACGTATCCCAATTTCCTGCTCTTTTATCATGGAAAAGGCTATCAATTAAAGTATTCAAAATTGCGTTATGACAGTATTGAAGAGGTTATCAGTGAGGTGCTGAGCGAGTATATAGCACTTACAGATGATGATGATGTATTCTGTATGGCTATGCATAATCAACATCTACAGATATTAAGGAAGAGTTTGGCAGATAAGAAAACGATACTTTCTTTTTTTGAAGACCGAATAAACCTTGAAGAACCGGGAGTGACGGAGATGGTTGCGGCTTCAGACTGGGTTGTTACAGATACGCAGGAAACAGCGGAGAAGATAAAGCAACTTGTTTCGGAGAAAAAGAGGCAAGTAATAGATATTAATCCGTATGACTTCAGATTTGCCAGCAACGTGAGTCAGAAACTGACAGTCCAGAAGATATTGATACCGGTTGACCGTCTAAGCAGTGAGATATTTGAAAGAACGATACATGCAGTAACGCATTATATTATGAACAACGATAAAGCCGAGGTTCATCTGTTTACAAGAAAATCTGTATATAACAGAAAAGAAGTTTTGCTCGGAAGGACACGGGATGTGTTACGCAAGTATGGTTACAATGAAATGATGGCTGTCCTTGAAGAAAAAAAGAACATTGCAGAAAATGTTATTGATGCAGATCAGGATGCTGTTGAAATACGTTTTTTTGTTGACCAATGTGTTGACGAACTTTCGGTTTCAAGATGCATGAGAGAACAGCGAGTGTTTGTGGAAATGTCTCAAAGACCTGAACCTTATGTACAGATTGCCGCACTAAGTGCCGGAATTCCTCAGATAGTTTCATGCAAAAACCAATTCGTTGAGAATCGTGAGAATGCTACGATAATTAATGAGCCCGAGCAGATAGAAGAGCCGCTTCATTATTATCTTGACAGCTTGGCAAATTGGAATGATGCGATGATATGCTCATATGATATGGGAAAGAAGTTCTCGACAGAGGCACTTCTTGCAAGATGGAGAGGAGTAATAGACTCAATTGGATGAGATAAAGACGCTTATTCTTTCAAATGAAGATTGGAACAGCCTTTACAGAGTGCCTGCTAATGTAAAACTGCTTTGTGATGAGCAATCGGAAGAAATAGAGAGAAATTTGTACGATGTGACAATTATCGATCGCCGGATGACGCACAAGGAACTTAACGAATTATATAAATCAACTAAGGCGTACTGTGTTTTTTTTACCGATAAAGTGGAGATGAACGAGGCGCACAAGAGATTTATGGAATCTAGGAAAGGAAAACTGCTGGCAACAGATAAGATTCAGGATTTTTTCGATAATGATATCAGGAATTATTTTCCAAAGCCGTACGGTGAAAAGTATAAGCCCATGGATATTATTATATCGGGAGAGTTTACCGGAGAGAAAAAATGGTTAGGATATACCGGAGTCGAACTTTGCGGAGAGTTTGGGGAGGATTTTACCCAGATAGTTTACTGGAAGGGGAATATTCCTATATTTGCCGGTCAAAATCTGGATATGTATCTTGAATACAGTAAGTCCGAAAGTGTATCTGTCAAGTTTTGTGTAAGCGTTTATAAGGCAGGAGCAATAGCTGAACTTATGGAGCATTACGAATTTGATGAAGAACAATTGAAGGATTATATCAATATTGATAATGGTGATGCTATGTGTTGGCTGTATGTTTATATTATGGCCAGTGGACACGGGACACTGACGATTCGTGGATTGCATGACAGACATGCCAGAAGGGGAATCGGACATTTCCTTCCGGGAGGAGAGACCTATAGAACTTCTTCAGGTGAAGAGATATTCTGTTATTTTGATCCGGCTGATATGAAGCCTCCCCTCAATATATATTTTTCCGGATTTAAAACACAAGAAGGCTTTGAAGGTTACTATTTGCTTAAGAATATGGGCTGTCCTTTTCTTTTGGTGGCAGAGGGCAGACTTCAGGGCGGTTGTTTTTATATGGGAGACGACGAGTATGAGAAACTGATGGTTGAAGTCATAAAGAAATATGTTGACGAATTGGGTTTTTCAAATGATCAGGTTATTATGTCCGGATTGTCAATGGGAACTACAGGCGCCATGTATTACAGCGTGGATATAAGACCAAAGAGCGTAATTATCGGAAAACCTCTGGCAAGTATAGGAGATATAGCAGCCGCTTCACTAAGAAGCAGGCCAGGGGATTTTGCTACTTCTATGGATGTTCTATATAAGATAACGGGGGGAATGGATGAAAAGAGCGTAGAAAAACTAAACAGTAAGTTTTGGGATAAATTCAAGCAGGGAGATTTCTCGGATACGAAGTTTGTCGTTGCGTATATGATAGAGGATGATTATGATACAACTGCTTATGGAAAACTGCTTGATAATCTGAATTCTGTCGGCGCATCTATCTATGGGAAAGGTCTTCACGGAAGACATAATGATAATTCCAATGGAATAGTGTACTGGTTTTCGGACAGATACAAACATGTAATGTATGATGACTATAAGAGGATTATGAAGTAAAAATGATAAGCAAACAAGCGGACATATGGAAAATATACTGGAATGATTACATGAGTGACGGTTATGTGTTCGGGAATAATATCTCATTTGAACCCGGAAATGTGGTCAGAATAGAGAATAATTTGATAGCTGCGGGAACGGTTCTTAAGACCTGGTATTCCAAAACAAATTATCAGTCACAACGTATAGAACCGTCTTTACCGATAATCGACGGGGAAGTGGCTTATCACCTTTCACTTGATATAGATTCGGATATAGACAATGGAATTATTGTCAGATTATCTTTTTATGATAGATATGATATTAAGATAGGCGAGATACTGATTCGAGATAAAGAGACAGATTTCAGATGCCCACTGGCAACATATAGTTATCGAATGGAATTGATTGCAGGTGGAGCACGAAAGATTGTATATAGGAGCGTAGCTATTCAGGAAATTGCCGATGAAACGCACAAAGACTCTGAACAAATTGAACAGAATATTAAAGACAATTAAGGGCTATCGTGAGAAGATGCGTAATATGTCTGATGAAGAATTGCAAGGACTTACGGACATCTTCAGGCAAAGACTTGATAAGGGCGATACACTTGATGATATTTTACCGGAAGCATTTGCGGCAATCTGTGAAGCGGATTACAGAGTACTGGGAATGTTTCCTTTTGATGTGCAGATTTTGGGTGGAATTGGACTTCACCAGGGAAAATTGTGCGAGATGAATACAGGTGAGGGCAAGACACTTGTAGCTACTATGCCATTGTATCTCAATGCACTTACAGGCAGGAGTGTTATTCTTGTAACAACCAATGATTATCTGGCTTCCCGTGACTGTGAGGAGATGGGACAGGTCTATACGTTCATGGGACTTACGGTCGCATGTGGAATAAATCCTGTAGGCGAAGAGAGTAAGCAGAGTGGTAAGCAGGAGAATGAAAGAAAAAAAGAAATATATAATGCGGATATAGTATATACCACAAACAACATACTTGGGTTTGATTACTTATTAAATAATCTTGTAAAGTGTGCTGAAGATAGATTTTTGCGCGAATTTTATTATGTAATTATTGATGAAGCCGATCAGGTTTTGCTTGATTCGGCGCAGATGCCGCTTGTAATAGCAGGTTCACCGCGTGTTCAGTCCAATCTTTATTCCATTGCTGATTTTTTTGTGACAACACTTGTTGAAGATTTGGATTATGAAACTGAGGAAGGTGTTGTATGGTTTACCGATAAAGGAATAGAGTATGCGGAAACTTTTTTTGGAATAGACAATTTCTATTCGGAGAAGTACTTCGAAATAAATCGCTGTGTAAATCTGGCGCTCAGAGCGCATACTGTCATGGAACTTGATAAGGATTACATGATAACCGATAAGCAGGAACTGGTTCTACTTGATAAGGGTACAGGAAGAGGCTTGCCGGGAATTAAGCTTCGAGGCGGAATTCAACAGGCGATGGAGGTCAAGGAAGGTCTGAAGCCTTCACAGGAGACAAGGTCGGTGGCATCTGTAACATATCAGAACCTATTTGGATTGTTTGAGAAGATAGGCGGTATGAGCGGAACAATATCGGATACAAAGCATGAACTTAAGTCTATATATGGTCTGGACACAGTGGTTATTCCGCCCAACAGGCGGGTTCTGCGAATAGATATGAAGGACCACTATTACACTAATAAAGAGGAACAAATAGAGGCGGCTCTTAAGGTAGCATTACGTGCACATGACAGTGGGCAGCCGGTTTTGATGGTAGTTGCAGCTTTTAAGGATACCGAGCGCATATCGGAGCGTTTGATTAAGGAGAAGATTCCGCACAATGTGCTTAATGCCAATAATGAATCTTGGGAAGCATCCATCATAAAAGAAGCAGGGACCAAGGGGGCGATTACCGTAGCGACAAGTATGGCTGGCCGTGGAACAGACATTAAGTTAAAGGAGGGCGTCCGTGATATCGGCGGTCTGATGGTTATCGGCGTAGGACGAATGAGCAACATTCGGCTTGAGCGACAGGCTAGAGGACGTGCAGGCAGACAAGGGGACCCGGGAATGAGCCGATTTTTTGTATCCCTGGAGGATGATATTGTAAAAAAAGGCGAAGATACAAAGATTCAGAAGTATATTGACGGAACAAAAAAAATAGGTAAACGAAAGCTGAGAAGGATTATTGATGAATCCAGAAAACTGAATGAAGAATCTGCGGAAACAGCGAGAATGCGTTCAACGGATTACGATAAGGTAATCAAACGTCAACGGCAGTTGATATACGCCACGAGGAATCGATTGTTGGACGGTGATGAAGTCGGAACGTCTCGGTTTGTGGAGATTGCAGATGAGGTTATAGGTGAATTTGTTAAAACGTCCAAGCATTTTGACAGAAGACAGTTGAATCGATTTATTCTTGATAACATATCTTATACCTTAGATGATGATGTTACAGACGGAGAACTGAAAAAGAAAAAGTACATTAAGCAATATTTGTTAGATAAAGTTGATGAACGACTTGACAAGAAGAGACGAACATTGGGAGATGAGCGATTTGAAGACTTTATTCGAGTTGCAATACTAAGTTCGATAGATGAATGCTGGGTTGAAGAGGTCGATTATCTTCAGCAGTTGCAATCGGCTGTATCGGGAAGAAGTACTGCACAGAGAAATCCTGTATTTGAATTCCAAAATGATGCACTGGAATCTTACAGACAGATGGAAAAGAGTATCTTTAGAAATATTCTGCGAAATGTGCTTCTGAGCAGTGTTGATTATGATGAAAAAGGTAAAATTCAGATAGTATTTCCGTAGCGGAGGATAGTATGATATATAACTTTAATTTGGGAATAGGTTGGGCAAGTAGTGGTGTGGAATATGCACAGGCCTATCGTGCCAATATTTTCAGAAAGATAGGTGTTGAAGCCAGATTCATATTTACTGATATGTTTCCTACTGAAAACATAGAACACATGACGGCTAATATCGGATTCACGGATAACCAGGTTATATGGCTGTATACATTTTTTACAGATACGAAGATTGCACCGGTTTCATATACACTTAAGGATTTGGAAAAAACTTTTGGTGACAGAAACTATAACTTTAGCAGAAAAGGGAAGATAGCACGATATATATTTGGTGAAGGCAATGGTAATTTCTGTACGGCATTTATGTGTGATGAAGAATCGGATAGAGTTCACAGGGTTGAGTATGTATCGGGAGGCTGCCTGATAAAAAAAGATTATTACACCTATTGTAAGGTATATACGGAATATTATGCACCTCTTGACGGAAGTGCGTATCTTTATCAACGCCGTTACTTTAATGAAGGCGGACAGGTAGCGTATGAAGAAATCATCGATGGCGACAATGTGATGTTCAAGTTCCCCGACAAGGTTCTGTATTCAAAGGAGGAACTTGTTGCATATATGGTGCAGGAGCTTAATCCTCAAAAGGACGATATTGTTATAGTTGACAGGACAACAGATATTGGGCAACCGATTTTTCAAAATGCAGGTGAGGCTAAGCTGGGGATAGTAATTCATGCAGATCATTTCAGTGAAGGTTCGACAACGGAGGATAACATACTGTGGAACAATTTCTATGAATATTCCTTTGGCCTTTATGGCAGAATGGATTTTTATGTGTCTTCTACCGATGCGCAGAAAGAACTACTGCTACATCAGTATGATAAGTATATCGGAGCAAAGCCAAATGTAGTAACAATACCGGTTGGAAGTATTGATGAGTTGAAGTACCCGGCTACGGAAAGAAAGAAACATTCGTTGATAACTGCATCTAGACTTGCAAGTGAAAAGCATGTGGATTGGCTTGTTCAGGCTGTAGTTAAGGCTAGAAAAGTAGTCGATGATATTACGCTTGATATCTATGGAAGAGGAGTGGAAGCAGATAAGATATCTGCACTGATAGAGAAGCTTCATGCGCAGGATTATATAAGAATGTGCGGTCATAAGGATTTGACAGAGGTTTATCAAAATTATGATGCATATCTTTCCGGCTCAACCAGTGAAGGCTTTGGTTTGTCCTTGCTTGAGGCTATTGGTTCCGGACTTCCTATTGTGGGTTTTGACGTAAGGTATGGGAACCAGACATTTATTGATGACGGACTTAACGGATACAAGATTCCTGTTGATGACGATATGGATGCATCACAAAGAATAGATAAGCTTGCCGAATGTGTTATTAAGCTGTTTACACAGGATGACCCAGAGCTTTATCACAGCCATTCATATGAAGTGGCATCAAGATTCTTAACTGTGGAGGTTGAAGAAAAATGGAAAGAGCTGATAGCTTCGATGGCATAGTGCTTTTGCTGGATGACTATTCTGCTGAAAGTAAAAAATTACATACGTCTTTTAAACTTTCCGAAATAGAAGTGACAACACTTGTTATAAACGATGATGGATTTATTCCTGATGATGTAATCTCTGTTTACAATGTTTTGTTGGGAGACTTTAGTGAACACAATTCCGATATTCCAGGTAAGCCTCGCTATTTTAATCAGATAGATGTGCCAAAGTTTTGGGAAATTTCGGGAAATAATAGCAGCGGAAGCGTTCATGATATGGGTAAAGAGCGTGCCAGAATGTATTATGCAGAGCCTAAGAATAAGAGGCTTGTCAGGCTGGTAGAATGGCTTGATGAACAAGGTACTGTAAGAGTAGGAGACCATTACAATAAGTATGGTGCTCTATATGCAAGAACTATTTTTAATGCGAAAGGTGAAAGAGTTAACAAAAGCTTTTTTTCACCGGGCGGCAAAGAAATAATAGCAGAGAATTATGTAACAGGCAGTATTGTGTATTGCGACGGAGAGGTTGACAGGGTTTTTGTGAACAGAACAGAGTTTATTATTTTTGTTTTGGAAAAGCTTGGCTTGTCACAATGCAGATTGCTATTTAATTCGCTGTCATATCCTTTCTTTGTTTCAGAGAGGAAGGAAGAAAATCACAAGGGAGATATTCTTTTTTGGCAGGAAAACAGAAGAGATGATATTCCCGGAAATATGCAGATTATTTTATCATATCGTGCTAAACGTACGGGGAAGATATATGTTCAGAAGAAGGCAGCCTATGACAAGCTTATCGAACTGGGAGCTTCTCCCAATATTGTAAAGCTTATGGGTAATGTTTATGACTTTGCCAAGGATAATAATGGTGGCAACGATGTTCTTATATGTACCAATTCCGATCAAATAGAAAAATTGGATGAAATAGTGAATGCACTTCCAAAGTTACATTTTCATATAGCAGCACTTACGGAGATGTCATCTCAACTTCTTTCAAAGGATTCTTTTGATAATGTATCCGTTTATCCGGGGATTAAGTCAGCTAAGTTGGATGAACTGTTTATGAAATGCGACTATTATCTTGATATTAACAGGTATGATGAGATAGTTGATGCGGTAAGCACAGCATTTTTACATAATCAGCTGATACTGGCATTTGATGAAACGGTACATAACAGAAATCATGTATGTGAAAGCAATATATATGCATGCGAGGATTGGAAAGCTATGACTGAAAAACTAACGCTTGCTTTTGAAAGTGCACAGACTAGAGAAAGATTGATGGCTGAGCAGAGGAAGGAAGCTCTTGCGGAAGAACGCGATAGTTTTGGGGATAAACTGGGACTTTTTTAGAGGGTAGATATGGATTTTGTAATTTGGACAGACAATCTGACAATCAGACCCATGATGGTGTTGCTATATTCGATATGCAAAAACCATGAGGGCAATAGAGTTACCTTCTATGTAGCTGGTCCAAGTAAAGAAGAAATAGGAAGTAATCAACTGGAACAGGTTATTCGAAACTTTGAGAAAGCTGAACTTGTTTACATAGAAGACGTTAAGGCATGTTCAATACCCGAAGTGGTAGACAGATTACCGCGAGAACTTAATAAAATCTTATGGCTTGATGTTAATTGTTTGGTTAAGGGCAGACTTGAAGGAATGTTTGAAACAAGCATTAATGGGTATGCGGTAATTGCGTGTAAGGATATCAATTCATACAATAGCGGGGTCGCTGAAGAAATATTAAAAAAGTGTGGAATATGCAGGGAATACGAACTGTTTACGACGGATGTGATGATGATTAATCTTGAGTACTGGAGACGTCGTAATGTTGGTCAGCTGATATCTGACTCCGTAAATGAGGGAAAACTTTCATTACAGCAGATATTCAACAGAAATCTTGCAGGAAAAGTAAAATATGCTTTCTGGGGTGAATATTGTGTGCACCCTTGCTTTTACCGCTTGAAATTACAAAGTGTTGCAGAGGGCATAATTGATTTCGCTACATATAGACAGATTAATAATCATAGCAATGATGATATGTATATGGCAGAGAATATAGACATTACCTCCCGTATAATGGCTAATGCTAAGATTATTTCTTATTGCAGAAGAGAGAGCCGACCATGGAACTGCTCCGGGGAGGATGTGTACTGGGTATACGAATTATATCACCCGTTTTGGGTTGAGTGTGAACAGCAGATGCTAAAGACTTGGGAAGGATAATCATGCAGGAGAAGCAGTAATGAATATAATGATTTCAATTAATGATAGATTTCTGGGAATAGCGAAAGTAATGCTGTATTCGCTGTTTGTTAACAACAGAAATACTTCTATTGATGTTTACCTTATTTGCCATGATTTGTCTGAAAATACGGTCCTCGAACTTAAAAATTTGTTTTCGCAGTTTGACGACAAGCGACTTCATGTCATTGATATAGGAAGTCATATCGAAAGCGATATACCACTTTATATTTCGTATAGTCCGGAAATCCTGTATAAAATCCTTGGAATAGATTATTTGCCAAAGGATATTCACAAAATATTGTGGCTTGATGCTGATATGATTGTAAATGGTGATATTACAGATTTATATAATACTGATATAACAGATGCCCCAATGGCGGTATGCGAGGATATAAATGCGGTTCTTAATTCTGAAAGTGAAGAATTTAAAGTGCGTTGCAAAATGCCGCCGGATAGCAAATATTTCAATGCGGGGATGTGCCTGATTAATCTCGATTATATGAGACAACGTAACTTTACCGCCACATTCAGAGATGTTATTAATCATAGACATGAGCGATACCCGTTTCTTGAACAGGATGCTCTGAACAATATGCTTTTTGATGATGTTGTGTGGCTGCCGTGGAGCTTGTACAATACTCATCCTGGCTATTATGTACTGAGCATTGATGATGTATGCCATGGAATAATTCGTATGGCATCGTATCAAGAGATAAACAGGGAGTCTACTATTGAGGGGTATCTGGATAAATATCGCGATGTTACTAATATAGTAAAGAATAATTCAAAGATTATTCATTATATAGGATTAAGTAAGCCTTGGAGAAAGGATAGCGAAAATATGTATTGGACACAGGCTGCGTTCAAGGACATATGGCTGTCATACAGAGAGATGTGTGAAGGGAGCGTAAAATAATATGGGACTGGGAATAACAAATATATATGGAATAAACGGAGCTGCCTATGCTGCAATGCATTGTGTAGCTGAAGTGGCTGTATCAATGGGAGCTAAAGAACTGAGCATGTATGTTTATCCGGTATATACTGATGACGATAAATGCCTTCATAGTAGACTGGATGGGATTTTGTCACCTTTGTATCATAATGATGTGATAATAATGCAATATCCTACATGGAACGGAAAAAGATATGAGGAAATGTTTGTGGCAAAGATAAAAGCATACAGAGGTGTGAAATTGATTATTTTTGTTCATGATATCGAACAGTTAATGTTTAATGCTCCGGAGGAGTCATTGCAGGAGACGATAGCATTATTAAATAGAGCAGATGCATTAATCCTTTCATCTGAAAAAATGCGTGAATATCTGGAGGAACATGGATTGCGATGCAATCGAATATTTATCCAGGAGGTGTGGGATTTTTATACTCGTACAAACTGGGTCCCGAGTAAATTCAATAGGATTATTCATTTTACAGGAAAGAGAGAGAGGTTCCCATTTATTAATTCTTGGAATAAGCAAACATGCCTTGAAACATATGAAAATGATGTTACTATACCTGAAAATTGCAATGTAAGGAATAGTCCTTATATGGAAAATAATCAATTGATTGCCACGTTGGGCAGTAAGGGCGGATTCGGATTAATATGGGCAGATGAATATCAGGACAACTATTACAAGTATAACCAGCCGTTTAAGATTGCGATTTTTATTGCAGCCGGTTTGCCGGTTTTAGTAAAACGAGGGACACACGTGTCGAAATTTGTTCAAAAAACAGGTGTGGGGTTAGTGATAGACTCACTTGAGGAAGCAGACAATATAGTACAGAACATAGATGAATCAAAATATTGGGAATTGGTTGAAAATGTTAAAAGACAACAGTTCCCGATAACAAATGGCCATTATACAAGAAAGGTTTTGACAGATGCAGTTCTTTCGGTATGCGAAAAGCCGTGGTGTCCCAATATTATGTCATGTGAGGATACTGTGGATTATCTGATTGAAAATCAGTGCTCTGTTGTTAGGTTTGGCGACGGTGAGATGGATATTATATGTGGGAGGGGTATACCATTTCAGAAATATGACGAAAATTTGGCAAAAGAATTGAAACATATTATAGGTTTGTCAAGCGATGAAAATATGATGATATGTATTCCAGATGTATTTGAAGGGTTGAATAGATATACTGATTCAGCGGCTGATTTTTGGTGTTACAACCTGAAGGAAAATAAATCATGTTACGAAAGCTTGTGCAAAGCAAAATGGTATGGAAATGCTTTGGCCTCAAGGCCTTACATGATGTGGAAGGATAAGAGCAAAGCAGTGTCGGCTTTTGATAAATGGATGCAATTTTGGAAGGATAAGGATATATTGCTGGTTGAGGGTGATACCAGCCGTATAGGTATAGGCAATGACTTATTTGACAATGCAGCTTCAGTAAGCAGAATTATATGCCCTTCTAAGAATGCATATTCGGTTATCGATAGAATATACGCTATGGTTTTGGATAACGCCTGTGGTAAGTTGATTATGGTTTCTTTAGGCCCGACTGCAAAATCTTTGGTTTTTAGATTACACGAATCTGGTTATAAGGCAGTGGATATTGGACATATTGATACAGAGTATGAGTGGTATAAAATGGGAGCAGTTCAAAAAGTAAAATTGAGTAACAAGCATACAGCGGAACATAATTACGACGAGAATATAACAATGGAATATAATTATGAATATGAGAGTCAGGTTGTGGCTAGGGTAGAGTAATACAAGAAGGAGCATAAAAATGAAGTGTCATATAACAAATATATATGGTTTTGGTGGAGTTAGTTCTCACGCACAGAATTCAATTGCCGAAATAGCCAGAAGTATTGACTTCATTGAAATGGGAATATTTGGATACGCTGTTCACACTGATTCTGATTCAGAACTGCAACGAAGAATCGATGGTATTATCGCAAGTGTTCAGCGAGGAGATATTATAGTATTCCAAAGCCCCAGCTGGAATGGTAAACGATTTGATTATAATTTAATCAATACTATTAAGGCATATGGCGGAAGAGTAGCATTACTGGTTCATGATGTTCCGGCAATACTCAATCCCTATACCAGGTACACTTTGCAGGAATGTGTTGAAATATATAATTTAGCCGATTTGTTGATATTGCCTTCTGAAAGGATGCGGGACAGACTCATAGAGGAAGGCTTGACAGTAACCAATGTAATGTATCAGCAGATGTTTGACTATCCATTGGCTGTAATATACGAATCTCAGGAATTTAAAAAGAAGATTACTTTTACAGGCCCACCAACCAGATTCCCATTTGTATATGACTGGACAGGGAAAACAGAAATTGAATTATATGCGCTTGAGAGAGATATACAGCGTGAATTGCCTAAAAATGTAAAGCACAGAGATTACTGCGCAGACAGTAAACTGGTATATGAAATGTCGCAGGGAGGATTTGGCTTTGTTTGGTCAGAAGGAGAAGAATTTGAATATTCTAGAATGAATTTGCCATACAAGTTTAATACATATATGGCAGCCGGGATACCGGTGCTTGTTAAAAGAGGCATGAATATTGAGAACTTTGTGGCTAAGAACGGAGTTGGATATATTGTAGACTCTTGTGAAGAGGCAGATGAAATAATACAGAATATGAATGAGGAAACATATAGGGGATTAATTGATAATGTAAGAAGAATTCAGTATATGGTAACTAATGGAATGTTCACTAAGAAACTTCTATTTGACGTTGTTGACAGGATGAATAACAAGGTGAATGAATAGTATTTGAGGATATTTTTCGGAAAAGATAATGATTTGATGGTTTTTGGTCACTTGTTAATGTTAATTACACTTTGAGAATCCTAAAATCACAACCGCATTTTCATTTTTTTCATTGACAAAACCGCGCCGCCGGATATATACTAATCTAGCGTGCGCGGATTTTGCGTTTATTTTGGTGCGCGCAAAGATAAAAATCTAAAAATAGGAGGTGAAATCAGAATGCCAACATTTAACCAGTTAGTAAGAAAAGGTCGTCAGACAGCAGTTAAGAAGTCTACAGCACCCGCTTTGTTAAAGACATACAACTCTTTACACAAAACATCTGTAGAGTCTAACTCTCCTCAGAAGAGAGGTGTCTGCACAGCTGTTAAGACAGCAACTCCTAAGAAACCTAACCCAGCTCCTAGAAAGATTGCCAGAGTACCTCTTTCATACCGTATGGAAGTAACATCTTACATTCCGGGTGAAGGTCATAACCTTCAGGAGCATAGTGTTGTACTTATCCGTGGTGGTAGAGTAAAGGACCTTCCAGGTACTCGTTATCATATCATCCGTGGTACATTGGATACAGCCGGTGTAGCAAATCGTAGACAGGCTCGTTCTAAGTACGGCGCTAAGAGACCAAAGGCAGGTAAGTAATTACCTAAGTTAGGAAAGTACCACAATGACTAATAAAGTGTTGCATTTTGCTTTTACTGTAAGATACGACACGGACATAAGTTGAAGTTCATTTTTTGAACAAACATGTGAGTACCGATGAATTAATTTCTATAATTAAGGAGGGAAGAATCGTGCCAAGAAAAGGACATATTCAGAAAAGAGATGTTTTGGCAGATCCTTTATACGACAACAAGGTAGTTACGAAGCTTATCAACAACATTATGCTTGATGGTAAGAAAGGCGTTGCTCAGAAGATCGTATATGGTGCATTTGCCAGAGTAGAAGAGAAGGCCGGAAAGCCTGCTCTTGAAGTATTTGAAGAGGCTATGAACAATGTTATGCCCCTTCTTGAAGTTAAGGCAAGACGTATCGGTGGTGCCACATATCAGGTACCTATCGAGGTTAAACCGGACAGACGTCAGGCCCTTGGACTTCGTTGGTTAACAATGTTCTCACGTAAGCGTGGTGAGAAGACCATGGAAGAGAGACTTGCTAACGAAATCCTTGATGCAGCTAATAACACAGGCGCATCAGTTAAGAGAAAAGAAGATATGCATAAGATGGCAGAAGCAAACAAGGCATTTGCTCATTACAGATTTTAATTTTGCTTTTTGTCATTACAGGAGCAAAAATACCTTGGCTGGAAGAGAATATCCATTAGAGAGAACCAGAAATATCGGTATCATGGCTCATATTGATGCAGGTAAAACTACAACAACTGAGCGTATCCTTTATTATACTGGTGTAAATCATAAGATTGGTGATACTCATGACGGTACTGCAACCATGGACTGGATGGAGCAGGAGCAGGAAAGAGGTATCACAATCACATCAGCCGCTACAACATGCCACTGGACTTTACAGGAGAATAACAAACCCAAGGCAGGTGCTCTTGAGCATCGTATCAATATCATTGATACTCCGGGTCACGTTGACTTCACTGTTGAAGTTGAGCGTTCACTTCGAGTACTCGATGGTGCCGTAGGTGTATTCTGTGCAAAGGGTGGTGTTGAGCCACAGTCAGAAAATGTTTGGCGTCAGGCTGATACATACAACGTACCAAGAATGGCATTCATCAATAAGATGGATATCATGGGTGCAAACTTCTACGGATGCGTAGATCAGATCCGTAACAGATTAGGTAAAAATGCTATTTGTCTTCAGTTGCCTATCGGCAAGGAAGATGATTTCAAGGGAATCATTGATTTGTTTGAGATGAAAGCCTACATCTATAATGATGATAAGGGCGAGGATATCAGCATTGTTGACATTCCGGATGATATGAAGGATGAAGCTGAGCTTTATCATGATGAACTTATCGAGAAGGTTTGTGAACTTGATGATGATCTTACAATGATGTTCCTTGAGGGCGAAGTACCTTCAATTGAAGAGATGAAAGCAGCTCTTCGTAAAGCAACATGTGAGTGTCGTGCAATCCCTGTTTGCTGTGGTACAGCTTACAGAAATAAGGGCGTACAGAAACTCCTTGATGCTGTTATTGAATTTATGCCTTCTCCACTTGATATCCCTGCTATTAAGGGAACAGATATGGAGGGTAATGAAATCGAGCGTCATTCATCAGATGAGGAGCCATTTGCAGCTCTTGCATTTAAGATTATGGCAGACCCATTTGTTGGAAAGCTTGCTTTCTTCAGAGTTTACTCAGGTACAATGAACGCAGGTTCATATGTACTTAATGCTACAAAGAATAAGAAGGAAAGAGTTGGTCGTATCCTTCAGATGCATGCAAACCACAGAGCAGAGCTTGATAAGGTTTACTCCGGTGATATTGCAGCAGCAGTTGGATTTAAGCTTACAGGTACAGGTGATACAATCTGTGACGAACAGCATCCTGTTATTCTTGAGTCTATGGAGTTCCCGGAGCCTGTTATTGAGCTTGCAATCGAGCCTAAGACAAAAGCAGGTCAGGGCAAGTTAGGTGAGTCTCTTGCAAAGCTTGCAGAAGAAGATCCTACATTCCGTGCTCACACAGATCCTGAAACAGGTCAGACAATTATCGCCGGCATGGGCGAGCTCCATCTTGAAATTATCGTTGACAGACTTCTTCGTGAGTTCAAGGTTGAAGCTAACGTAGGTGCTCCTCAGGTTGCTTACAAGGAGACATTTACAAAGCCTGTTGATCAGGAATACAAATATGCTAAGCAGTCAGGTGGTCGTGGACAGTACGGTCATTGTAAGGTTCGTTTCGAGCCAATGGATGCCAATGGAGAAGAATTGTTCAAATTCGATTCAGAGGTTGTCGGCGGTGCTATTCCTAAGGAATACATCCCTGCAGTCGGCGAAGGTATCGAAGAAGCTACACAGGCCGGTTCACTTGGTGGATTCCCTGTTGTTGGTATTCACGCAACTGTTTACGATGGTTCTTACCATGAAGTCGATTCATCAGAAATGGCATTCCACATTGCAGGTTCTATGTGCTTCAAGGAAGCTATGCAGAAGGCAGCTCCGGTTCTTCTTGAGCCAATCATGAAGGTTGAAGTAACAATGCCTGAGGAATACATGGGTGATGTTATCGGTGATATCAATTCACGTCGTGGTCGTATCGAAGGTATGGATGACCTTGGCGGCGGAAAGATTGTAAGAGGTTTCGTTCCACTTGCTGAAATGTTTGGTTACTCTACAGACCTTCGTTCTAAGACACAGGGTCGTGGTAACTACTCTATGTTCTTCGAGAAGTACGAGCCCGTACCGAAGAATGTTGCTGAAAAGGTTCTTGCTTCAAGAGCAAACTAGGCAAAATAACTTGAATTTATCTTTGGTTTCTAATATAATCGAAGATAGTTAGGCTAAATTATCCCTAAAAGGGAATGTAATTTCATTAAGTAAATAATTTACGGAGGATTTTTAAAATGGCAAAAGCTAAATTTGAAAGAGGTAACAAGGCACATTGTAACATTGGTACCATCGGACACGTTGACCATGGTAAAACAACTCTTACAGCAGCTATCACAAAGGTTCTTGCTGAAAGAGTAGCAGGTAACGCAAAGGTAGATTTCGAGAATATCGATAAAGCTCCCGAAGAGAGAGAAAGAGGTATCACAATTTCTACAGCTCACGTTGAGTATCAGACAGAGAAGAGACATTACGCTCACGTTGACTGCCCGGGCCATGCTGACTATGTTAAGAACATGATCACAGGTGCTGCACAGATGGATGGTGCTATCCTCGTTGTTGCTGCAACTGATGGTGTTATGGCACAGACAAAGGAGCATATCCTTCTTTCTCGTCAGGTAGGTGTTCCTTATATCGTAGTATTTATGAACAAGTGTGATATGGTTGATGATGAAGAACTTCTTGAGCTCGTTGAGATGGAAATCACAGAGCAGCTCGAAGAGTACGACTTCACAGATTGCCCGATTGTTCGTGGATCAGCTCTTAAGGCTCTTGAAGATCCTAACGGCGAGTGGGGTGACAAGGTTATGGAACTCATGGATACAGTTGATGAGTATATTCCTGATCCTGTTCGTGAGACAGATAAGCCTTTCCTTATGCCTATCGAAGATGTATTCTCTATCACAGGTCGTGGTACTGTTGCTACAGGTAGAGTTGAGCGTGGTACACTTCACCTTTCAGAGGATGTTGAAATCGTTGGTATTAAAGAAGAGACACAGAAGTCAGTTGTTACAGGTATTGAAATGTTCAGAAAGCTTCTTGATGAGGCTCAGGCTGGTGATAACATCGGTGTTCTTCTCCGTGGTATCAACAGAACAGATATCGAGCGTGGACAGATTCTTGCTAAGCCCGGTACAGTAACATGCCATACAAAGTTTACAGCTCAGGTTTACGTTCTTACAAAAGATGAAGGTGGTCGTCATACTCCTTTCTTCAACAACTATCGTCCTCAGTTCTATTTCAGAACAACAGACGTTACAGGTGTATGTAATCTTCCTGATGGTGTTGAGATGTGCATGCCTGGTGATAACATCGAAATGACAATCGAACTCATCCATCCAATCGCTATGGATCAGGGTCTTACATTCGCTATTAGAGAAGGTGGACGTACAGTTGGATCAGGCCGTGTTGCTACAATTATCGAATAATTAAGTAGAAATACAGTAAAATCAAGGCTTCCGAGGATTTCCTCGGGAGCCTTTTTTCCTTACAAAACGGAAGAAAATTGAGTAAGTGGTAATAAAATGGTAATAAAAATGCAAAATAGTATTTATGGGCTGTTATATAAATGCAGTATTAGAATTTATATATTATGTTTTTATGAAGAATAGCTTTTAGACGTGGGACTTCGTTATGGAAACATGCATGTGTCTATAGTTTTTATTCATGAACTATAACTACACAGAATACAAAAAGTGACCAGAAGAGACTTAATACGACACTATAGATGCGTGTTATACAAAAAGATGCATCTAAGGACTTGATTATCTGAGTATAGAGTGATATTATTTAATAAAAGTAATCTAAAGGAGGCGCAGCTATGAAGTATATTAAAGAACGATTAGAAGAATTCGATGCAAATCAATTTGTAAATGAACTTGTTTTGGCTTCTAAACTGTTGGGATTGCTTGAAGCAAAAATTGCAGGTTATCAGTTTAGCAAGATTTTGATTCCTATGTTTCATAAAAAGGAAGCGATTTCCTCTATGTACATTGAGGGTACGCAAACGACAATAAGCGATGTTTTTGCAAACGAGGTAAATGTGGCTAATACAGAAAACAAGATAATGCTTGAAGTAAAAAACCATACAAGAACGTTGATATTTGGTTCAGATGTTCTAAGAACAGAAGGCTTCTCTAATGAGTTAGTAAAAAAGATACATGCTTTGATGTTGTCGGGTATAATATCAAAATCTAAAGAAAGCACGTTGGGAAAATATAAAACAAAAGATAACTATATTGTAAATAGTGTAGGAACTGTTGTCTTTACGCCCCCTTCATATAAAGATACAGAAAAGTATATGAATGAATTGATTAAGTTTATGAATGATGAGACGGATAATATTAATCCGCTTATAAAAGCAGCCATCGCTCACGCACAGTTTGAAACAATTCATCCGTTTGAGGACGGAAACGGAAGAGTAGGCAGACTGCTGGTGAGTTTATATTTGTTTAAGGCAGGAGTGATTAATTTCCCCTTCTTTTATATTAGTGAAGCCATTAGTTTAGATAAGGCGGTATATTACAATCAACTTATGAGCACAAGAAGTGGTGACTATAATGAATGGATAAGATTCTTTTTGCAAAAAATCATTATTCAGGCACAAATTCATATAAAGTATATTGATTCTTTGAATTCTTTGTATACAAAAACAAAAAATATGCTTATTAACTGCGTTAATAGTCCCAAATATGATAGCATTATGGAATGTCTGTTTACTCAGCCAATATTGACATCGACATATCTTGCTGAAAAATTGGAAGTGTCACAAGGTCAGGCTAATAGATATTTGACTGCATTAGAAGAAAATCATATTTTGCAAGGCGATGATAGAAAGAGGAATAGGAGATATAAGTTTACTGAGCTTATCAATTTAGCGGAAAGGGTATAAGTGATTTTATGGTGTAGCTATGCGATTGAAAAGCAGGAGTCTATCCTGCCACCATATTTATCCGAAAGGAAATACTATTAAAGGAGGGCTGTGCCTATGATTGTGTTTATAAAAAAGAAAAACGTATAACTACTGCAATAGTTACACGTTCTCTCATAGAAAGATAAGTAAATATCTTCCTAACTGGATAAGAGATATTTTACCACATTCTTTCTGTGAGAGCAATTAGAAACAAAGAAGAACTAAAAAATTCTAATGCTCATAGAGCAGAAAGGAGGCATTATGTCTCTTGTTAATAGCACCCGAAGTGGGTGTAAAGATGTTTTTAAGGCGTTCTTGGTTGAAAATGCCAAATATGATGGATTTTTGGAAATCCCTACAATTGAATATGGATGTTATAAACCGAAGAAACTAATTTCATTTTCAAAATGTATATCTTCAACAGATTATGGCTGCTGGGTTCATTTCTACGAGGATGATGTTGCATTTGAACGTATATGGAATAATCCAAGGAAATATTTACAGATCTTAAAAAAGTATGAAGGGGTGATATGTCCAGACTTTAGTCTGTATCGGGATATGCCTCTGGTGATGCAGTTTTGGAATATTTATAGAAGCAGAGCTATAGCAACGTGGCTCCAAAGTAATGGGGTTAATGTAATAGTAAACATGCGTTTCTCGGATTCACGTACATATACTGCTTGTTGCCTAGGAGTGCCAATCGGGGGCACCATTGCTGTAGGAACGCATGGATGCATTCGTTGTTTGAATGATAGACGTGAACTTATAGAGGGACTCCGTTACATCGTTTCAATTGTTAAGCCTTCTGTTATTGTCGTTTATGGGACGGCTCCGAATTATATTTTTGACGAATATAGAAAAATGAATATTGAAATCCTCTGTTTTTCACAGGATGTATTTATCAAGAAAAAGGAGGATTCATAATGGGAACAGGTTATCATGGTGGATTCGGAAGCAATACGAGGAATCGTATTGGATATCCAGTTACTCCGACAGAAAAAACATTAGAAATGGCACTTAGTCCTAAACTTTATGCTGATACTATTGCAGGCAAGTTCAATATTCACCTCAAAGGTTCAGAAAAGCAAATAGAGATTATCTACAATCCAAATCTTCCGCCGGGAGTATTTGGAAGAACGAAGAAAAGTAATCCTTATCTGATCGAAATTGGGCCTGCTGCATTGACAAGTGAAACGGAATTAGCAAACACAATTGCGCACGAACTTAATCATGCAAGAAGTTTTATTAAAGGTGGTTCAGCTCCGGAACGTCAGGCATATAAATCGGGAAATGCATTGGCAAAATATTTGAAAGGAAAGAAATAATATGTGGAATACGAATGATAACATTATAAAATTGCTTGAACAAAGTACAAAAAAAGAAGATGGTATTTCTTATATCTGTCCTGTGTGTAATGAAAAGGAAGCACATGTATATTATCATCGATTTGAAGAAGATGACATTGCTGGACCTGCATGGGGATGGTGCAGTGCCTGCAAAAGCTATACTCATGTGCGTTATATGATACCCAAATGGTGGACTAACCTTCCGACAATTGATGAAGAATCATTGTGTAGTTCACCGGAATATTTGGAATCAATTAAAAGTACAATAGATGAGCATATGGACATGATATTAAAGAATATTTCTGAGTAGACTTGCTAGATGGTAAGATTTTGGTAATAAATTTTCCGAAAACCATATGAAATATTACCGTTTCGGCAGAATCAGAAAAACAGAAATGCCCATTTTGCAATGGTTTGCAACCACGATTACAATTCCGTACATTCGTGAAGGTGGACGTACAGTAGGTTCTGGTCGTGTTGCTACAATCATCGAGTAATCCAGTAAAATCAAGGGTTTTAGGACTTTAGATTTACGATTTGCAACAAATTTGCAACAAAATTGCAACTGAGTGGTGCTTAAATTTGCATAATAATGCAGAAATGGCATCAGACAGATCAATTTCATAAAGTTGTATTAATGGGCGCTTTCCTAGAAATAGGAAGGCGTCTTTTTTGCGTTATGGGAGCAAATTTGAAAGGAGAAACTTATGTGTAAAGTAATCGCAGTTGCAAATCAAAAAGGTGGAGTTGGAAAGACCGTTACAAGTGTAAATCTTGGAATAGGACTTGCCAGAGAAGGTAAAAAGGTGTTGCTCATTGATGCAGATCCGCAGGGGTCACTAACTATTAGTCTTGGATTTCAGGAGCCAGATCAGATGGAGTATTCACTTGCTACAGCCATGCTTAAGCTAATCAATGATGAGCCGGTAATGGTAAGTGAAGGAATCCTTCATCATAAAGAAGGAGTTGATATACTCCCAGGCAATATCGAGTTATCTGGTTTGGAGATTTCCTTAATAGGAGTGATTAGCCGGGAGACTATTCTGAGACAGTATGTTAATAAAGCTAGAGAATTCTATGATTACATTATTATAGATTGTATGCCATCACTTGGAATGCTGACTGTAAATGCGTTGGTATGTGCAGACAGTGTGTTGATTCCAGTGCAGGCGGCATACCTTCCAGTCAAAGGTCTTCAGCAGTTGATTAAGACAGTTATCAGAGTTAAGAAGCAGTTGAATCCTTCATTATTTATAGAAGGCTTATGCAGAAAGCTATGATGAAATTGTGCGTGGCTATGAGGATGGAACCAGAGAAGTTTGGGTTGAGGATAAGAATGCCGATATACTGTACAATATAGTAAACCACAGGCGCAGAAGAAGGATGAGTCAATTGTAGCAGAAAGTTTACCAGAAGAGCAGGAGCAAAAAACTGAGAAGAAACAAATTACTGCCGAAGAAAAGATTAAACAAGCAGATGAGTTTTGGGCACAGCATGATGCTCTGTATGCAGAACAGATGGCTACAGTAATGAATACAATTAAGGATGGTATGCAAACAGCACAGGAGATTGCAAGAAGAATGTCGAGTGGTGCA
>JAZUDO010000063.1:0-95656 GCA_045639685.1 Lachnospiraceae bacterium
CTTTACGAATAACTGGTTTATCTTCTCCATTTCTTCTTTCCATGTCCATCATCTTAGTAATTGGCATACCGCCAGCTACCCATTCTTCTGCTGGTTTTGAAATATTAGATACTTTAGAAAGGTATCCTGTGAAACCATAAGAAATAAGCATGAAAGCATTGTAACCAAGTGAATAGCAGTAATCAGCATCGAAGTTAGATGGGAATGCACATCTTCCTTCATAACCGAAGAAGTGATGCTGAGCACCAAACTTGCCCTTGTATGTTCCAGCTGCTTTTCTCTTAGCAAGTTCGTTCTTAACAAGTTCAGAGAAGAGCTTTTCAGATTCGATTAATGATACCTGAACGTTTCCGTGAGGATCTCTTTCAAGGAATAACTGCTGCTGAATTCCCTGAGGAAGAAGGTCAAATACCTTGAATGCATCAGCTGATAAACCAGCCTTGATGAAGTCATATTTAGCCTGCCAGTTAGGAAGAGCATTGAATTCTTCTGTCTTCTTGCCAGCAAGTAATTCGTTGATTTCAGCGATAAGAGCACCGAATTCAGGAACGAATTCTACGATACCTTCAGGAATGATAGCAACACCGAAGTTGTTACCAGCATTTCCACGCTTTTCAACTGAATCAGCGATGTAGTTTGTGATTTCAGCAAGTGACTGCTTCTTGGCAGCTACTTCTTCACCGATTAAGCAGATGTTAGGCTGTGTTTCAAGAGCACATTCAAGAGCAACGTGTGAAGCTGAACGACCCATAACCTTGATGAAGTGCCAGTACTTCTTAGCTGAGTTAGCATCTCTTTCAATGTTACCGATTAATTCAGAATATGTCTTTGTAGCTGTATCGAAACCAAATGAAGCTTCAATATCTTCGTTCTTTAAGTCACCGTCGATTGTCTTAGGACATCCGATAACCTGAATACCTGTATTGTTAGCTGCCATGTACTCTGCAAGTGTAGCTGCATTTGTATTGGAATCATCACCACCGATGATTACAACAGCTGTAAGTCCGTTCTTCTTAGCATTTTCTGCAACGATATTAAACTGCTCTTCTGTCTCAAGCTTTGTTCTGCCTGAACCGATAATATCGAAACCACCTGTGTTTCTGTAAGCATCGATAAATGCATCGTCAAACTCAACATAGTCATTCTTAAGAAGTCCGTCTGGACCCTGCTTGAAGCCCAAAAGCTTGTTTTCCTTATTCGTAGCTTTAAGTGCATCATAGAGACCGCTGATTACGTTGTGTCCGCCGGGTGCCTGTCCGCCTGAAAGGATAACACCTACAACCTGCTTCTTTGCAGCTGATGTATTCTGTCCCTTCTGGAATGTTACTTCCGGCTTACCGTATGTGTTAGGGAAAAGAGCTGCTATCTTGTCCTGATCGGCAACACTTGCTGTAGCAGCGCCTTCGCTTACGCTGATTTCAGCAATACCGTTTCTGAGCATTCCCGGAAGCTTCGGGCTGTACTCGTATCTTGCTTTTTGAAGTGGTGAAAGATTCATTATAATTCTCCTTTATATATAATACTGTTTCTGTTTTTATAACCTTTTTATTTGGCCTGTTCCAAAACTGTTTCGGTCTAAGCTTCAGCTTTCTTTTCCTTGTTGTTTACCTTAGGAATCATTGTGAAGCTGATAATCAATGCGATTACATAGAGTGCACATGTTACATAGAGCACTGTCTGGTAGCCCTGAGGGTTAACGCTTGCTGTAGAACCGTCTGTAAGAGTAACCTCTTTGAACTCACCTACATGGTTAACAATATATGTTGCCATCTGGTTTCCTGTAAGTCCTGCCATAGCCCAAGCTGAAAGGCACATACCGTGAACTGCGGAAATGCTCTTCATACCGAAGTGGTCTGAAAGAAGTGTGGGAACGTTAGAGAAGCCTCCGCCGTAACCTGCATTTACAACAATAAGAAGTGCTACACACAAAACTGCAAGAACAGGTACATCAATACCTCTTGCAATACCCTTTGTCAAAATTGTTGCAGCTGTAAATGCAATTGAAAGAATGAATATCAATTTATAAATTGTATTTCTGTCCTTGTAGCAGTCAGCCCATGCAGAGAAGCCAAGACGGCCTGCTGCATTTGCAATAGCTGTTACAGAACCAAGTGTAGCTGCCAAAGCCATCGAAATACCGACTGACATGAAGATTGCCTTTTCCTGTGAAATAAGCGCAAGTCCACATGTGATATTGATATAGAAGAAAATCCAGATACCGATAAATGTCTTATTTGTAAATGCAAGCTTGAAGTTGCTTCCGAGAGTCTTGAAGAACTCGCCGATACCTGCCTTGTCATCATGTGCTTCAACCCAGTCAGCGGGCTTTTTAAGAAGCAGATGACCAACGAACATCATTACGCAGTAGATACCACCCATGATGAAGAACATCGGGGCAGGATTGTTGTCGAATTTATCAAGGAAGAACTGCATAACAGGTGTTGCGATAGCCTTTGCAAGTCCGAAACCTGCAACTGCAAGTCCTGTAGCAAGACCTTTACGATCGCTGAACCAAAGCATAAGTGTCTTAACCGGTGAAAGATAACCTGTACCAAGACCGATACCCATTATGCATCCGTAGAATAAAAGGATGAGTGGGTAAGACTTTATCATAATAGCAAATCCTGTTCCTACCATACCAACCGTAAAGCAGATTGTTGCGATAAGTGAAGACTTCTTAATGTCCTTCTCAACCACATCGCCAAGGAATGCTGCTGACATTCCAAGGAAGAAAATAGCAAGTGAGAAAGCCCACTGAATTCCATCTGTGTGACCGATGTACTCACCAATCTCCTTCGAAAAAGTTCCCCAACAGTATACTGTACCTATACTGCAGTGTAACAAGAGTGCCGGTATTGCGGCACGGATCCATTTGTTTTCCATAATAAAACCGACCTTTCATTATATTGTTATGCGATACTTTTACACAGTATCACTGTAAAAAACCTTATATATTCTACTACAAAGGTCAACTGAAAACAATACGTAATTCCTATTGAATCATTTTTCCCTAAAGAAAAATGCCGTCGCAACAATCAGACTTGGAATCACCACGAGGCAAATTCCCAACGGAAGTGACATATTCACCTTCTCAAACAATTTACCGGCCCATGTGGATGAGGACAGATTAACCACAAAATGAACAACCATTGCGGGCAGCAGTGAATCATATCTCTCCACAAGCAGTCCAAGGAATATGCCGATTACAAATGCATATACACCCTGAACCCAGTTCATATGAATTATGCCGAACACCAATGCCTGCAAGATGTTGGCATACCAGAATTTGCCAAGTGCCTTACGTCCGAAATGCAGACATACACCTCGGCACAGCAGTTCCTCCCCAATCGGAGCCAGACATATTGCCGCAAATATGGCAAACGGATGCGTACCGAAACCGGCATTTTGTGCCATTTTCAGATAGTCGTCAATTAAAGACGGAAATGTTACTGCTTCGATCATAATAACACCGTTGGCCAAAAAGCACATACAAACTCCGCAAGCAACACATACACCCGTTATCACAAGCGGTTTCCTTTTTGCAAGCGATTTTATATGCCATATTTTGTCACTGTTTATTCCTTTTCGTATAAAGTACATCCATAGACCAAAACAAAAAACAGTAACCAGATGACATATCATCAGCGTCAGGGGATTCAAAGTATTTTCAATTTCATGATAATACTTTACAAAATCCTTAATCTCCCATAACGCAATATCAATATCCTTAAGTCCGACTCTTGTCATAATGTTGGTAACAACAAACGAAGCCAGCACCTGCAAGACAAAGAATATGGCAATCGGAGCTATCGCAAGCATAAAATAGCCTGTCTTCTGTGACTTCTCAAGCTGCCTCTCGGCCTCATCATGAAGATACTGCCACTGCTCTCTGCTATCATCTTCATCATTCTTTTTCTTTAGCCACGGAATCAGCTCCTTAAGGCTCTTGCCCCGGTAGAGTACCTGATCCTTATAAACAATTCCGGCAAAAACAGCTGTCAGAATTATCCATATAAACAATACTATTACATATATGATGGCTTCTGTAACGGATATGCCGCCGATAAGTATCTCTCCCGGCAATAAAAATGACGAAGATATCGGTATTACCCGCAACAGAACCTTAACCCATTCCTGTCCGACTGTAGCGGGAATTGCATAAGCGCCCAGGAATCCAAATACCAAAGACATATTGTAGAAGCCCATAACCGAGCTCAGTTCTTCCGCTTTGCTTGCAAAGCTTGCAATTGCCCCGGCCAGCATGCAATAAAACAAAAATGCCAGACATACCGCTACAGCCGAAAGAATTACGGCTCCGGTCGAAAATGCATTCATCCCGTCATTTGTGACAAGTTCGTCAAGTATAGACAAAATCCCGTTATCATATTGCGCATATATAACACTTCTTGAGAATGCATCACCTGCAATAAAACCTATCACCGTCCCCGATATCCATACAGCTATCTGCACAATTGCGGTAAATGCGGTTGCCAGTATTTTTCCGAAAATCAATCCATACGGCTTTGTGGTCACCAGAAGTGTTTCCATTAGTTTTGAAGACTTCTCTATACTTACAATCTGTCCCATACTCTGACCGTATATAACAACCATAAAGTACAAAAACAGCATAAATACTATAGGAAATATAGTAGTAATCAGTCTTTGGGTATCGCTCTTGGCATCCTCTCCCACGGTACTGAATTCGACTTTCATATCACTCGTAGCATATGTTATCTTATCTGTATCGACACCCGATTCGTCTATCAGTCTGTTATGGAGTACCTTCACCATTGCCTTTGCAAAATTATCGCCATCATCCTTGCTGACCATGCTTTTGTACGGAATATAGACGTTAATCTGATAATGATTCTTTTCTTTTGTTATTTTAACAATAACGCTGCCCTCATTATCCTTTAATTTCAATCCCAATTCTTCAACATCAGAATCAGTCTGTTCAAAAGAAACCTTCGGAAACTGTTCTTTATCAATATCAAAGCTCCCGTTTGAATCTGTATTTGAAAGTCCGCTCTTATCTATTACGTATACCTTTTCAATAGGCGAAACCTTATCATCTTTATTCTGACCAACAGCTAAAATAACGTTAATTCCAAAGGACACCGCGAAAAGGATAAAAGCAAGAACAACCGTTATTGTCTCATATTTGCGATTCAACGCCTGCTTTAAGGTAAAAACAAATACATCTCTGCAGCCCGAAAACATACTATTCTTCATCGTGTGCTTCCTCCTTCTGTGAAACTTTATTTTTTGAGAAAGCAAGTGCAATAATATCCTTAAATTTCATAGGATTACCATTATAGAAAATCATAGCTTCATATACACATGCCGTAAGAACAAACAGCAGTGCAATTGAAACAAGCATTACCGTAATGCTTGCAATAATAAGCGGCCAGCTCATCTTTCCCAACAGCATATTGCCCGGCACCAGAAATGGCGCTGTAATGGGTATTATGCTCATTATTCTGGTCAGTACAGGATTGGCTTTTTCTGAAAACTGAAGGATGATAAGTGCCAAATCTGCATAACATCCCACAACCAGCAATATCGAAAAACCTGACATTGCCTCCTGCATTTCATCCATTTTACTTACGGATGCAGCCAGTAAACCGGCAATAATTCCATATAAAACTATTCCCAATACCATAAATAGTAACGCAAGAAATACATATTCCATTTTTATACCATGTATCATCCTGATTGAAGCCGCCATTGTCTCATCCGCCACGGATACTTCTTCGGACGTCTGCACAATTCCAAAAAGCCACTTTGACAGCTTTGGCGTAATCATATTGCTGATAATGGTTGATGACAAATAGCAAAAACCTATGGTAACCATCTGAAGCAATGATGCAACAATCGTTGCCAAAAGTTTTCCTGTAATCAGTGCAAGCGGTCTGACATTAATCATCAGATATTCGATTACCCGGCTCGACTTTTCCGTCACAATCGAAAGGCTGACCTGATTAGCGCTTATATTGATTATCATCATACATATCATCAAAAATGCCAGAAGAACAAAATAATCACCGAAGGATATGCTATCTTTCTTTGATTCGATTACCTCACCATTTTCCGAAAGTTCCTTTACTTCCTTTTCAATATTCGTATTAATAAATTCACGCTGCTGCTTTGAAATATCAACAGCTTCAATTCTTGCCTCTTCAAAGAAATCGCAAAAATCTCCCGAAAACTCTTCACTTGCCAATTCCGACAAATGTACATTTTTGCCTTTTACAAATAAAACATGGTATGTCTCTTCGTCTTTATCAAATGACACCTTGACAAGCATTGTCTCATCCGCCTCTGCTTCCATCTGCTTTTCATATTCTTCAAAGGCTTTCGACGGATGTGATATTATGCAAGTCTTCTCATATTTAGTATCTTTGAACGCATCTGTATAATCGATTTCAAGACCTGTTTCATCAAAAATGACAACCTCGCTTACAGAGGTTTTTTCGTCCTTGGCATCGTTATACTGTCCAACCAGCGCCATTACTGTGGAACTAAGAAGTGCAATAACAGCAAATATCACAAGTAGACTTATATACCCCTTCTGTTTTACCGTTTGTGAAAAGGTAAATGAAAATACCTCTTTCCAGCCGGTGAAATCACTCTTTTTCATCGCTGTTTCCCACCTTTTCAATAAATATTTCATGCAAAGAAGGCTCTCGGAGTTCAAATCTGATTACCTGCTTATTTTCCTGAATAAGAGACATCAAAAATTCTTCTGCCTGCTTTTGTGATTCAACCCTTATCTGAATAACCTCAGGTGAAGAAGCGATTACCTTCAAGCCATGCTTTTGTATTATTTCATCAAATGCATTTTCACATTTTACAAACAGATTGACTCTGCCGTAATTTTTCTTTATCTCATTGAGATTACCGTGAAGAACAATCTTTCCTCTGTTTAAAATGGTTATATCCTCGCAAAACTCTTCTATTGTTGCCATCTGGTGCGAAGACATGATCACATATTTTCCCTGCTCAATTACTTCTTTGATTATTCCCTTGAACAGATCCGTATTTACGGGATCCAAACCGCTTAGCGGCTCATCAAGAACAATCAGTTCCGGATCCGAAAGAAGTGCTGCCATCAACTGAATCTTCTGCTGATTTCCCTTTGACAATTGGTCTGCAGCCTTATCCTTCTCTATTTTCTTACCCTTCTTGGCAGGGTAAAGATATTCCTCGACCTGAAGCTTCTTGGCCCAATAGAGAATCCTCTCCTTAGCCACCTCTTTAGGTACTTTTTTCAATCTTGCAAAATACATCAGCTGATCCATCAGTTTATACTTGGGATACAATCCTCTTTCTTCAGCCAGATATCCTATATTCATCTGCATCGGTTCCATCGGTTCCCCGTTCCAGAGAACCTCGCCGCCATCCTTTGACAGCATTCCCAAAATCATTCTTATGGAAGTTGTCTTACCGGCTCCGTTTGTCCCCAGCAGCGCATAAACTCCCGGCTTATCCATACGGAAGGAAAGATGATCAACTACCGTCTTCTCTCCGTACTTCTTCTGTAAATCCTTTACCTCAAGTGACATTTATATATCCTCCTGTTTTCTTTCTTTTTCCCTGCGGCTGTTGTCTCACGCTTCTGCCCTGTGATTATTGTCTCACGCTTCTGCCCTGCGGCTGTTTTGATTCTATTCCTCTTCCCAAAAGATGTCATCCAGTGTTCTTCCCAAAACCTTACAAATACTTATGCACAGATTAATGGTCGGATTGTAATCCCCTTTTTCAATTGCGTTAATGGTCTGTCTTGATACTCCGCAAGCCTTTGCCAGATCATCCTGCGACATATCTTTTCCTGCCCTGAAGGCCTTAAGCTTTAGATTTTTCATGCTCCGCCCTCCTCTTAATCCTCTGAATCTTGTAATATCGTATCATCCTGATTGACTATATCATCATCTTCCTCATCCTCAAGCCTTTCAAGTTTCTTATCTTCGTATGCTCTAAGTCCTGTCACAACCGCAACTACCACAAACAAAAGGCCGCACATCATATTTAAACAGCCGTATCCTTGAATCACACCGTCTACAACTACTTTATTGCTTAGTATGTTGTCTATAGCGATACCGATGTTTGCTGTTCCGATTAGCGCAAATATAATAACAATATTTTTACTGTTTTCATTCAGTGCATAGTATGCATGTTTCCAGATACTGATTCCAATGAATACACTCATTCCGCTAAATGCACAAATTCCCATTAACGCTGTATTATCAATCGGCAAATCAACTTTTGCAATCTCAAATATCATTACAACGGCCATCATTATAAGTAGTGTGAAAAATCCGCCCCTAAATGCCTCTCCTCTTGCCAAAAGCTGTCTTTCGTCATATTTGCATTCGGCACTGTCTCCTTTTTTTGTCCATGCCAGAAATACTAATGCCAAAAACAATCCGCATATAAATCCGCACAACACACACAGAACCAAAGGCCAGTTTGTAGCTGATTCAACAGACATTCCATAGGTTGTAGTGTATGTTCCGTCTGCGGGTTCAAAGTTAAATGGACCGGCAGTTTCCCAATCATGCTTATCTAATAAGTCATAGTACTCTTCTTCAGTTGTAAAAAATGTAAGATTTACATTGTATATTCCTGCCTCAAGTCTCATGGGTATCATTTCAAAATAACCTGCGCCTCCCGTCACGAAGCACATTTCTCTACCGGCTTCATCCGTCACAACTGCGCCGGTGACATATCCCTGCTTTGCATTAACGTCTCCCCACTCAAGAGTAATAATATCATTACCGCCCTTATCCAGTTCAAATTTAAATTCACTCGTTTTGGGAGTGCAAACTCCGTCTTCAACAGTTACCGTAACCTTGGAAGATACTTCGGCCGGGTCCGGCAGGTTCACTCCCAAAAGGATTGTTGCAAAGAGTGTTACAATAAATCCCACAATACCTATTGTCACTAATTTCTTTTTTGTCATTTTCTTAAACATTTCTTTCCTTCTTTCTTGACTATGCAGTTCTTCGCTCTGCCTTGGCGCTATGCTGCCGTCTGCATTGCGCTTTCATGTTTCTTTAACTGTTTACCTGTAATCATCACTGCCACAAATGCCACCGAGAAAATGATTGCCCATACAGGAATTCCAATCTTCGATGTAGGTAAAAACATTACCAGCAAGTTATGAAGGAAGTGACAAATGATGCCCGGAATAACCGAATCATACTTATAGCACAAATATCCCCAAAATATACCCATTGGAATAACATACATGCCCTGAATCGGATTTCCGTGAAGCAGCGCAAATGCAAATGTTGTAATTATAATGCATCCAACCATTCCAAAAGATTTCTTTGCACGTTTCATAATGATTCCTCTGACAAGCATTTCCTCTGCAATAGGTGCAAGAACCACAGCTAGTATTATTCCCAGGATTTCGTTGGTCCCAAGTACTGCAGACATAGCATTGCTTATCGCTTCACCCATATTGGGCATAATCGCGACAGCCAGATTCTGAAGAAGCACTACCGATGCCAAAACAGCTACTATAATGCAGGCAACAAATGAAATTCCGTATCTGTTAAAAAGTTTTGACTTCAATTCGTTTTTCTTTCCTTCTGCTTTGTTTTTGCGATATACAATAAAGTAGAACAGTATCGCAACAAACAATGCCGAAGCAATGGAAGCTATTGACTGATCTCTCGACAACTGCTCTGAGGCTTCCGAAACTTTTTCCATATACAACTGCTGGTACTTAACCATATCGCCTCCGGCTTCTGTCAAGCTGTCCATCGCAAGCTTTATAACCCTTGCAATTGTAAAAATCAACTGAACACCCATATATGCCAGCACCATTCCGATTGCATAGAACACTGCTCCCGGCTTACTCTTCTTTTCCGGCTTTGCTACCGCTGTCTCCGGCTCTGTTGTCTCCGGCTTTGCTGTCTCCGGCTTTGTTGTCTCCGGCTTTGCTGTCTCCGGCTTTGCTGTCTCCGGCTTTGTTGTCTCCGGCTTTGTTGTCTCACCTATGTTCTCTTTATCTACATGAATCTCGTTACTCATTTTTTCATATCTCCTCTTAGCTTTTTGTTTGCTTTTCTTCTCTGCTTTTCCCTAGTTCCCGTTTTCCGTTTCCATCTCTTTTTTTGCCTTATTCATATTAATACAAGCCAAAGAAAGCCAGCAGCTTGATACACACAAGAAAAGTGTATTGTTCGTTTCCGTTGCACCAATAATCCATTTATAAATCTGAAATCCAAGATAGATGCACCAGCATACTGCTACCAATAATGCTATCTTTCTGTATGACTCATAACGTTCCTTTGCTGTTTTGTTTACACATGTTTTCATATTCCCTATTCCTTTTCTTTTCGCCATATGATGTTTTGTTTCTTGTGTTTTTTCTTGTTTTCTCGTATATCTATCACTTTTGAGGTTTCTCGGAGTTCTTTGATATCTCTCGTTCCCTCTTTCTGATGTTAATATATCACCCATGTGACATTGTGTCAAGTTTATTTGACATTTTATTTTATATTTTTTACCTTTTGTCGTAGAAAGGGCTGGATTGGATGAATTGGTTGGATGAATTGGTTGGATGAATTGGATGAATTGGTTGGATGAATTGATGCATGGTTTTTATGATAAATGCATGGTTTTTATGATAAATGCATGGTTGAAGTCTGGGATTTTCTGCTTCACCGATCCTTGGAACTCCGATTGTTCCCGCTCTTCAGTCGCCTTCTTATTCTGATTTACCATTCTCCTGCTCGTAATCTTAGTTTGATGGCACTCAATTCACTTCCTTTTTCAAGAACTTGCCATTGAAAAACTTGCCATAACGAATTGATGGTACAAAAACTTCAAGAAATATGGTTTGAGTGAGTATTTTTGTACCATCAAATGATGTTTTGAACGTAACCAATGGCAACCCCAAGAAAAAAATTGTCAAATTCGTGCCATCATATAACTCCGCGAAAGTCGTCTGATGGTAAAACAAAATTTTCAATATAGAAGGCATACCATCAACCAAAAGATTACGAACATATGATGGTATGGTCACGCCCACACTTGCTCCTACGGATTGATTATTTAATAAGCTCGCACAGTATAAACAAAAAACCTCAAATATGATATTATTCATATGAAGACATACTTCGCAAAATAATATGTTCTTCATTAGGAAACTGTTCTTCATATAGGAAGTTGTTCTTCATTAGGAAACTGTTCTTCATCGAAGAAACTTTTTTAATGCACCAAACCCGCAAAGGAGATTTACGTTAGATACTATGAGAAAAAGTTCAAAAATCAGATTATCAATTTTTTCGATATGCATGACAATTACAGTTATTCTCTCAATAGTATCCACATATGATTACAACAAAAGATTGCACGAGAAACTGTCTACGTCATCTTCTTTTTATATTGACGGCGCAGATTTTTCTCCAGCAGTGGATCTTGCTAAAAACGTAGGCAAAGGTATTGTAGACTATGTATCATTTATCGGTAGTGAAATGCTTGTCTTTTTTATAGCACTTGTCCTATTTTGTGCATTCTACTTTATTGAAATAAAGGGAAAAGACCTTCCCTGTAACGAAAGCAAACTTTATATTTACTTATTGCTTGCATTTTTCTCGGTTTCATTTATCATTTGCTTTGCAGTTCTGCGTTTCAGCGACTGGACCTCTGCTTTCTTTATTAATTTGGGATGGACGCTGATGGCTTTGTGTTTCGTCATTCTGCCCTCGCGAAAAAGAAAGACTGAACACGAAAAAGCTTAAAATTTTCTTTCCGGGTAGCATCAGACTCGTCCGGAATTACAGATAAACCGGCAAGTATAGATAAGCCGATAATCGCAGATAGGTCGCCAAGTACAGATAAGCCGGCAAGTATAGATAAGCCGGCAAGTATAGATAAGCCATAAAATACAAATATATCGAAAGTTAATTGACCTTAGAAAAGGAGAAAAATTCATTGAAGATAAAATGTCGTTACTGTAACAATTTTATGAATGATACAGATGATATCTGTCCCTCATGCGGAGCCCATAATGACGATGTGGTCCGTACCACCAAGTCACAGCCCAAGACAATTGAAGAACTGCAGCAATGGTATGCCGACAGAGGCCTTCCGCCATACGAGGTAACAAGATTCTTTATCGGAACCAATTATCAGAAGCCTCGTGCTTTCGGCATTTACAAA
Organism: Lachnospiraceae bacterium; assembly: GCA_045639685.1. Lineage (GTDB taxonomy): Bacteria > Bacillota > Clostridia > Lachnospirales > Lachnospiraceae > Colinaster. The sequence goes on from JAZUDO010000063.1 coordinate 12,178, forward strand.
GATTCTTCCGGCAAATGTGTCGTATACAAAAACAAGGATTCCGGACAACGTGCCATAAGATATGAGGGCACCGATGAAGCTTATGCCGTAAATGAAATTTTCCAGCGTCTGAAGCAGGAAATAATAGAGCAGAAAATGAATAACGTCAAAAAAGCCGGTGGTTCCGGCTCAGCAACAAGAAGTTATTCCGCAGGTTCAAACTATAACGGTTCAAGATCTGCAAGTTCAGGCAATAACAGCACAAGATCTGCAGGTTCAGTCAATAACGGCACAAGGACTACAGGCTCAAATTATACAGGCACAAGATCAACAGGCTCCGGATATTCAAATACAAGTTATTCAGGTTCAGGGACTTCCAATAAGAAACGAAAATCGAATAAATTTCTAAAAATTCTTGGATTGATTTTGTCTCCTTTTATTCTTCTTTTCGTTATCGCCATAATTGTTGTCATTGTCGAAAACAATCCAAATCAAGGCTATTACGACTACAGAGGAGATACCTACTATTACAGTGCCGAAGATTATTCCCAGTCCGATTTGAACTGGTATAAATATGATGAAGAATGGGGATGGTCATATCCAATCGCACTGTCTGAAATGCCTGAGACTCTGCGAAAGAATAAAACCGCCAAGGAATATTATTTGCAGTATGATTGGGACGATAGTCTCTCCTGCCAGGATTTTGAAGATTCTGTATATTATGCAGATATGAGAAAAGGGTTCAAAACCTCGGAAGGATACTACAAATACGGTGAGGATGACTATTATTATCACCTTGGGAATGATTATAATTCCGGATGGTATCATTATTCCGATGAAAATGACTGGACTTACGAAGATTCCATCAATGTTCCGGAGGAACTGTTCCACCCCTCTGTTGTGGAAGACTTTTACTACACTCCTACCTGGGATGCCTCAACTCAGTTGACAGACTTCACAGATTCTACCGTTTATTCCGACTACCTTGCCAAACAGGCAACACAGCGCAGTTACTCGTACGATGACGATAATGACTCCGGCTACAGTTGGGATGACGATGACTGGGGTTGGGATGATGACGATGACTATGACTGGGATTACGGTGGAAGTAATTCCTGGGACAGCGGCTCTACTGATTGGGATTCCGACTGGTAAATTTTTTCAATTGAATGCTTTCAGTCAGAATAATGCTTTCAGTCAGTATGATGCTTTCAGTAAGTATGATGCTTTCAGTCAGTATGATGCTTTCAGTCAGTATGATGCTTTCAGTCAGTATGATGCTTTCAGTCAGCCACTACCTCTTGAATATAATAATCCAAAAGCTCAAATATCCAAGCTTTCAATTCCGTGAAATGATAGCCGAGATTTTGGGCTTTTTCTGTACAAATGCTGTACTCATTTTCTCCGTTATAAGGAGCTTCTTGACCATTCGAGTCAATCACCGCCTTGGTTCCTGTCTTTTTCTCAACATAATCCAAAATCTCTCGAATTGAGATTGTTCCTGTTGACGCTCCGTTTATAGCTCCGTTCATGGACTCGTTTGTAGCTCCGTTTATAGATTCGTTTGTAGCTCCGTCCATGGATTCGTTTGTAGCTCCGTTCATGGATTCGTTTATAGCTCCGTTCATGGATTCGTTTGTAGCTCCGTTCATGGATTCCGACACATCTTTATCAACAAGGAATGCCATAAACCTTCCGGCTTCATCAGACCGTATGAAACTCATTTGACAATCAATGTTGTCAATATTCATCGGTACACCCTTTATGGTGTTCTCCACATAAAAACGCAATCGCTTCGTATAATCATCCTGCCCTATTACAAAAGGATACCTCACTGCAAGCCATTTTCTGTCAGAGTAACACTGCCAAAGCGCATACTCAGCCTGCCTCTTTATTTGATCATAAGGGAAATCTGCCCTGTTGCACCAAATGACTTCTGACTCATTTCCATCAAAATCATTTTCAACTGTATTGATATGTTTGGGATTATACACAGCTGTACTTGACATGCATATGTATCTGTCAAAATCTGCCGCTTCCATCACATACTTTATATCATTGGAGCAATACGCAAGCTTATCGATTATCACATCGAAATGCTTTCCCGAAAGCGATTCTCTGACGCTTTCCTCCCGGGTTCTTTCCATGATTATTCTTTTTACCCTGTCACCAAATGGATCCGCTGCCTTACCTCTGGTCGCTATAGTAACATCATGACCTGCTTCAAGAAGCGCATTTACCATATGTATTCCGAAAAATCTTGTTCCGCCAATAACCAAAATATTCATAGTCTCTCCAAAAACTCAGAATTCTGTTGTGCTGACTCTTCTAAAATCCTCAAGAATCTTTTCTCTTTCCTCACGAGAGTCAACATCAAATTTTTCAAGTAATCCTATGGTTCCCTCATTCATTTGAAGTTTTGTATAACTTTCAAGCATTCCTTTGCATATCAAAAGGCCTTTCGCCGCAACACTTCGAGCCTCTTTGGATTCATTTTCCAGATAAATCTCTTCAAGCAATGAATATAGATGTTCGCACGGCTTGCAAAACAGCAGCGCTACGACATAAGATGATGAGTTTTTTGCTGCATCGACATTCTTCTTTATCACGTCAAGATAATGCTCTTCTCCGGTTGCTTCATAAAGCTCCCTTGCCAAATCTGCGGATGCCTGACTGGGAATTATGCATTCAGGCAGTCTTTTCTTAAGAGCATCTGTTCCGTCGTATTTTGTGAGTTTAGGAAAATACATGGCTAGTCTGATATCATTTTCCAATCCATACCATATGATATCTTCCGCCTCATCCCGTTCCCAATCATAGATTTTGTCAAGCAGCCCCGCATCATATCCGCCATATGCCCTTTCAGCTCCTGTGGCATTCAATGTCTTCAACATATTCTCGAAGGCCTGACTGTGCTGCAGGTTCTGTTGGCTTGCACCGTCTACTGTCGTTTTTTCTATAACTGCTTTCCTTTCGCCTCGTGTTTCTGCACCTGCTTTTTCTGTATTTGTTTTTGCTTTACTATTATTTATGAAACGTGAAAAGAACATCTTCACTTCTCCTTACAGCCCACCGTTCACACGCTCTGGTGCTTGCGGATTAACATATGTCTGTCTGATTCGTCCTATTATAATCTTGCCGGTCTCGCTATGCCTTAACCTTGCCAGTCACGCAATGCCTTAACCTTGCCGGTCTCGCTATGCCTTAACCTTGCCGGTCTCGCTATGCCTTAACCTTGCCGGTCTCATCGTACCATAAACCTTGACTAAATCAAAACCCTTTTGTATATTCAAAGCATGAAAAATTATAAGAAAACCAAAATTGCCTGCTACCTTGGGTTCATTACCCAGGCAATATCAGCCAATTTTGTACCATTACTTTTTTTGAAATTTCATAACGATTACCACATTTCTTTGGGAAAGATTGCTCTAATTTCTACATTCTTTTTCTTTACCCAACTTTTGGTGGATCTTTTCTGTGCAAAATATGTCGACAGAATCGGTTACCGTGCAAGTATTGTGACATCTGAAGTCTGTTCTGCCGCAGGACTTATCGGCCTGGCATTTCTGCCCGAACTTCTGCCTGACGCATTTGTCGGAATAATCATATGTGTAATCATCTACGCAATTGGAAGCGGACTGATCGAAGTGCTGTGCAGTCCCATCGTTGAGGCATGTCCTTTTGAAAACAAAGAAGCCACTATGAGTCTTCTTCACTCCTTCTACTGTTGGGGTTCTGTAGGTACTATACTTATTTCCACTCTTTTCCTTGCTCTTTTTGGAATGGACAGTTGGAAATGGCTTGCCTGTCTATGGGCTATTATTCCACTTATAAATGTATATAACTTTGCAACCTGTCCTATTGAAAAGCTTGTTGAAGATGGTCAGGGAATGAGTGCCAAGAAACTTTTTGGCACGCCGGTTTTTTGGCTTGCCCTTATACTTATGATATGCGCCGGTGCTTCCGAACTATCCATGGCTCAATGGGCATCTGCATTTGCCGAATCAGCACTCGGCATCACCAAAACTCTCGGTGACATTGCAGGTCCTTGTATGTTTGCTGTCGCTCAGGGCATATGCAGGGTTATCTATGGAAAATACGGTGAGCGTATTAATCTGACAAAATTTATGATAGGTTCGGGAATCCTTTGTCTGATATGTTATCTTCTTACTTCCCTTTCATCGCTTCCACTACTTGGATTGCTGGGATGTATATTCTGTGGTTTTTCTGTTGGCATAATGTGGCCCGGAACCATTTCCATCTCTTCAAAAAGATTTCCTGCCGGCGGAACACTGATGTTTGCGCTTCTCGCCATGGCCGGTGATTTGGGCGGCGCTATTGGTCCCGGACTTGTTGGACGCATCAGCCAGATTACCGGTGATAATATGAAAGCAGGTATCGGAGTCGGATGCATTTTCCCAATTGTTCTTGTAATTGCTGTTATTCTGTTTGGAAAAAATAGCATAAAAGAAAAATAGTAAAGTACTACCTTTGTGCATAGGGATTTCTTGTTTTCTATTTTCCCTATGCATTTTTCTATGTATTTTTGCCTTTGCCTCTGGCTTTTGTGCATAGGGATTTCTATTTTTCCTATTTTCCTATGTATTTCCCTCAGACTTCGCTTGCTTTTATGCATAGGGATTTCCTATTTCCCTATTTTCCTATGCATTTTTCTCAGGCTTCGCTTGCTCACTCACATCCGCACCGACTCAGCTCACAATCCAATCAGAAAAAGTCCACAATCCACAAAAAGTCCACAATCCACAAAAAGCCAACAATCCACAAAAAGCCCGCAACACACAAAAAGCCCGCAAAAGAAAGCGTGAAACAAAAGTTTCACGCCCTTTTCAACAAACTTTTCTATTTAACAAAGCATTACACCAAGCAACACATTGCTTAACAGCATTACACCAAGCAACACATTGCTTAACAGCATTACGCCAAGCAACACATTGCGCAACAATATTACATAAAGTACTTTACGCCGCTTTCGAAGATCTTGAGATCCTGCTCGCCGTAGATATTGATTGCAACTGAATTGTCACGACGCTCTGCATGAGCCATCTTACCGAAGCATCTTCCGTCGGGAGATGTAATACCTTCGATTGACATGTATGAACCATTGATGTTGTACTCTTCATCCATGCTTACATTACCGTCGTTATCGGCATAAACTGTAGCAACCTGACCGTTTGCAATAAGCTTGTCAAGCCACTCCTTTGGCGCTACGAAACGGCCTTCGCCGTGGCTTGCCGGGCTGACATAGGTCTTACCAAGTTCTGCGCCCTGTAACCAGGGTGACTTATTGGAAACAACCTTTGTATAAACCATCTTAGAGATGTGGCGGTTGATTGTGTTAAATGTAAGTGTAGGTGACTGAGGATTCTGTCCTGTAATCTCACCATTTGGAACAAGTCCAAGTTTAATGAGTGCCTGGAAACCGTTACAGATACCAAGTGCAAGACCATCACGCTCATTCAAAAGCTTCATAACAGCTTCCTTCATCATTTCGTTCTGGAAAGCAGTTGCGAAGAACTTAGCTGAACCATCAGGTTCATCACCTGCAGAGAAGCCACCCGGGAACATAATAATCTGTGCCTGGTCGATTGCTTCCTTGTAAGCTTTGAAGCTTTCCTCTATCATCGAACCTGTCATATTTTTGAATACAACAGTCTTAACATCAGCGCCTGCTCTTTCAAATGCCTTAGCCGAATCATATTCACAGTTCGTACCCGGCATTACAGGAATGAATACTGTAGGCTTAGCAACCTTGTTCTTGCAGATATAGATTGAATCAGCCTTGTAAAGAGGCATGTCAACCTTCTCCTCGCCCTTAACAGCCTTTGTAGGGAATACCTTTTCAAGTGTACCCTTCCAAGCAGCAAGTGCTTCTTCCTGTGAAATGCCTTCGCCCTTAAATGTAAATCTGCCGTCTGCTGTAACTTCACCTATAAGTGTGTACTCAGCATCAATCTTGGCAAGTGAATCTGCATCAACCTCAGCAACAATATCGCCCATAGCCGGTGCAAAGAGACCTTCAAGTTCAAGCTCATCATCAAATTCAACACCAAATGAGTTACCGAATGCCATCTTGGCTGCACTTGCCATTACACCATACTGGTCAAGAGCGTATGCAGATACGATAACCTTCTCCTGCTCAAGCATTCTGATTTCATCGAAGAGCTTCTTAACTTCTTCATAAACAGGTATATCGTAATCATCCTTCTCAATAGAGAATTTAACGAGCTTATTACCTGCCTTCTTAAGTTCAGGAGTAATAACATCCCCTGTCTTTGCAATATCTACTGCAAATGAAACCAATGTAGGAGGAACGTCAATATCGTTAAATGTTCCACTCATGGAATCCTTACCACCGATAGAAGGAAGTCCGTAACCTACCTGGGCATCAAATGCACCAAGAAGTGCTGCAAATGGCTGGCTCCAACGATCCGGATTCTCAGACATTCTTCTGAAGTATTCCTGGAATGTAAATCTAATCTTGCTGTAATCACCGCCGGCTGCAACAATCTTTGCCATTGACTGAGTGATTGCATATATAGCACCATGATATGGGCTCCAGCTTGAAACATAAGGATCAAAGCCGTAGCTCATCATTGTTACAACATCTGTCTTGCCCTTAAGTACAGGAAGCTTTGCAACCATTGTCTGTACCTCGGTAAGCTGTGTCTTTCCACCGTAAGGCATGTATACGCTTGCTGCACCGATTGAAGAGTCAAACATTTCAACCAGACCCTTCTGTGAGCAAACATTGAGGTCCTTAAGTGTATCAACCATAGCAGCCTTTGTATCACCTGCTTCAATATCGGCAGCTACCTTATCGATAGCAATCTTATCAATTGTCTTGTTCTCTTCAGAAGGAATACGTACTCTAACGTCTGTCTCCTGATGAGCACCGTTTGTATCAAGAAAGGCACGTGCGATATTTACAATCTCACGGTCTCTCCATTTAAGAACAAGTCTTGGCTTCTCTGTTACTGTTGCAACACAAACAGCTTCAAGATTTTCTTCCTCTGCATACTTAAGGAATGCATCTACATCACCGGGATCTACAACAACTGCCATTCTTTCCTGTGATTCTGAAATGGCAAGCTCTGTACCGTCGAGGCCTGCATATTTCTTAGGAACAAGGTCAAGATTTACCACAAGACCGTCTGCAAGTTCACCGATTGCAACTGAAACACCGCCTGCGCCGAAGTCGTTACATTTCTTAATAAGAGCAGCAACCTCTTCACGTCTGAATAATCTCTGAATCTTACGTTCTGTAGGAGCATTTCCCTTCTGAACCTCAGCACCGCAGGTCTCAAGAGACTGAGTTGTATGAACTTTTGAAGAACCTGTTGCTCCACCGCAACCGTCACGTCCTGTTCTTCCACCCAGTAAAATAATGATATCCCCGGGATCTGAATTTTCTCTCTTAACGCATCTTCTGGGAGCTGCGCCCATTACTGCACCGATTTCCATACGCTTTGCAACATAATCAGGATGATAAATCTCCTTAACATATCCTGTTGCAAGACCAATCTGGTTACCGTAGGATGAATATCCGCTTGCTGCACCTCTTACAAGCTTCTTCTGTGATAATTTTCCTTTAAGTGTTGCTGAAACAGGAACTGTAGGATCTGCCGCACCTGTTACACGCATTGCCTGATATACGTATCCTCTTCCTGAAAGTGGATCACGGATTGCACCGCCGAGACATGTAGCGGCACCACCGAAGGGCTCAATTTCAGTAGGATGGTTATGTGTCTCATTTTTAAAGAATACAAGCCATTCTTCTGTAACAACACCGTCTTCATATTCCATTTCAACGGGAACTACTACCGAACATGCATTGATTTCATCGGATACTTCCATATCCTCAAGTTTGCCTTCTGCACGAAGTTTCTTCATACCCATAAGGGCTACATCCATAAGGCAAACAAACTTATCTGTTCTTCCCTTGTAGAGTTCATCCTTTGTATCAAGGTATGCCTGATATGTTGTCTCAATCGGATCACGGTAATAGCCGTCATCAAATTCAACATTCTTTAACTCTGTTGAGAAGGTTGTATGTCTGCAGTGATCTGACCAGTATGTATCCAGAACTCTGATTTCTGTCATACTTGGATCACGCTTTTCTTCATTTTTGAAATAATTCTGAATGTGAAGGAAATCCTTGAAGGTCATTGCAAGACCAAGGCTGTCATAAAGTGCCTTCAAATCTCCCTCTGCCATATCCTTGAAACCGTCAAATATTTTAACGTCTGCAGGATCGTCATAATTTGTAACAAGTGTATCCGGTTTTGGAGCATCATTGATTCGTGAATCAACCGGGTTTACGCAGTATGCTTTAATCTTGTCCATATCCTCATCCGATACGGAACCCTTGATTACATATGTTACTGCTGTCTTAACAATCGGAGTTGCCTCTGCATCGATAAATCCGATACACTGTGCAGCTGAATCAGCTCTCTGATCAAACTGTCCCGGTAATGCTTCTACGGAAAATGCTTTCTCATCCGCTGCAATAGGGAACTCTTCCTCATAATAATCATCAACAGGCGGCTCGCTGAAAATCATCTTTGTAGCTGTAGCGTATACATCGTCGTTGATGCCTTCAACATCGTAACGAATCAGTTCTCTTACGCCTTCAACCTTAATACCAAGGTAGCTTCCGATATCCTCCTGCAATTCCTTTGCCTTAACTGCGTAAGGCGCTTTCTTCTCAACATAGATACGTCTTGTTTTCATTAAATTCCTCTTTCTTTAAGCTCCAATGAACCTGTTCATCATAAACATCAGCTCACTGTCTACTTTTTTTTCACTTATTCCAAATGTGGCTGCACTGACTTTCATACCCTCGATTGCATACATCATGCTTCTCGCTGTTGCCAAAGTGTCCTCACATTTAAATTCACCGCTATCATTTCCACGTTTCAAAATATTATCAAGAACAGTAACCGCTGTTTCAAATGTACTCTTGGCATCCTTGCTGTCTCCCTGTTCTTTACACATAAAAGCATACTCATATTTTGCAATAAGCAATGAGTTCTTTTTACGAAGTATTTCCTTCTTCTGTTCTTTTATAAACCACAAAAAAAGTTCAGACGCACCGGCCTCAAGGATTTTCTCCATGGCTTTGTCTGAATCTTCTTCTGTTTCCTGCGTTGCAACAACGTCGGCAAATATGTCCTCTGTGGAAGCATAATACAGGTAGAGTCCTCCCCTGCTGATTTCACATGCTTCAACAATGTCTTTCATTGTTACAGCCTTGTATCCCTTGGCTGCAAATACTTCTGTAGCTTTCTCTATAATAAGCTTCTTTTTACTGTCAGTTTTCTCGCTCACTGCTATCTCCCTGCCCATAATCTCTTTGACCGTGCCAGTCAATTGTCATTTCCCAACTAATTTCTATTTCGTCGAGGTTTATTCCCACTGAAGGCACTCAGAATATATATCCTGAAGTCTTTTTACAATTTCAAGAAATACACCTTCATCGACCGCCTTCGACCACATAAAGGCCTTTATTCTTCCTTCAAGTACGTATTTGGAAAGAATTCCTCCGATATCATCCATTCTGTAGATATCGCAACTTCGGGCAAAATCCTTTTCCTTATCGGCACTGTCAAGTCTGTTTCGGGTAATTATATAAACATAATTTCTGTCTATGAATCGTGTGCTTTCCGCATCCTTGATAAAACTAAGAAGTGTTCCGTCATAAACGGGAAATGCCATAAAGCGGTCACCGGGTTCCATATTGTCATACAGCTTCGAAACATTGCTCTTCCCGCTCGTTTGCTCAAGCCAGGGCAGATACGCAATTAACTTAAGCATATCATCCTTATAGACTTCAAATATTTCCTGAGCTGTCATCTGTCCGGTTCCCATAAGAATCTCCTTACCAACACAGATTATATTGTACCATAAACTATTCAATTGTAAATGTGAAAACTGACATTTATATCATTTTTATTGGGAGTAATTTGTATATTTTTCTAAGCCTTCCCATTATCCAGCACAAGCCATGAGAAGATGGTCTTCCTTCCGATAAAGCATACGATTCTTATCACTATTATACCAACTATAATTCCTGCGCTGTCAATCAGTACATCGTGGTAGTCGCATACTCTTCCTGCAACAAATGACTGGTGAAACTCATCAAATACCGCAAAGCAGATACAGAAAAATCCGGCAATAAGTGTCAGCTTAAATCCACGAATCCTGTATACATACAATGGCAGCGAAACACTCATTGCAAGCAGAATATATTCTGTCACATGCGCTCCCTTTCTGACATATGGATGTATATGCTCTATCAAAAGGTTAAGGGTCACGTTGTCGTACCCCTTTCCACAGATTTTATTGTAAGCCAGAACAAGAATACGGCTCACCTCATGTGACAATGCCGAGGAGGACGTTGCATCCTGAGCAGAAAGCTTATATATCATATACATCATTAATATCGCCGGTATTATACTTAAGGGCTTAAGCAGATATCTGAGTGTCTTTTTAATAAACAGTTCAAAATAGTACATAGCTCTCCTCCTTTCCTCTTGGGGAACTTTTCCTCATCTTATTGCCACACTATTAACATTTTGCGACGCTTTTTATTAATATTCTCTTAACATTGAAGTAATTACTTCGCATTACAGTAAGCGCTTAGCATTATAGCCCCCCTGTTACTCCGAAAAAAAGCTTCCGAGTAATCCCGGAAGCTCAATATCTCATGTGTGAATTTATAATGCCCTGCTTATCTTATGCGTTCTTTCCGCAGCATTTCTTATATTTCTTACCACTTCCGCATGGACAGGGATCGTTGGGATAAATCTTCGGACCCTCGTTGACAACAGTTGTCGAACGCTTCTGCTCCTTGTAGAGTTCTTCCTGACGTTCTTTTGTGAAGATAGCATCCCACTCCTCAAGACCATAAAGCCAATCAGCACATGCTGCAACCATGTTCTTGTACAGAAGCTCCTTATCAAAATCAAGTGATACAACAGTATCCTCATCCATCTCCTCGATAGGATTTGCTTCCTTCAAACTGTCATTGATTCCGTCAAGGAATCCAACCATATGCATAAGAGAAATGTCGAACTTCTCAGCCAGTTCCTTAACAGTACCCTTTACCGGATTGTCAACGTCTGCAAGAAGCTTAGCATATACTCCCTTTTCATCTTCAAAATATGCGTTCCAAAGCATAGAAAGCTGTCTCTTGTCTGCTGTCTCTGAATATGCTTTTGCTCTCCACTGCTCCAATAGTGTCTTTTTAGCCATTACTGATACTCTCCTTTTTATAAGAAAAATCTTATGCTAGTATAGAACTTTTTCACCTATCTTTCAAGTATTATATGTAACCTGCGCCTCAGCCTATTATATGTAGCCTTCGCCTCGGTCTATTATATGTAGCCTTCGCCTCGCCTTGGTAGGTAGGTTTACATCCTGACTACATAGTAAATTTACCGACAAACTCTCTAAGTCTTTCGTTTACTACTTCGCCCTCAAAAAGTTCCTTTGGTGTACCCTCTGCCTGAATCACACCATGTTCCATGAAAATGATTCTGTCGGATACTTCCTTCGCAAACTGCATCTCATGAGTAACAATAATCATTGTCATATGCTCACTTGCCAGCTGCTTAATAACCGCAAGCACTTCTCCTGTAAGTTCAGGGTCCAAGGCCGATGTGGGTTCATCAAAGAACAAGACCTTCGGTTGCAGAGCCAGCGCTCTTGCAATGGAAACTCGCTGTTGCTGTCCGCCACTTAACTGATAAGGATATGCATCTGCCTTATCCTCCAAGCCAAGTCTTTTAAGAAGACTCATTCCCCATTCCTTTGCTTCCTTGACAGGAGTTCCGTCAACGTGAATCGGAGCATCAATAACATTCTGTAATACCGTAAAATGCGGGAACAGATTAAAGTTCTGGAAAACCAGTCCCACACTTTCACGTGCTTTCTTCATGGTCTGCTTGTCAGCATATATAACCTTGCCATCCGATTCCCACGCAATCGCTATTCCTGCACATGAAAGAGATCCTCCGTCAATATCCTCAAGCATGGTTGCACAACGAAGTATCGTTGATTTACCGGAGCCGGAAGGTCCGATAATCGATACAACCTCGCCCTCATTTACAGAAATAGATACGTCCTTTATAACCTCAAGTTCATCAAAGCTCTTCTTAAGGTTCTTTATCTCAAGAAGCACATTGCTTTTTTCTGTCTCTATTTTATCCTTTTCAGTTACCTTATTATCTCTTAACTTATTATCTGCCATCGGTTCCTCCTATCTGAAGTATGACATCTTCTTTTCGAAGAAATCCATGCCAAATGCAACTGCGTAGTTAAATACAAAATAGAACAAGCCTGCTACCATAAGCGGCATAATCGAAGCTTCTGCCGCACCGATCTGCTTAGCTATCGTGAACATTTCCGCAACACTGAGAACAAATGAGAGGGATGTATCCTTTACCAGTGTAATGGTCTCATTGGTAACCGGAGGGATAATTCTCTGAATAACCTGAGGAAGTATAATCCTCATAAATGTCTGGCTTCTTGAATATCCCAGTATCTTTGCAGCTTCTCGCTGGCCCACAGGAATAGACTGTATTCCCGCCCTGAAAATCTCACCGAAATATGCTGCGTAATTAATTGAAAATGCAATGATGGTTGCCGTAAATCTGAAAGAATTGGAAATCGGAATTCCAAATACATAATAGGGCGCAAAATATACCACAATAAGCTGCAGCATAAGCGGCGTTCCTCTCATAATGGCTATATATATCTTAATAAAGCCACTTAAAAGTTTGTTTTTACTCATTCTTCCCAATGCCACCAAAAGACCTAAGGGAAGTGAAAACAGAAGTGTAAGGAAAAATATCTCCACAGATACAAGCATTCCGCTTCCAAGTTGTGACAACATCATCGAAACCTTCATAGTAACCCCTAAATATCAATTATTTTCCAAGGCAAACACTGTCAGTAAGGTCATACTGCTCTGCAATCTTACCAAATGTTCCGTCATTTACCATTTCCATAAGAGTAGCTTCCACTTCATCCTTAAGTGCTGTATTGCCCTTTAAGAAACCGATACCGTACTGTTCTGAAGCAAGCTGCTCATCAAGAATTACGAAACCACCGTCTCTTGATTCAATCTGATACTTTGCAACACCAAGGTCAAGTGCAAGAACATCAATGGCACCTGATTCAAGGTTCATAAAGCCTGTGTTGTAATCAGCAAACTGAACAAGCTCTGCAAATGAATCCTTAACTGCTGCCTTGCTCTCATCTTCCAATGCAGCAAGTGCAGAAGAATCAGCCTGAACACCAACAATCTTTCCTGCCATGTCTGCTTCTGAAGCAATACCACAACCGTCCTTAACAACATATACCTGGCTGTTATCAACATAAGGAACAGAGAATGTATACTGGTCTTCTCTTCCATTCATTGTAAATCCGTTCCAGATACAATCGATTGAGCCTGAAGAAAGTTCCATATCCTTAGCATCCCAGTCGATAGGCTGCTTAACAAGAGTCCAGCCTTTTCTGTTACATACTTCCTGTGCAAGGTCAAGGTCAAATCCAACATACTCACCTGCTTCGTTCATATAACCGTAAGGTGGGAACTCTGCATCAAAACCTACTGTAAATGTCTTGTCTGCTTTTCCGCATGCGCACAGACCAAGAACCATTAAACTTGCTGTTAAAATTGCTACAAACTTTTTCATAAATTTTCTCCTTTTTCTCATCCGTTCAACATTGAACGCTACTTTTTCATTTTTAGAGTGTAATCGTAACATCTGCCTTTTCTTCTGTCAACAAATTGCGCCATTCTTCCTATCAGACTGCGCCATTCTTCCTATCAAAACAATGCACAACCTCTATTGATACTTGTTCAGCATCTCCACAACCTCTCCCGAATATCTTGGATACTCCTCGATAAGCTGTCTAAGTTCTTTTTCACCCTCCTTGGCAAGACGCCTGTTGTAATCCATCTGCGCTCTGAGCTTCTGACGTCTTATCAGGTAAGAGTGCTTCAGTTCTTCCATTTCATTGGGATTGATAATAACAATCGGATTATGCATCCAGGCCGTGGCGTCACTGAGTTTATACCTGCGAAGCCTCCGCGCATACTCCTGGGTAACAAGGTTAAGCTGTCTCTCCGTTTCCTCGTTCTGCTCACGCTTTGCCTTTTCCTCTTCATATGCATCCCATATCTTATGAAGCTCCTTTGAAGACTTTGTATTATATTTTGTGTACAGATAGTCAAGCAGCTGCTTATTGTTGACATATCTGATCTTTACCGTATTCTGCAACAAGATTATTCTGTTTATTCCCGCAATAATCTTCTTCTGTTCCTTCTGGGCATCAAGATATTTGATGTAAATGACAGTCACGGATATTGCAACCGCAAAAGCCACAATTATATATCCCACCCTGGTGTCCATCTTGAACCCAAACTGCAGCACAAGAAGCATTACTATACAGAGCACTGCAGCGAAAAGGCAAATGACAACCATTCCTCTTGAGTTTTCAATTTCCTTTTTAAGTTCAGACTCCCTATACAGATAACCCTGCTTCTCATCATCAAGTTTTTTCAGGTCATCCCTGATAAACTTCTTCTGTTCTTCTGCATTTTTTATATCTTCGTATGCTCTGGGCATGCTGTCGGAGAATCTCTCAAGGGCCTGATACTGCCCTTCGGTCATGGCACTCTTTGCTTTGTGATAACTGCTTCTCTCGTCCTCCAGTTTTATAAGTTTTTCTGCAGTCTCCCTAAGCGCAGATGCCTCACTGTTCGGAAGTGCTTCCAGTTCTTCCACATCCCTTAAGGTAGCCGTAACCTCATTATACTCGACATTCAACCTGTCCATTTGCGCAGAAGCATCCCGCACCTGCTCAACAAGACTTCTGATGTACTTCTCACGCTGAATATCATCGCTGAGTTTCAGAAGATGCCTGTCATTGATAAGGGTATCCCAGTTCCAGGCATAGGCCTGTGCCTCTTCCTCATCAAGTTCTATTTCATATTCGGTAAAATAATCATCCTCGGGCCTGCCTTTAAAAAGCCTGCTCCAAAAGCCTCTACCACGTGCCATTAATGTATCCCCTGTACTTTTCCTTTATCTCATCCGCCAGACTGTCCACGCCTTCATAATAAGAAAGCCCGTCTTCCTTCTGTTTATCCAGTTCTCTGAAATACTTATAAGCAGGCTGTTCGCCCCAGGTCAGCTTAAGTATTTCAAATTTTCTCTCTATTTCCAGTGAATCCTCGTAGGAATCCTCATTTTCTGCAAGGAAATTCACATACTGCGTCGGTGTCATATACATCTTTCTGGCGCAGAGCATTTCAATATAACTCTCGGTATTCCCATAGGTTTCATATGCTTTTCCGAAATAATCCGCCGCCCTTTCAAACAGGAACAGCTGTGCCGAACAAACTCCGAGATTGTGATATATCTTAGCAACAAACTGTGGTTCGCTTTCCTTACAGTCCGCAAGAAGATTCTCATATTCCTCAAGTGCCTGCGCGAAACGCTCGCCCTTCAGAAGCCCGTCTGCCCTGATTTTTCTTCTTTCAGGCATGGACATTTTACTGTTGTTGTCAATATCCGTAAGAAGCATGCTCCATTCCTCTTCGGAATAAAAGCCGATTTCGTTGTTCAGAATTCGTACAAGATTTCCAAGTGCCCCTCTTTTGCCACTTACACTCTCAATCTTAGAAGCAAGCTCCGGAAGTTTAGTTTCACTCTCTATCCATGAAACAAGCTTATCGGATACGAACTCATCATCAAGAATGTAGGCATTGTGATAGATAAAATAGCACAGTTCTTCTATTGAAAACAGGTTAATACATGCCTCTTTGGAATAATATGGAGTTTTCGCAATCGTGCCAAAGCACAGTAAAACATTTGTCATTTCTTCGCCCGTTATCACAGTTTTATCTGTTTTGTAAATAGCTGATATGTCGACGGATATATCTCTCCAAAGCCCATATCCGTTGCACATATTCTTAAAGTGTCGTCCGATTCCATAAAGAATTTCAGATGAACTCTTGTGGTGCCACGTTCCCTTTGGGTAATTCCGTCAAGAACCACCTCTACATTTCTTACATTTTTCCCATCAAGGGGTGTAAGCGTTACTTCAAAGCTGTTGCCGCTTTCAAGTATAATATCAAACTCCTTTTTGGCATCGTACCAGTTCTCCCCGCCATCAAGGATTGCATAGTAAGCTTCCTCATTTGCCCGCTTAAGTGTCATTCCAACATTTACCTTAAGTTTATCTTTTCCAAGGAAAACCAACGATCCGCGAAGGTCCGGCTCCGTCATACGGGCACGCATCGCATAGCAGGCGCCCTTACTGTACAGATTATTTCCCTTAAATGCTCTTCTGTTTCTGCACAGTTCACGCATTGATAAAGTACACCAGTTTCCTTCAAACCCGGAGCCGATAAGATATCCCAAAGAAACAACGCCCTTTTCTGTATCCTTTTTAACAATCTCCAGGAATCTGTCGTCCTTATCGGAATCTTCCCTGTATATTTTGCTCTTTTCCCTGTCAACAAATGCAACACAGGGAACCGCATTTCTATTGATATGGAACCTAAAGCCCTCCAGCTCATCTCCCGAAAAATCATATATAAGAACATCCTGAATCCACAGTTCATGGGGCTGATGAATAACATAATAGAATATGCTTTCCTCACGGCCTTCAAAAGCAACACTAATGTTCTCAAAGCCAAGTGTATTTACCACTATTTCCAATACTTCTATAGCTCTCTTGGTAAGTTCCGGAACAGTAAACATTATTCCCGAAATTCTATCCGGTTTAAAGTTTTTGATAAGAGCAAAGCTTCTCTTAATGTACAAAGCCAGCAGTGCAATCGGATCGAATTCCTCATCCACCACAAGAACTTTATCTCCGACAAGAGCACGCTCCCAGAGGTGATCCACAATCTGACCTTTTTCAACCTCGTTGAAATTGATTGCCTCTCTTCCGTAATACCACTGATTTACATCTTCCCTCTTGAAAAGAACTGCGGGGATATTGTAATCCTCACTTCCGGATGTCATCGAAACGGTTGTCGGAATATCATCATCTTCGCAAAACACACTTATCTGCGTATATTCAGTTGAAATATCATATCCTACAAGATATTTTTCGCCGCTTCCAAACATTCTGCTACTGTGGTGAGAAAATACTGTTCACCAGATACTCCTTATATTTATATTCTTCCAGCATTCTTATTGTGGTGTCATAATCACCCAGCGTTCCTGCAAGGGCAACATCATTGACCATGGTATATCTGTCGGAATTGCCGTCTCCCAAAGTCTCGCTGATGCTTACCGTATTGCTTTCGGTAAACTGGGGTGTTCCGTCTATTTCTTCCGTAATGTAATATTGCAGCGTTTCTCCAAAGAACATCAGGAATGTCTTAACGTATATTCCGCCATACATATCCTTCATATCTTCCCTGCTGTAACCACCGGTATCTTCCCTATCCTTACTGATAACGTAGTTGATTGCAGTTTTGGTATCCGGTGTTCCCCTGTACTCAACTATTGTATAATTACTGATTCGTGCAGCAGAAGCAGAAATATTCCTATACTCCGCAAAGAACGGAAATACTATTTCTCTTTTGATTATGAGATATCTTAAGAAATCTGCTATGATTTCCTTCTGCTTATCGGAAAGTTCTCCTTTTCTCAGATCTCCCAGCATATACTGCAGATATGCCAGCATACATACCTCAGTCAGTTCATCCTCAATGCGGTAAATCCTTTCCATTTCAGCAAACATATATGCATCAACCGGTCTGCCCTTTACAAAATATTCATGGGCAAAATATGAAAGGTATCGCATTTCAACCTGCGCTCTGGCTCCGCCCTTCACATACTGACGAAGGACATCTGCTTCTTCGCCTATATATGCTCCGGTTTCAAGAGTCTGAAGAATCATCTTCTCACATATTCCGTAGGTATCGATACAGAAGCCCACTGCTGCCTTCCAGATATTACGAAGCTGTTTTATCGGTCCGTTATATTGCTTTGCAAGATAACTTAATCCGATATCATCATATTTACCCCTTTCAAATGCCTCAATCAGGATAAATGTAAGCTCCTTTGAAGGAATATCGCCGTCTCTTTCAAGAATTCTTCCCGCAAGTCTCACCAATATCTTTGGCTCTATATTCTCCGGTCCGTAATACAGTGCAAATTCCTTTGCCATATCAATGAAACCGCGAATCAGCATTGTTCTGAGCAGTTCGTCATAATCCTTGTAGGAAACGTCCTCATATCTCATATGAGACAATATTTCATCAATATCCTTCGTACTGTCATTTTCCATATAATATCTGATTAATGGCAGTCTTAATTTTCCCTTGTACTCCTCGCTTACTTCCGCACTTTCTTCAAGGAAACGATATCTGTCAACATTCTGATCGGAAACAATCAAAAAGTCAGGACTGTCCTCACAAACAAATAAATCGAAATCAAGATTGTCAGCCACACTGTTTTCCATTCTTGCCATTATCCTGCCGGGCATGAAAAACTTCTCCGTCTGATAATCCTTTGTGGAATAGAATCTGTTTCCAACCTCATCCTCAAGAAGGATGGCATACTCATTTCCCAGTATTCCCACAGTTGCACAACCGTTTCGAACAGGGTAAATCCTCTCCTCCGCCAGACGCTCGTCAACCACGACAACATTAACACAGGAACTGTCTTCCACAGAAATGCAATGCTTGAAAAGCACGCATGCTAAAGCCTTCATGTTGTCCTCAGTCATCATCTCTTCCATCAGAATGTTGGTGTAAAGATAAGCAAGGTTGCGGTCAATATTTCCGGCATACAATTCCTTAACAATAAATCTGTCTATATTCTCCTTATAGGTCAGATACAGTTCCTGCATATTTGACCTGTTCTTAACAATATATGCATAGAGATAAGCATTCTGCTTCGGCGGAAGTGACGACTGATATGAAAAATACTTCAGCACCGGCTTCGGAATGGGCTCGTCTCTTCTGATATCCATGGACATCATATATGCTTCCATAAGCCTTGTTATGGAAAGATTTTTTTCAACTGCTTCACTGTAATACTTAAAATACCTGTCTCCGGTTAGTCCACCCTTCATGAGCATTACGCAAAGTGACTGCAATGATTCTTCATTTTCTGTCTTTTCATATATCAGTTCCATGATGCGTAACAGTTTCCTGTCAAACACCCTGGCTTTCATAACCTGATAGCAAACCTGGGACATTATATCCTTTGTGAGAATTCCCTCTCTTGCACCGTACAGAAGGATTTTTTTCTCTTCATCCTCAAGATGCATAAGCAGAGACGGACTTTCACTTAATGCCTTTATGGCTTCAAGATACATAATCGGGCTTGTGCATCCAAGCCTTACCTGCTCCAGTGCAAAGGCAAATCTCTTGCTGGCAGACTTTCTCATTTCCTCGGATATCTTCATAAGTACCCATGCAATTCTCCAGTTAAGTCTGTCGTTGTTATATATGCTTTCAATCTGCTCCGTTACTTCCTTGGAATAATATTCGTCGGCATTATACAAAGCATTCATGTACAGATAGTAGCAGTAAATCTCATTATCCGCGTCATCAATACCCTCCTTGACTTTTCTGTCAAGAATCCATTTTGCCTCATTAAACCTTTCCTGAAGGATAAATGAATGAGCCTGCATAAGACTTACAGACAAATCGCGACTGTCCGCAGCTGTACGTCTGTTCAGAATCTCATCCGTCATCATCAGCCATTTGGAAATATTGATTCGCTTAACCGTATAATCCAGATAAAGTCTTGTGAGCGAATAAACATTATGCTTTTTCTGTACCTGTCCCGGCTTTCTGGTAAATGTATTTTTTACTATTTCAAAATCAACGGTGTACTCGTCATAAAGCGTACGGAATATAAGTCTACCGTTATTCTTGCCTGCATGAAGCATGGATATGTCAATGGTTACTTCATATTCGCAGACATTATTCTCGAAATCAGCACCGGTCAGTCTGGTCTTGGGCAGCATTATAAATCCGGCATCGGCTTTTACTCCCAAAAGAGTATAGCCCCACCCGTTTCTCTCAATTCTGATAACCTTTGTAACATTCTCAGCCGGATTGGTGAATCTGACATCGTCGGTATCAAGAATATATTCAATTTTCTGTTTCTTGTTAATTCCAATCAGAAATTCTTCAAGGTTAAAGTTCCTATTGCCTTTCCTTGAAAGTCCTTTGTACAGATTTCTGTAAGAAGCGTCATTTCCGGTAATTATCTGCTCAAATTCCGGCTTGTAGAATACCTCTACCGCTTCTTCCCAGTTGCTCTTGGCAAGATTTGTAAAATGGAATAGATTTTTGATTGTTCCAAGTGAAGAAACAAGACTGTTTCTCACCATCATGACTACAAAGGGAAGAACAAATTCACCCCTGTTTGTCACTATATAGAAATTCCCCTTTAATACGTCGCCTACGTGCATTCCCGTTGAATCAAAGGAATAGGTTACGGTTATGACACTGCCACTTATCTTAGGATTATCAATTTTCATACGAATATTGGAAGAATAAACATATCCTTCCATCATGAATCCGTTCTGCTCTTCGATATCAAAAGAACCGGTTGCATTCTCCCCCATATTCAGTTCAATTTCCACCTTCGACTCCGAAAAGATCAACGCCCCTCTGACCTCATCGAAACGATAGTCCTTTTGATTCATAAAGATTCATTCCTTTACCCGAAATACATACATAATCAGTATATCGCGAAATGCAATTTTGTTCCACCTTTATATATGTTTTCTGCATAAAATCATATATAAAAACACATACTTTCAGTTGAGTATGGTTTTAAAATTAATAATACGACTGCGATTTGAACAAGTTCGAAAATCGCAGTCGTATTTTAATTTTATTTTGATATGCTCGAAATCGCAGTCTCTTTTCTATTTCAAAAGAACATTCTCCATAATATCGTTGCTTCTCTGGATGAATCTTGTCATTGCTTCCGGAGAAAGCGGTGAATGTGCAAGCTTACCGAGATCGTAAAGCTGCTCGCAAATCATAGGAGTATTTTCATTGTCGCTGTTCTCAAGAATGTATTTAACAAGAGGATGTCCTGCATTCAATACAAGTGTCTCGCCCTCATTCTCATCCTTTGGAATACCTGCGGGCATACCGTACATCTTCATCATATCCTGCATACGTCTTGTTTCTTCAGACAATGTAATCATTGATGAAATTTTCTTGTTCTTAAGCTTCTCAACCTTAACTGTGATTCGCTCCTTCTTCAGAGCCTTCTTGAATATCTTGTCCAGCTCTGCTGCCTGAGCATCCATTTCCTCACGAGCCTTCTTGCTTGTCTTTCCGAGGAAATCATCTGTAAGATCTGCATCTATACGCATGAACTTGATACCCTCGTTCTTGCTCTCAAGCTGTGAAACAAAAGGCTGGTCAATTGAATGTGTAAGGATAACAGCATCCTTCTTTGCAGATCTGAACATATTGATGTACTGGCTCTGCTGTTGCTCATCCGTAACGTAATATATAATCTTTTCCTTCTTCTCGTCTTCTGCCTCATCAGCATCCGCTGCCTCTGCAGCATCAACAGAATCCTCAATATCTGCTGCGCTGTCTGCATCCCCCTCTTTGCCTTCAGCATCCTCATCCACATCGATGGGCTTTGTTTCAAGGCACTCGGGAAGTGTCATATATTTGCCGTCAAGATTCTTGAAGAGAATGTAATCGTTCATCTTCTGACAGAACTTATCGTCTCTCAGGCAACCGTACTTGATGAAGGGACTGATATCCTCCCAGTACTTTTCGTAATCTTCCTTTTCGGTCTTGCACATTCCGGCAAGCTTATCTGCAACCTTCTTTGTGATATACTCGCTTATCTTGTTAACAAATCCGTCATTCTGAAGAGCAGAACGTGATACGTTAAGAGGAAGGTCAGGACAGTCAATTACACCCTTTAAGAGCATCAAAAATTCCGGTATGACCTCCTTGATGTTATCAGCGATGAATACCTGGTTGTTATATAACTTGATTACGCCTTCGATTGATTCATACTCTGTATTAATCTTCGGGAAGTAAAGGATACCCTTAAGATTAAATGGGTAATCCATGTTAAGGTGAATCCAGAACAAAGGCTCCTTATAATCCATAAATACCTTTCTGTAGAAATCAAGGTAATCATCCTTGGTACACTCGTTGGGATGACGTGCCCAAAGTGGATTGGTTTCATTAAGAAGTTCCGGACGTTTCTTAATCTTAAGTTTAATCGGATCGCCCTCTTTTTCGGGAGTGATTGTTTCAACTATCTCGTCGTCATCCTGCTTCTCGTCGATATTTATTGTCTGAGTGCTGTCATCTCCTGCCTTACTGAGATAAATCTCTGTGGGCATAAATGAGCAATACTTCTTGATTACTTCACGTGCCTCGTATTCGTTACAGAATTTAAGGACGTCCTCGTTAAGGAACAGAGTTATGGTTGTTCCCACTTCTGTGCGGTCGCCGTCTTCCATGGAAAATTCAGTACCGCCGTCGCACTCCCAGTGAACAGCCTTAGCATCCTTCTTGTATGAAAGTGTATCGATATGTACCTCGTCGGCAACCATAAATGCCGAATAGAAGCCCAAACCGAAATGACCGATAATCTGGTCATCATTTGCCTTATCTTTGTACTTCTCGATGAAATCCGTTGCACCGGAAAATGCAATCTGATTAATATATTCTTCAACCTCGTCGGCTGTCATTCCAAGACCGTTATCCTTGAAGGTAAGTGTCTTCTGAGCGGGATCGACAATAACGTCGATTCTTGCCTTGTAACTGCCCGGAAGTTCGTACTCGCCCATCATATCAAGTTTTTTGAGCTTTGTTATTGCATCGCAACCGTTGGAGATTAACTCTCTGTAGAAAATGTCGTGATCGCTGTACAACCACTTCTTAATAATTGGGAAAATGTTTTCGCTGTTAATTGACAGACTGCCATGTCTCTCTGCCATATGTCTCACTATCCTTTCCAAAATAAATCTTCATCGTTTTTCAACGAACATTAACAGTTTATCCTCCTCAAAAATATAAATCAAGTCAAAATTAGCACTCTTTCGTGCAGAGTGCTAATCAATGGCTCTCAGCCCTTGAAAAATGGGCGTTTGAGGAATTATTAAATTTTTATAAAATGCATGTTTTCTGCCAAATTAGAACTATTTTTTCTCTGCATTTAAGGTTTCGAAAATTTCAAAAAAATCGCTTGTGGCAACGTTATCATCCTTAATAAGTTCCACCTCATTCCACAATTCTTCGTTCAGAGCTTTCGTAAGAGTTCCTATAAACTCCTCATACTCCCTGCTAAAGGCTTCCTTCTTTCTTCTTTCGACAATCTTTACCTTGTTTTCGTCAGTCTGCTCTCTGTCAAAGGTTGATATGCATTTCATTATTACATATCCCTCCTCTGTCTCAATAACATTACTGATTTCATCTTTACCCAGCTTAAAGCCTGCTGTCTCCATTTCAGGTGAAACCTCACCCTCGCCAAAGGAAATTGTTATTTCATCGCTGTCGCTGCATTCAATTGCCAGCTTATTAAAATCCTCTCCTTCCTGTGCACGCTTCAAAACATTTTCAGCATTCCGCTTTACCTTTTTTCTTGCTTCTCCGGTTAAGGGAACAAGCTCTCCGTCGTCATTATATGCTGACGCTCTTAAAAAGATCTGAGCAACAGTTATTGTTCTTGCTTCATCGTCACTGATTTCCGGATTAACGTCCTTTATCATGTCACTGTATACCTTTTCTGCAAGGGCATATTCGGTATACATTCCCTCAATTGTCTCCCTGGTGACTCCCATTTTCTCGATTTCAACGCTGTTAAGTGAATTCCAGTATTGGTCCGTAGCCTGCTTTACCAGTTCCAAGTCCTCCTCATCCAATTCCGTACCTCTTTCCCTTGCCAGCAAAACAATCGACTTTACCTGAGCAATCTTGGAAATGGCATTATCCTTGATACTGCCTTCAAATGACATTTCACCATACTTTGCCTCACATATCTCCTCACCGAATACCTGCACATACTGGTTCTGCATGTTGGTAAGATATACCATAATTTCAGGCATGGTACAGACTTCATCATTGATCTTAAAAACCTGATTTTTCTCAAATCCCGTAGTAAGTACTACCTTGGTGTTTCCATCAGTCTTACCGCAACCGGTTGTTGTGACCAGTGTAGTCAACGCAAGCAATAGTATCGGTAACATTTTAAACACTATTCTGTTGTAAAATGTTTTCTTTGTTTTCAACGTGTTTTTTCCTTAAAATCCCAATGTATCATTTACCATAATAATATGTATTCTGTCCTTGTGTCTTGAAAATCTTGTAACCAAAAACTGACAGCAGATAGTATCCGGTGACTTGCAGTTAAGACATGAACCTGTTTTTGAACAGGGTGTACTGAGTCCGAATCTCTGTGCATTTACCGGAGCAGCAATGTTGCGCGCGCGCTTCATGGCCGCATCCACATCAGCTGTAACCTTGTTCATACCCACAATGAGTACAAGTTTTTTCGGTCCGTAAGCATAAGCGGATACACGATTTGAATTGCCGTCAATATTTACCATTACACCGTCTTCGGTAATTGCATTTGCACTTCCAAGGAACACATCCGCATCATATGCAGCAAGCTCGGCTGCTCTTTTATCTTCTGCTTTGCTTCTGTCGATAAAATTATATTTTTCTGTCTTCACCACATCCACAAGTCCTATCTCACCTGCCGAAACAGATCCACCCATGGCAATCGTACTGCCTTTCGGAATCAGCGAAAGTGCAATCTTTAACGCCTCTTCCTTATCTGCCGCATAATAACCTGTCATATTTCTTGAATTGATTCCGCTTATTACCTTCTGAGCCAGAAGCTCATTTCTCTTTGTTATATTCTCGTCCATGCCGTTTCTCCCATACTGTTTCCCGTCTACGCGGTTTCTCCCATACTGTTTCCCGTCTACGCAGTTTCTCCTGCACTCGGGGCAACCCATTTTTTGTAACCAAACATATTCTACCATAGGAAAATAAAACCGTCGACGAATGTTTTCGCCGACGGCTGTTCATTTTATTCAATTACTACTGTAAATTATACATCGTATCTTCATCGAGAACACAGATGCCCGCATCCTTAAGAGTTTTCACTGTAAGATCGGGATCGTTGGTTTTCAAGATCATGGCTCCCGTCTTTGAAGTAGCCATTGCATACATATACTCAATTCCGATTTCTGCCTTTGATATAATATTAAAAAGTTCAGCAAGTGTACCTACGCGGTTCTCAAGTCTTACTGCGATTACATCTGTAAGTCTTGCAGAAATACCTGCTTCGGTAAGAACCTTTTTACCAAGCTCCGGATCTGATACTATCATACGAAGCAATCCGTACTCACTTGTATCTGCCAGAGAAATTGAAAAGACATTAATCTCGCTGTCTTTAAGTATATCTGTTATTTCCTGAAGACTTCCTACTCTGTTCTCAAGAAAAACCGTTAACTGTTTTACAAACATTCGGTAACCTCCCTTAAATATCAACGTTAGTCAAATACACGCTTGTCAATTACATGAACTGACTTTCCTGTGCTACGCTCAATGCTCTTTGGAGCCACAAGCTTAACCTTTACGGCAAGACCGATTGCATGCTGGATTGCTGCAGCAATCTTCTTTGTAAGCTTCTCAAGTTCCTTGATTTCATCAGAGAAGAATCTCTCCTCAACCTCAACCTGGATTTCAAGACTGTCAAGATTATTAACTCTGTCGACAATCATGAGATAGTGAGGTGTTGTCTCACCAAGCTCAAGCAAAGCTGCTTCAATCTGGCTCGGGAATACGTTAACACCACGGATAATAAGCATATCATCGCTTCTGCCCTTGAAACGTGAAAGTCTGGCTGTTGTACGGCCGCATTCACAAGGCTCGTGAGTGATACTCGTAAGGTCCTTTGTCCTGTATCTGATAAGAGGCAGTCCCTCCTTGGTAAGTGTAGAGAATACAAGTTCTCCGGTTACACCGTCAGCAACGGGTTCGAAGGTTTCGGGATCAACAATCTCAGGAAGGAAATTATCCTCTGCAATGTGAAGTCCTGTGTGATATTTACAGTCACAGGCAACACCGGGTCCCATAACCTCGCTTAATCCGTAGATATCATGAGCTCTGATATGAAGTTTCTCTTCTATCTGCAGTCGCATTTTCTCTGTCCATGGCTCAGCACCACAGATTGCAGCCTTAAGTGCTATCTTGTCCATAGCGCCCATTTCTTCAATAACTTCTGCAATATGAAGAAGGTATGAAGGTGTACACATGATACCTGTCGCCTGGAAATCCTGCATCATTGTAACAAGCTTCTTGGTATTACCGGTAGACATGGGAACAACTGTTGCACCAAGGTTTTCAGCACCGTAATGGGCACCGAGACCACCTGTGAACAATCCGTATCCGTATGCTATCTGAATTACATCGTCTTTACCGAGATCTGCCATACTGATTGCTCTTGCAACACATTCCTGCCAAATCTCAATATCTCTTCTTGTATATCCTACAACGGTAGCCTTTCCTGTTGTTCCGCTGGATGCATGAAGACGAACAATCTCTGTCTTGGGTACAGCGAACAAACCGAACGGATAGTTATCACGAAGGTCTGCTTTTGTGGTGAAGGGAAGCTTTGTGATATCCTCGATACCCTTGATATCTCCCGGCTCAACTCCAACCTCCTGCATTCTCTTTCTGTAGAATTCTACGTTGTGATATACTCTGTTAACCAGTTTTACAAGTCTCGCACTCTGCAGAGCTGTCATTTCGTCTCTGCTCATGCACTCTTTAGTTTCATTCCAAATCATAATTTTTTCTCTCTTAACGCATATGTTT
Source organism: Lachnospiraceae bacterium (assembly GCA_045639685.1). Taxonomy (GTDB): domain Bacteria; phylum Bacillota; class Clostridia; order Lachnospirales; family Lachnospiraceae; genus Colinaster. The sequence goes on from JAZUDO010000063.1 coordinate 39,053, forward strand.
ACATTGCATATCCGGCTTCAAAAGCCTCAATGTTCTTCTGAACTGTTTTAGGAGGAACGGTGGATTCGATAACTTTTATCCATTCCTCCTTTGCAAAGGACATATGCCTTGCGGCAGCACCAAGCACTATTACGTTAAATGACTTTGGTGAGCCGATTTCTTTACTCTTATTTGTAGCGTCAACAACAATTGTCTTACGGGCAGCCTTAAGTGTATCAACTATGCCCTCGGGATATGTTGCCTGACCTGTTACAACGGTAATAGGATCCATGCGGAGGTCATTTACAATAATAACGCCATCCTTCTTTACAAAATGAAGGTAACGCATAGCCTCCAGTCTTTCAAATGCGATAAGCACATCAACCTGGCCCTCTTCAACGATTGGCTCTGCAACCTTCTCGCCATATCTTACATATGTAACAACACTTCCGCCACGCTGAGCCATTCCGTGTACTTCGGAAAGCTTAACATCGAAGCCTGCGTTCGTTGCAAGTTTACCAAGTATTCTGCTGGTAAGGAGGGTTCCCTGACCACCAACACCTACTATCATGATATTAGTCGTTGCCATTATTTGTCCTCCTTCTTAATTGCTTCGAATTTGCACAGCTGCATGCAAAGTCCGCACGCATTGCACATGTTCTCATCAATGCTTATTGTTCCGTCTGCATTTCTTGTAAGTGCAGGGCAGCCCGGTCTTAAGCAGGCACCGCACTTCTTACATTTTTCAGGAACAGGAACACATTTCTGTGTAAAATGATTGCTCTTTAACAGTACGCAGGGTGACTTTGTGATGATAACAGAAACCTCATCACGTGCAACCTCGCGCTTAATTGTCTCTTCAAGTGTCGGAATATCGAATGCATTTACCTCATAAACATTCTCAATTCCCAGAGACTTAACAAGATTATAAATATTGATAGCATATGTAGGCTCTCCCATCAGTGTCTTACCTGTTGCGGCATGGTCCTGATGGCCCGTCATACCGGTTGTAGAGTTATCAAGAATGATAACTGTTCCGGTTGCCTTGTTATATGACATATTCATAAGTGAGTTAACACCTGTATGAAGGAATGTGGAATCACCGATAACTGCTACCCAGTTCTTGATATATTCCTTACCCTTGGCCTTCTCCATACCGTGAAGGCTTGAGATACTTGATCCCATACAGATTGTTGTATCAATTACGCTAAGTGGTGCAAGTGCGCCAAGTGTGTAACATCCGATATCACCTGCTGCATGAATCTTTAACTTATTAAGTACGGAATATACGCTTCTGTGAGGACAGCCCGGGCAAAGAATCGGCGGACGTGCCGGAACTTCACTCTTGGCATCAAGCCCAAGATCCATACCGAGAAGTTTTTCTCTGATCATATTTGCTGAGTACTCACCCTGACGTGTGAACAGGCTCTTGCCTTCACATGCGATACCCCAGCTCTTTACCTGCTCTTCAATAACAGGCTCAAGCTCTTCGAAGATTATCATTCTGTCTACCTTTGATGCAAAATCCTCTATGAGTTTTCTTGGAAGCGGATTGACAAGGCCAAGCTTCAAAACGCTTGCATCCGGACATACTTCCTTCACATACTGGTAAGCAATACCACAGGTAATGAAACCAAGCTTGGTATCATTTATCTCAACCCTGTTGATTGGCATATCTGCGCTGTCAGCAATCATATCATTCAGACGCTTCTCAACTGCAACATGTCTTCCGATTGCCATTGCCGGCATCATAACATGCTTCTTGATATCTCTTTCATAAGGAACATCTACAGGTTCAAATCTGTCTTCAAGTTCAACAAGTCCCTGGCTGTGAGCAAGTCTTGTAGTTGTTCTTAAAATAATCGGTGTATCGTATTTTTCAGAAAGATCAAATGCATACTTCATGAAATCCTTTGCTTCCTGAGAATCGGAAGGTTCAACTACAGGAATCATGCTTGCACGACCAATCATTCTTGTATCCTGCTCATTCTGTGAACTGTACATTCCCGGGTCGTCTGCCACAACCACTACCATACCGCCCTTAACACCAATATAACTCATGGTGTAGAGAGGATCACTTGCCACATTAAGTCCTACATGCTTCATACATGCCATACTTCTGACACCTGAAATAGAAGCACCGCTTGCCACTTCAACTGCAACCTTCTCATTCGGCGACCATTCGCAATAAATGTCTTCATACTGAACAAGGTTTTCACTTATTTCAGTACTTGGTGTTCCGGGATAAGCCGCGGAAACCTTTACTCCTGCTTCATATGCTCCTCTGGCAATAGCTTCATTGCCGAGCATAATCTTCTTTTCTGCCATATCTGCACTCCTTCTTATCGAAAACTCTGCCTTTGTTAATCTATTGTTACCGTTTACCCAAAAGGCTGCGTCTTCGTTGATTTTTCTAAAAATGGTTAAATTTCACCTATTGACAAAACATTCTAGCACATCAGTGCGCAAAAGTGAATATAATCATTATACAAAAGTTGTTGCATATATGAACAAGTGATGCTAATATGTCCCTAACAAATTGTATTTTTGTTTCTGTGGCAAGTCTATGTACATTGTTATATTACAATTCCGGATATTTCATTAAAATATCTCAGAACACACTTATATTTGAAATTGACATACTATTTGTACCGTAAGGCGCATTTTTCTATTTTGCCTGCGGATTATTTCGGCATTTTTCACTGCACGCTTATAATAAGAATTGCTTTTTTACACAGGGATGCCTTTCTTGCATAGGGATGCCTTTCTTTTGCATAGGGATGCCTTTCTTTTGCTATTTCCTCTGCATGTTATATCCAGATATTCCCGGGTGGTGTACATAGGGATTTCCGGTTTTCAGCATTTCCTATGCATTTTCCAAGCATCAGCCCCGGTAATGTACATAGGGATTTCCGGTTTTCAACAATTCCTATGCATTTTCCAAGAACCAGCCCCGGTAATGTACATAGGGATTTCCGGTTTTCAGCATTTCCTATGCATTTTCCAAGCATCAGCCCCGGTAATGTGCATAGGGATTTCCGGTTTTCAGCATTTCCTATGCATTTTACCCATATACAACTCATAACAACGCAAAACAACTAAACAATTAACCTACAAAGGAGGTCAACTATGTATTCAACAGTCACTTCCGGTGGAATAAGCGGTATCCGAAGTTTTCTTGCCAAGGTTGAAGTAGACCTTGCCAGAGGGATTCCAGGTTTCGATATGGTTGGGCGACTGTCAAAAGAAGTCACCGAAGCCAGAGAACGTGTAAAGGTAGCCCTCAAAAATTCAGGTATTGATATTCCGCCCACACGTATCACTGTAAACATTTCACCTGCTAATATAACCAAATCCGGCACCGGATTTGATCTTCCCATCGCCATAGCAATAATGGCTGCTCTGGGATACATTCCACCCGATAACCTTTCAAAAATGATAATTTTAGGAGAACTTGGTCTGGATGGCAGTATCTGCCCTGTCAAAGGAATTCTTCCGATTATGCGGGAAGCAATCAGTCACGGAATCACAAGCTGTCTGGTCTCCCCTCAAAATGCTTCCGAAGCTTCTTTTTCCGGAAATATCAAAGTATATGCCATCGATACATTTGCCGACATAGTGCAGTTTTTCAAGAACCCGCAAGAAGCAACTCCTTTCGAAAGGACAGAGTTATGTAAACTTACCTCCTTGCAAAAATATGAAGACGACTTTTCTGATGTATTCGGTCAGGAAACCTGCAAACGCGCTGCACTCATTGCGGCAGCAGGCTCTCATCACCTTCTCATAACCGGTCCGCCGGGAACAGGAAAATCCATGATAGCAAAAAGGCTCTGCACTATAATGCCCAATCTTTCCCCCGATGAAATAATCGAGCTTTCTTCAGTCTACAGCATAGCAGGTAAACTTAATGAACAAACTCCGCTAATTACAACGCGTCCATTCTTCAGCCCGCATCACGCCTCGACCCTGGCATCGCTTACAGGCGGCGGACGATATCCCTCTCCGGGAATTCTGTCGTTGTCTCATAAAGGCGTGCTGTTCATGGATGAATTCCCCGAATTCTCCCGGGAATGCCTTGAGGCTCTGCGGGAGCCTCTGGAAAACCGACATATTTGCATTTCACGCTACGGTGGGTCCCTTGAATATCCTGCCGACTTTCTTCTTGTGGCTGCCGCCAACCCTTGTCCCTGCGGTTATTACCCCGACACCAACAAGTGCAATTGTACAGAGTCAGAAATACGTCGGTACCACAGCAAAATATCCGGCCCGATACGGGACCGCATCGATCTGGTTGTCACCTCACAGAAACTAAACATTGTACAAAATACTGTCAACTCCCCACACGCTTCAAAAGTGCAAAAAGAATGCACTTCACCCGTAAATTTCACAAATAATCCAATCAATTCTGATGAAATGCGCAACATGGTAAATGATGCCCGCGCAATTCAGGCGATGCGCTTTGAAGGAGTTCCTTACTCGTGTAACAGTCAGATAACAGCCAAGGACATCAGCCGGTTCTGTCCGCTTACCGGTGATGTACAGAAATACGCCGAACAAATATATACTTCAATGGAGCTAAGCGCACGTTCATACCACAAACTTTTGAAGGTCGCAAGAACCATAGCCGATCTTGACGGGTGCGTAAACATTGAAAAGGAGCATCTTGCAGAAGCAGTATGCTACCGTGGTTAAAAACAGTCGATACAATAACACCGATATGACAAGGAGAATGCGAAACCATGACTACTATCCCCCTGGCAGAGAAAAAATGTCTATACTTTCTTATTAACAACGATTTACTCGGAAATGCCACTATAAGAAAACTGAAGCTTCATTTCGGCTCATACTCAGCCATATTTCAAGCCGACCTAAAAGAGATAAAACCGCTTATTACAGATAAAATGTTTGAAAGATTCGAGTACGAACGTATCCACAGAGACATAAATGCAGATTATGAAAGACTTATACGAAAAAAGATTCAGCTGATATCTTATGAAGATGAAGCCTTTCCCAAGAAGCTTCGTGACATTCCCAATCCTCCCGTAGCTCTTCTTGTAAATGGAAATCTGCCGAACCCTTCGATACCTTCTGTAGCAATAATAGGCGCAAGGAACTGTTCCAATTACGGAAGTTATGAGGCAACCGAATTTGCCAAATACCTCGCCAACCACAATATACAGATAATCAGCGGAATGGCCACAGGCATAGACGGAATAGCCGGCACAGCCGCACTTCGCGCCGGCGGATTATCCTATGCTGTATTAGGTTGCGGCCCCGATGTCTGTTACCCGCAAAGCAACAGAGCTCTTTTTGATAAGCTTACCGAAACAGGTGGAATCATCTCAGAATATGCTCTGGGAACTGCCGGAGTCAAATGGCATTTCCCCGTAAGGAACAGAATTATATCCGGTTTGTCCGATGCTGTTCTTGTAATAGAAGCAAAGGAAAAAAGCGGGACACTGATAACCGTCGACAGCGCCCTTGAACAGGGCAAGGATGTGTACGCACTTCCGGGAAGAGTCTGTGATTCATTAAGTTCAGGCTCCAACAATTTAATTCGACAGGGAGCGGAAATTCTGACAACACCGGAAGATTTTCTGGATGAATTTCTTGGGAATCTTGCATTACAGGGTACCTATAAAGAATGCCTGCGAAAACCTTCTGCTTCACACACTCATGAAAAACATGACAAAAAAATCGTCTTTTCCTCTCCCGAAGAAAAGACGATATATAATATTCTGGATTATAATCCCAAAAGTCTGGATGAAATAGCCGTCAGCGTAAATAACTCTATTTCCATGCCACTTCCCATCCTGATGCAGCGACTCACAAATCTGTGTATCAAAGGATATGCCGAAAGTGTTGGCGGCACCAATTATCGGCTTCTATGAGAAAGATGCAACATGACTCATCAATAGCACATGGCAAAGCACACAACACATCGCATCAGCAATCTCAATCTGCCTTTGCAAACTCAATATCTTTCTCGATTTGATGCTTTAGTTCCAGGGTATCTGCAAACTTTCTTTCAGGCCTGATAAACCGCAGGAGGTTGACTATGATAGTCAAACCGTATATATCCTCGTTAAAATCAAATATATGTGTTTCTACAGTAACTTTATTTTCGTTCGTGACGGTAGGGTTAACACCTATATTGGTAATCCCTTTAAAATGTCCGCCGTTAACAGAAACCATGGATTTGTATACACCAAAAGGCGGCAACAGTTTATCCTCATCAGGGATAAGGTTGACCGTCGGCATTCCGATGGTTCTCCCGATTTGTCTGCCAACCTGTACCTTTCCGGTAACACTGTACGGTGCGCCGATGTAGTCTTCCACCATTTCCATGTGGCCTTCTTCGACTTCATTTCTTATAAGGGAAGAACTGATTTCACTATTTCCCATTAACTTTTTGCTATGGACCGCAACCTCAAAATTCAGCTCATCTCCCATTTTTTCAAGAAGCAACGCGTTTCCCATGCCGCCTCTTCCAAATGAGAAGTCAGTGCCACATACAACATACGCTGCATGAAGTCGGGCAACAAGAATATTTCGTACAAATTCTTCTGCCGCCACCGCTGCGGTTTCATCGTTTAATGGATACTCAACAAGAATATCAATTCCAAGTTTATTAAAAATCCTGCGCTTTTCATCTCTTGTTGTCAGTCCCTTGTATTCTTTATCGGAAAAGAAGGCTGCCGGGCTTGGCTCAAATGTCAATACAACCGCAGCCATGCCCTCTTCCTTCCTTTTCAAAATGTCATCCAAAAGGACACGATGTCCTCTGTGAATTCCGTCAAACTTCCCGATTGCAACTGCGCTGCGCCCTTCAATATTCAGATTTTCCAAACTGTCGATAATCTGCATATCTGCTCCATAGTCAATACCGTCGCAATATTTTCCGACGACTTTCTCATACTATGATACATTAGCACATTTTAAGTTGCAAAAAAAGACTATTCGTTTTATGAACCATCGTTTTATTTAATAACAATTCCTGTATCTTTTAAGGATGTACCTGCTTCTGATAATGATTTGTCGATAGCAAGCAGGAACGTCTTATACTCACCACTTAATACTTCGCATAACTCTTCATGAGAGATCATTTGATAATTTTGCTCTTTCATGCTCTTCTCTGCTTCGGTTGCAGATTCGTCATCAAAATAGAAACAATCCTCTCCCGAACAAAAGCTTCTCATTTCATACTCGGATGCCTCCAGAAGCTTATCCCCGGAAGAAAGAATACCTACCATTTCACTCGGTGAAGCCTCAAAGCTTATTCCACATTCTGCACTTGCCATTACCGGATATCCATTTTCATCTTCCTCACCCGTATCAAATGTATCTTCATATATAAGTTCAACCATCAACATGTCAGGCTCTTTGAAGTAAATTGAAAATCTCTGATAGATGCATCCCTCGTTTCCCGGCTTTTCACATATACGGGAATATTTTGTTGAAATATACGGCCACTCTACCAATGTAACTCTGTCACCGGAAGGCAAAAACTCATTTCTTATTCCGGTATGGTCAGACCAATCCGGGTCACCGGTAAGGATAGCGCCTGCATCCGTCATATATTCAGACCATGTCATTTCACAATCAGTACATATACCATTTTCAAATTTATGTTCATTTACAAGGTAGGGAACCTCCTTGCTAAGGCAGGTTGAAGCCTTAACCTTTCCCGTACTCTTTAGACCGAGTCCGCAATCCTCCAGGCTTCCTACACCGGCCTTTTTCATAAATTTGTCGGACAATTCTATCAATCTTTCATACATAATCAATGCGTCCGTTTGTGCATCATGCTCTTCCAACGCTGAGTCTTCATATACAAATTCAGGATCTATTTTGCTTATATCTTCCAGTATTGAAGTGATTTTGTCACATTCAAGTTCATCACATGATATATCAAAGGAGGTTTCATCATCGTAGTCTATACAAAGCTCCAAATCTGCTTCATTTTCATCTGTATCAATCCTGACATAAATATTGTCATCATCATCGTTATAGAGCTCTATTTCGAAATAAGTACTATACAAATCCCATGAAAGTTCACCTCTGAAATCGTCCGAATATTCATAGAGACTATATACTTCATCCTCAAATACGCCATCAGGTCTCTGCGCATCATAATATTCACGAAGCTGATCAAACCATGTTGACCCTTTTGTCTTCTTTTTTAATTCGATATCAGTTTCGACCGTATCTTCATCTTCTGAAGCATCTGCCGCTTTGACCACTTCTGCTACTTCATCTTCTTCTGTAGTTTCAGCTGTATCTTCGACGCTTTCTTCTTTTGCGTTGTCTTCGGATGCTGTCCCTTTATCCATTGCTCCGCATCCTGCCATTAAAGTGCTTGCCATCACTGTTGCAAGCAGAACAGATAAAACTCTTTTTCTCATTTTCATTCCTTTCATGTAACGAATAACAATTCGCTACCCTTGTCAACAACAATATAACAACATCATATTATAACAGCGTAACATACAAATACATGAATACCGATATCAAAAAAGATGCTTTATGTACTGTTTCAGTTCAAAATAACAGGGCATATTTTGACTTATGCATGATTTGCACGTTCAATCCTGCCCTATGATAAGTGCCATTGATAAAAAAAGATATAAAAAGGCCGAAGCCCTCATATAAAAAAGCATTGACATTCATTTTCCATACTGATATATTATGGTTAATCTCCGTGAGGGAGTAGCAAGCGGTACATTTTGTATCGGAGTAAATTCAACAATCGCGGCGCTTTGGCGTCTGGTTTACTTTAAAATGCGAGACTCATGCACATGTTGTGCGTGCAGTCTTTTTTTATTTGCATGGAGAAGAATTACTAATTATTCTTTTTTATGGAGGAAAAACTATGACAACATTTTTACCCTATTTATTATTTATTGTTGGTCTTCTGCTTTTAATCAAAGGCGGTGACTGGTTCGTTGACGGTGCCGTAGGCATCGCCCACAAATTCAATATGCCGGAGCTTCTTGTTGGAGCAACGGTCGTATCAATAGGTACAACACTTCCGGAGGTTATGGTTTCCGCCGGTGGGGCTTTGAAGGGAAGCAGCGCAATTGCATACGGAAATGCAATCGGTTCAATCATCTGCAATACCGCCCTTATAGCTGCTATCACAATTACCTTCAAGCCTTCAAAGGTCGAGAAAAAGACACTTATAACTCCTGTTATTTTCTTCTTTATAGCAGCGGCATTTTATGTTGGTATCTCATATACAACCGGTACCTTCTCAAGACTGACAGGTATTATCCTTCTTGCTATGTTTGTAACATATATGATAATTGCAATAAGGCAAGCCGTTAAGGGTTCAAAGGAAAATGCCCCCGCAAAGGAAGTTGCAGGATTAGAACCGGAAAAAGAAAGCAAAGGTCTCAACAAACTCCTTGATAAGATTCCGGCGGTTCCAAGATTTATTATCCTTCTGGTAATCGGTGCCGCTGTTATTGCAGTCGGAGCAGACCTGCTTGTTGATAACGGAACACTTATTGCCACTGCTCTTGGCGTTCCGGAAACAGTTATTGCATTAACCTTTGTTGCTTTGGGAACATCTCTTCCGGAGCTGGTAACTGCAATAACCTCACTTATTAAGGGATCCGGTTCACTTTCACTGGGAAATATAATCGGCGCCAACATGTTCAATATGGTATTTGTAAGCGGTACCGCAATCACTCTTAATCCATTTGATATTCCTGTAGGTAAAACAATTGGAGGAATAAATGCATCACTGGTTATTGACATTCCTGTTATGCTCTTCGTAATGCTTCTGCTTACAGTTCCGACACTTATTAAAGGAAAGCTTCAGAGATATCAGGGCATTGTTCTCCTTCTTATCTATGCAGCCTTCTGTGCATTCCAGTTTGCATTCTAATGAAATAAAATAACATTACGACAAAATTGCATTTAGATAAAAAAAGATATCCCGGGTCTTCCCGGGATATCTTTCTCTTTCACTCCGATAAAGCATACTATTTCATAATTCTCTTTCTTAAATCAGCATAATCAATACTGCAATACTTAAAATTCACTTTTGAAAATTTGCTTACTTTACTCCATATAAAATTTGTCAAATACAAACTATTCCTACTGATCTTTTTGTCTGTAAACCAATGATAACCACATAGCTGATAATAATTCACATTGTATTTATCAGCTAGATATTCAAGTGTTTTTTTAGAATAAAAAGCTATATGTTGTCCATGTTCAAAGCAATAATACCACCATTTATCTCCCTTGACTTCAAATCCGTCACTATACAAATCTGTTGAAAAAATAATATTATTGCTAATAGAAAACATTCGTTCAATATCTTCTGCAGGTGAATCCATATGTTCAAAACATTCAAAACTTGTAATTAACGATACTTTTTCATTGTTCCACTCAAAACCTCTGCACATAAGTGGTGCGGCAAATTTATCATACCAACAAAAATCATACCCTCTATCACGCATCAAACGAACAAAAATCCCATACCCTCCACCATAGTCCAATACTTTTCCAATCTTTTTATAATACCTTTTAACAATAAAGCTTACTCCTTCGGCGCACTGCAGATTTCTTGCAACAGCTCCGGTATCTGTCATACATATTGCTGATGAATAAGCCTCTTGCAACCAATATGGCTTTTCAGTAAAAATCAATCCACACTTCCTACATTGAAAATAATTGACATCATACTTGTTCAGTATTCTTTTTTGCCCCAAATGTGTAACAGAAACATCCTCACAAAGTATACATTTATCCACAGTATTATCCTCCACGCTCAAATAATAATCATCCTCTCCTTTGGGGGGCGACAAAACAATTTTTATTCAGCCGAAATCCTAACTGTTACATTGCCGCAGGCCTCAAGAGAATCAACTCCAAAGTCCTCATCATCCGTAACGTGACTCGTGCCTGTCCAAAGATTTGTTACTTTATATGATTTTGCATTTTTCCATCTGTTTACATCGGCAAGCTTATCGCCCATAGCCTTTATGATGTCATGAACATCAATCTCAATTCTGTTTCGGCAGGGTTTTTCGCTTACATTGATAAATGATACAGCAATATCACCGTTTGCAAGAGGCTTAACAAGAACATCCACTCTATTAATGTCTCTTACGTATTCCTTATCAGGTTTATCCACATAAACGAATCTCTCTTTGCTATCGGAAGCAGCCTCATTTTCAATACGACACAACAGTCTCTTTGCCTGAATACCAAGAGCATCCTGATTAAGCGCAATCAGTTCCTTATTGGCAATAATCTTATAGAGGCTGTCGCCCTTATTTACTCTTCTAAGGTCAAGTCCCAGCATAAGAGGCGCATTCATCATACACCACATTGCCATATGGGTTTTATTCATATTTTCATCCAGACCATTCATGCCGATTACCATCATGTCAGGATCGTTCCAACCCTTATCAAGTCCTGAGAATTCATCCATTATAACAGCCTTGTTATACTGAGATGTAATGCTGTTGGTGTACTGTTCTTTCCAGTCACCTCTTCCCGGGAATCCGTCATCACCAACACAGAAGGTAATGTCATTAAGGATTCTCCAGCTTTCGCCTACCTTGTATGCCCAGTTCTGCGGCTGATTCTTGCCCCATTCACAAAGCGAAAGAACAATATCACGATCGCCCGCCTTATCCCGAAGCGCCTGAAGCATTGCATTATAAGAACACAGTGTATTCTCCTGACGGCGATGGTTCATTATTCTTACAATGTTCTTTCCTTCACGAAGTTTAATCTTAATTGCATCGGAAATGACAAATTTTTCCTTGCCCTCCGTTACCGGAAGACTTCCGTCGTAATACATAACGGAATTGCCCTTTTCTCCTACCGCCAACTGGAGCCAGAAGCCTGTTCCAACTTCAGATCCCGTAGCATATTCAACCTTAAAATCGTACTCACCGGACTGTGTAACTTCAACCTCAAATATAAGTTCGCTGCTTTCATCCCCTACCGGTGTACGGTCAGGTGCTGTTCCGTCAAAGGTTCCGATATGCGTTACATAATCACCCTGAGGGCAACTTACAACCTTTGCTCCATCTCCCTTAAGAATGCCGTCCTTGGCAGCATCCAGCTCAATGTCTGTATTCTTGGAAGAAATGTTTACCTTTCTGATGTTGGGAGTAAATACATACCTTACTCTTTCTCTGTCAGAAAATGTAGCATCATCCCACATGTAATAGCAGTTATCAACCTTCAGATAATCTATCTTCCATTTACCGTAGTTTTCTGCATCCTCAGGCTCATGTCCATAGGTTCCCACCTCAGCACCGCTGCAAAGATTTGTTCCTACGTCATTGTACATACCAAACAATAATCCTTTATCATGGATGTAATCACTAAGCTTCTCAAAACCGCTCGGAAATCTTTCTGTTTCGTTGGTAAGTCTTCCGTCAACTCGCTCCGGCTTATAACATCCATCATCAAGAACAACATACTTATAGCCAAGCTTATCAAGTTCCAGTTCAATCATCTTGTCAGCCATTGCCCTGGTAAGCTTCTCGTTATTATTTGTTCCAAATGCGTTCCAGCTGTTCCATCCCATTGCGGGAAGTCTGCCGGTTCTCTTACCCGGAAGGTATTTTCCATTCTCAAACGAATCAAATCTTAATGCATCATCCTTTATATCATAGGGATTCGGAACCTTAACAAGATAGAAAATCAATGCTGCCATTGCAACACGATATCCTTCAAATCCCTGTCCCCAGATAAATCTGATGCAGGTATCCCTTATATAAGAAACCTTTCTGTAATCTTCTCTGTTCTCAACATCCGAAAGATGAACCTCGACAGTGGGAATTCCCACAGCCTTTATGGCATCAGCAATTGCAATACTGGTATGAGTATATGCTGCCGGATTAATAATTATACCGTCATATTTGCCGTACGCATCCTGAATTGCATCAACTATAGCGCCCTCATGGTTGGACTGAAAAATGTCAACATCCACCTTTTTATCGGCAGCTACTTTCTTACAAAATTCACAAAGTTCTTCGTACGTCTTTGTTCCGTAAATCTGAGGCTCTCTAATCCCCAGCATGTTCAGGTTAGGCCCATTAATTATCAAAAACCTCATAATACCGTTTCTCCTTGTCTCTGTCTGTTATTTCTGCATGTTATTTTCGGCCACAATTATATCTTCCGTTGTTCCTCTTTGGACAGTTCAAATATTTTCTCGTAAAGAGCTCTCACGTATTCTGCATTTTCAGATCCCGCTTCCTTGGAAATCTTCTCCAGAACCGCCTCTTCTCTTTTTCTGTTTTCCACCGGAAGACCTGCTTCCTTTTTGGCTTCGGCAACCTCTCTGCATATGTCCATTCTGTCTATAAAGAGTTTCACCAATGCCTTGTCTGTTTCGTCTATTCTCTCTCTCAAACTATTCAGTTTCTCTTCGCCTGTCATCTTATTTCTCCTTCACAGTTTATACGAATTCTCTGCTCCAAATTTCCCGTACCGCAGCTCTGTATTCCTGTTCGGTTGTACTTTTCCTTATTGCCTTCAGTGGCTTGTCTATATCTGCAAATGATTTGCCAAGATAAAACCACACTTCCTTTAGTTTGAACATTGCATCCTTCGGAGAAAATGTTTCTGCATAAGTATCAAACAAATCATCGTGCCATTCTTTTATCTCATTTGTTGTTGCCCTTTGCCCGGTACGTATTTCCCTAAAGATTCCGGGATTGGCAACCGCGCCTCTTCCTATCATCATCCCGGTCACTTTGCTTCCGGAAAACTCCTCTTCCAGTTCACGAAACCGTTCCGCTGTATATATATCACCGTTATAAACCAGATTACCGTCGTAATGTTCCACTGCATATCTAAAAGCTTCCATACGAGGGACATTACCATACATATCTGTTTTAATTCGCGGATGAACTATCAGTTCGCTGATAGGATATCTGTTATATATATCAACAATCTCATCCCAATACTCATCAGAATCATAACCAATTCTTGTTTTGATTGAAAGCTTACGCCCGGAGAATACCTCTGATTCAAAAACTTCTTTTAAGAAGGTATCCATTTGCTTCAAATCAATTAACATTCCGCTTCCACGAAATTTCTTTGCAACAGTATTGGAAGGGCATCCAAAATTAAGATTTATCTCCTCATAACCCAGTCCGTATATATACTCAGCCAATTCTATAAAATATTCCGCGCTGTTTGTAAGGACCTGAATAACAACATTCTTTCCTGCATTGTGCTCAGGATTTATCTCTCTTCCATCCTTGGTTTTGATAATATTTCGCTGGTTCGGAACTACAAAGGGCGTTATAAATTTGTCTGCACCGGGAAAATGTCTGTCAGTAACATTTCTGAACATGTATCCCGTTATCTCCTCCATAGGTGCCAGATATAACTGCATCCTCCGTCTTTCCTTTCATCTTCATATTTTCAAAATGGTCGATTCGCCCCAAAGGGTCGATTCCTTCAAAAAAAGGACCTTGAAACAAGGTCCTTTTTAATCTGCTTAATTGAAATGGTTTGATTAAAGAAGCTTCTGCTCCATTCCATCAGGATCAACAGCAAACTGAATAGCTGTTTCTCTATCAATCTTGAATGCATCATATAATTCCTTGATAGAATCATCCATTGTAACCATACCCATCTTACGGTTAGTCTGCATAACTGAGTTAAGCTGATGTGACTTACCTTCACGAATCATATTTTTAACAGCGTTGGTTGTATGAAGAACCTCAAATGCTGCTACTCGTCCGTCACCTTCAAGAGTAGGCATCAACTGCTGTGAGATAACTGCTTCAAGAACAGATGCAAACTGAACACGAATCTGCTGCTGCTGATGAGGCGGGAATACGTCGATTACACGGTCTACGGTACTTGCAGCGCCGATTGTATGCAGTGTAGAAAGAACAAGATGTCCTGTCTCGGCTGCGGTAATAGCAACTGAAATTGTTTCGTAGTCACGCATCTCACCTACGAGGATAACATCAGGGTCTTCACGGAGTGCAGCTCTAAGAGCATTTGCATATGTCTCTGTATCAAGACCGATTTCTCTCTGGTTAACGATTGAAAGATCATGTCTGTGTAAGTACTCGATAGGATCCTCCAATGTAATAATATGTGCATCTCTACGATGGTTAATCGTATTAATAATTGAAGCAAGTGTTGTAGATTTACCACTACCGGTAGGTCCTGTAACAAGGATAAGTCCACGCTTTCTGCTCCAAAGGTCAATTACCGAATCAGGAACGCCCAATACTGCAGGAGAAGGCACTTCTGAGTTAACCAAACGTAATGCCATAGCAGCTGTACCTCTCTGCTTAAATGCATTAACACGGAAACGGCCATGCTCAGGAATAGAATATGAGAAGTCGTGCTCACCATGCTGCTCATATGCTCTCTTCTGCCATTCATTCATTATACTGTCCAATAATCTCTGCGTATCAGCCGGCATAAGAATCTTATAACTCGGATCTACCGGAATAAGTCTGCCGTGTAAACGCATCTTTGGAGGTAAACCTACTGTGATATGTACATCGGATGCTCCAACGTCAACAGCTTTTATAAGTATCTCATCAATTTCATTCATAGCAACACACCCCTAACTGAAAATTTTCCTTCGAAATATATTCTAGCACGTTTTCTTTGCCTCGACTACCCTTAAATGTAAACATTTTTTTAACAAGTCGATATTAATTTTAATCTGTGTGATTTTTATAAATAAAAGAAACAAAAACAGAAAAAATTGAACAAAATATTCTGAATTAAGAGAAAAAAGGACTTCGCATGACGGTACGAAGTCCAAAAATAATCTATAACTTTGTTGTTTGCAAGAACTAAGCCATCTTGTTGACAGCCTTAGCCATACGAGAAACCTTTCTTGAAGAAGTATTTTTCTTATATACTCCCTTTGTGGTAGCCATATCAATAGCCTTTGTAGCATTAACAAGTGCTGCGTCTGCAGCTGCTTTGTCATTTGCTTCAATAGCAGCATAAACCTTCTTAACTGCTGTCTTTACACCGGACTTAATGGCTTTATTCTTCTCGGCATTTCTCTCGCTTACAAGAATTCTCTTCTTAGCAGATTTAATGTTAGCCACGCTTATTACCTCCTGATCGAATTAACTTACGTTTCAAGTGTTCCATCGAAGCCGGACACGGACGATTTGATGAAAACACGCTTAATTATGATAAATCATGTTATTTGCAATGTCAACAGGATTTTAAAGGTTTTTATTCCAATAATCCAAAAAATATTTCAGCAGAACACTTACACGGCGGTTCTCCGCAAACAGGACAGATAAATTTTGTATTGATACTGTCCTCTTTCCAATAGTTTTCAATAATTCCTACTGATTTCATTCCCTTCTTTTCAAGTAAATGTCCTATATTGGTATGTCCTTCTTTCACCCATCCGATAGAAGTCATTGCTTTTATCCCACATTCATTCATCTTCATGAATACTTCATCCAGCAGAGTTTCCGCAACTCCCAGGCATTGCCATTCCTTGTCAACAACCACAGTCTTAATCATACAAATCTTGTCGCCTCTCCTTATCCAGTTCGGAACATTTTTTATATGATATTTATCATTTAATCTGTCCATGTCAACGTATTCGCAAAGACAGAAACCTATTATCTTTGATTTTGATAAAGCCACCAATCGGCAATAGTTTTCTCCTTCGGTTTTATCCGGGGTTATATCAAGCGAGCCCAAATATCCTTCTCCCAGTTCACCATCGGCAATTTTAATAACCTTGCAGACATCATCTTCTGTCATTTCCCTAATATCTATTTTTATAAACTGATATTTTCCCGAAACAACTATGTTGTTTACATTATCATACCCCGACCAACAGCCTTCAAGTCTTCCATCCTTCATTTCAAGGAAGAAATTACCGACTCCTTTATCAAGAATACCCATTGCCGAATACATTCCATATATGTATCCCGAATCAAGTATCTTTCCCTCTATTTCCCATTCAGTGCTTCCCATATTAGTGCTTCCGGTAACATTCATTCCCTTCTGTACAAGCTTAGCAGGAGCGTAAACCATCTGAGTTTTGTCATCAATAATATCTTCGTAGTGCGTGATATATCGACCTGAGATATTATACTTTTTATTCAGTTTTTTGTTTCTTACAAAATTTATTAATTTGATTACCCCTGCTGTAATTAACGATCCAAGCAAGCCGATAAAAACATCTTTAAAAACAGCCCCCAAAGCTTCCATAATATTTTTCTCCTCTTCTATAACAGAAAATTTGCCAAAGCAATATTGCTTACATCTATTCCTCTGTCTGTGAGTCGTACCCTGTTGCCTTCTTCAACAAGCAGTTCCTCATCAGCAAGCTTTTTCAATGCTTTTCCATAAATTTCATCCATGGATACATGGAAACGTTTTTCAAATTCATCCTTTGACACTCCGCAGGTCATACGTAGTCCAAGGAACATGAATTCTTCCATTTTTTCGTTTTGAGAAAGCTTCTGAACCGCCTCATGATATTTGTCCGCAATCAAAATGTCTGCCAGGCTTTCGTCAGCGCCACAGTTTTCATCTGCACCACAGTTCACGTCATCGCCACAGTTTTCGTCCCACTGCTCATCTTCTTCATCATCCCCAAACAAAGCTTCTTCATTATCTCTGGAATAATACTCTGTATAAAGAGTCTCATTTGTTGCCCTGTTTAAGCTGTTGCAGGCATTCATATATACAAACATATCTTCCGTGTTATTGTAACGAAGTCCGTCACAGTAGCTTGCTGCACCAAGTCCAAAGCCGAGATACTCCGTTCCAATCCAATAACTCTTGTTATGTTCACATTCAAAGCCTTCCAGGCTGTAATTGGAAATCTCATATCTGTGATATCCGTTTTCGGAAAGCAACTGCTTTGTCAGATAATACATTTCTCTTTCCGTATCCTCGTCCGGAAGTTGCTCGCCCATTTTCTCTTTACCGCCTTCGCCGTACATATCATAAAAAGGAGTTCCTTCTTCTATAATGAGACTGTATGCGGAAATGTGCTCCGGTTTAAGATCAATAACCTTCTCAAGTGTATTTCTGTAGCTTTCCGGAGTCTGACCGGGAATTGCGCTCATAAGATCCACATTAACATTCTCGAAGCCGGCTTCCCGGGCCCATTTGTAGGTATTCAAAAACTGCTCATAATCATGAATCCTGCCCAGATTTTTCAGTTCATCATCATTTGCAGACTGAAGTCCGATGCTCAGGCGATTAATTCCGGCCGCTCTCCACTGAATCATTTTCTCTTTCGAGGCTGTACCGGGATTGCATTCAATCGTAATCTCTGCGTCTTTTGCTATTTCAAAGCGGTCACGAAGCGTATCCATGATTGTTGCAATTTGTCCTCCCTCCAAAATGGACGGAGTACCGCCTCCGAAGAAAACAGTCCTTACTATATGGCTTTCCGTAAGTTTCCCGTCGGTTATGGCAAAGTACTTTATCTCATTGCACAGGGCTTCAACGTAATCTGCTCTGTCGCTTTCGCACGCCTTGTCCGAAAGGAAATCACAATATAAACATTTTCTCAAACAAAAGGGGATATGAATGTATATCCCCAGTTTATTTTTATCCATATTACTCCTTGACTTATTTAGTCAACCATTTTAAGCCACTATTTGTCAGCTACAACTATAGAATCATATTTATGTTAAAAGCGCCATATTGTGACACGCGTGTCACAGTGCGCAATTCCAGTTGTTACAAGGTTTTCACAGTCTTCCCCTGTTCCAGGTCCTTACACTGTTTTCAGTCTTCATCAAGCTTCAATACACTCATAAATGCCTGCTGCGGCACCTCTACATTACCGAACTGACGCATTCTCTTCTTGCCTTCCTTCTGTTTCTCGAGAAGTTTCTTCTTACGGGAAATATCACCGCCGTAGCATTTGGCAAGAACGTCTTTTCTGACAGCCTTAACTGTCTCTCTTGCGATGATTTTGCCACCGATTGCTGCCTGAATAGGAATTTCAAAAAGCTGTCTCGGTATCTCATCCTTAAGCTTCTCGCACATTTTTCTTCCTCGTTCATAAGCGCCTTCCTTATGAACTATGAAAGACAGGGCATCAACTTCTTCCCTGTTAATCAGGATATCCAACTTAACCAGTTCGGATTTCTCATAACCCTTCATCTCATAATCGAAGGATGCATAACCACGGGATCTGCTCTTTAATGCATCAAAGAAGTCATATATTATTTCATTTAACGGAAGTTCGTACTTAAGAAGAACACGAGTCTCTTCTATGTAGTCCATTCCAAGTGATTTTCCTCGTCTCTCCTGACAAAGCTGCATGATATTGCCGATAAATTCTGTCGTAACCATAATCTCAGCAGTAACAATCGGCTCTTCCATATAATCTATCTCTGTAGGATCCGGAAGATTTGAGGGATTGGTAAGCTCTATCATGTCCCCATTCATCTTATATACATGGTAAATAACTCCGGGAGCCGTCGTCACAAGATCAAGATTATATTCTCTCTCAAGACGTTCCTGAATAATTTCAAGATGAAGCAGCCCCAGGAAACCACATCTGAAGCCAAATCCCAAAGCTATGGAGGTTTCCGGCTCAAACGTCAGCGAAGCATCATTAAGCTGCAATTTTTCCAGCGCATCCCTCAGTTCCGGATACTTGGCATTATCAGCGGGATACATACCGCAGTATACCATGGAATGAACCTCCTTGTATCCGGGAAGTGCCTCTTCACATGGATTTCCTGCCTCGGTTACAGTATCTCCGACGCGGGTATCCTTAACATTTTTAATGGATGCGGTTATATATCCAACCATTCCGGCGCTCAGTTCATCGCAGGGTATAAACTGTCCTGCTCCGAATGTTCCCACCTCAACAACATCGCACACGGCGCCTGTTGCCATCATTTTTATCTTAGTTCCTCTTGCTACACGTCCATCCATCAGACGGCAGAAGATTATTACTCCTCTGTAGGAATCATACAGAGAATCAAAAATAAGCGCTTTAAGCGGCGCATCCGCATCTCCGTTTGGTGCCGGAACCTTTTGTACTATTGCTTCAAGAACATCATCTATACCGATTCCGTTCTTGGCACTGATAAGCGGAGCATCCTGCGCTTCGATTCCTATTACATCCTCAATCTCGTCAATAACACGCTGCGGCTCTGCACTTGGCAAATCAATCTTGTTAATTACGGGAAATACATCCAGATTATGATCAAGTGCAAGATATACATTTGCAAGAGTCTGCGCTTCTATTCCCTGTGCAGCATCGACAACAAGAATTGCTCCGTCGCAGGCAGCCAGTGAACGGCTTACCTCATAATTGAAGTCAACATGACCCGGTGTGTCTATCAGATTAAAAATGTATTCATTTCCATCCTTAGCTTTATACACAGTACGGACAGTCTGAGCCTTAATGGTAATTCCACGCTCTCTTTCAATATCCATATTATCAAGAACCTGCTCCTGCATTTCCCTTTGAGTCAAAAGCCCTGTTCTCTCAATAATTCTGTCAGCCAGAGTCGATTTTCCATGATCGATATGCGCAACAATACAGAAATTACGTATTTTTGACTGGTCTACATTATTAGACATAAATACCTCGTTACTTTATTACTTCTTTACTTCTTTACTCGTATTATCTCTTTTCTCTTTCAACATGTAGTTCTTTACTACACCGTCCTTAATAATCATCATAACATCCCCTGACATCATGACGGTATCAGCCGGACCGATATCTTCAAGATTAATAAACTCCTCATCAACCAGATATGCTTCTCCATCCTTAACAACAAGAGCATGTCCGTCGACAAAATCGGTTGCATCTTCAAATACAAGCTTCAAATCTTTGCCCTTATGATCCATATAACCGCATTTGTTTCCGTTCTTGAACAGCCAATATGTTGAATCCGAAATGGAAATCTCATCATATACGGCAACTATCATTCTGTCATTTACCGTGTCAGTAAGTCCGGCAACCTTGGCAGCATCAATAAGAATATCCTTCTTTCCGATAGTAAGAACCATATTTGAGCCATAATGCCAACACACTTCACCGTTGGAAATGTACTTTTTGACTTCAACATCACCATTGTTGAAATTACCTACAACAAAGCCCTTTTTATCATCAGGCTGAAGATATGAAGTGTCTATATCTGTCAGCCAGTTACCCTTTGTATCATAAAATGAATAAGGATCGGTAACATCAAAAACATCTCTTGTTACAAAATAACCGTCAACCGGTGCATTAAGGATTCCATCCATAATGAATCTGGGACCACTTGAAAGATCTGCCTCTTCCTCAATTTTTTCGCGTTCCTCGTCAGTCAGATCTTCATCATCCAAATCCTCGTCCTCCGAATCTTCATCCTCCGAATCTTCATCAAGCTCGTCCTCGGGGACTTCCTCTTCATCTTCCAAATTATAGAACTCAAGCCATTCCTTGACTTCTTCTTCCGTCAGAGTCTCTCTGTCCACCTCAATAGGTTCACCCTGCTCGGTATATCCCACAAGAATCTTTGTTCTCTTCCTGTACTGTTTTTCTTTAACCTTCTGTTTTTTTGCAGTGGTAGTCTTAATTTCTTTATTATCTTCCTTCCACTGCTCAACTTCTTTATCAAACTCCTTTATTCCGGGAGCCTGTGCAAACCATGTGGTCTTTCCCTTTTCATCCATAAGACCGGCAACAAGATTTGTAGGATTGGTATCCTGGTCCTCTGTAGGAACTGCCGTAAATCCATATACTACAGTCTTTCCATCCTTAAATCCCGTAAGATATCCCGGATCATTGACGTAAACAATCTGTATTGCTTTGTTCTTTCCGTCAAATCTGTAATACTCCATTCTGTTCTTTCTTGAGTCATTTTCATCCTCTATTCCAAGAATGTAAACATCTCCGGAAGCACATATCTGGTTATTTCCCTCATATATCTTTGAACCCTTATTGTCATACAAAGTATAGGTTGTCGTTTCCTTTGAATAGGAAAGCGTTGCACCGTCTTTCTCCTCTGTTACATCTTCAGTAACAGTATTTCCAAGGACAAAATATCCCTTTTCTGTAGGCTCTTCGATTATCTGCGCATACTTAACCGGTGCAATCTCATTTCCTTCGTAATCAATTGCTCCGTAAAACTTATCTTTTCTTACAATAACAACACCACCGTCAGCATATACGCATTCATCATATCTTCTGTTTCCACGGACAAGACACAAAAGACTCTCCGGTGCTGTTTCCTCTTCTTCCTCTTCCGGCGCCACAGTGACTACAGGTGTCTTTGCTGCTTCCTTGGTTGGCTCAGTTTCTGCCACGAGATCACTTTCAGGCATCGCTACCGGAATATTGTTGGTTCTTCCGCCTGCAACCGCAGCCGCATAAACCGCTGCAAGAAGAATAAACACTCCTCCCGCAACGACAATACCTATCTTTATCTTTCTTGACTTGGCTGCCTTCTTTTCCTCTTCGGACAGTTCTTCTGCCTCCGTCGCTTCACCGGCTTCTGCCGCCGTTTCCACATCTGTAGCCGTACCCGGTTCTGCAGACTTTTCCGGTTCTGCAGCCTTTTCAGGTTCTGCAGCCTTTTCAGGTTCTACAGCCTTTTCCGGTTCTGCAACCTTTTCGGTTTCTGCAGCCTTTTCAGGTTCACCTATATTTTCCTTCAAATCCTTCTCTTCCATAATTGACTCCCTTTATCTGCTGTGACCTCCGCCGCCGTGACCACCGCCACCGCCGCTGTGACCACCACCGCCGCCACCGCCGGATGATGACTGAATTCTAACCTTGGAAACACTCTTTCTTAAGAATATATCCTGCTTACGGGTAATATTTGGTCTGCCCTGTGAAACATAAGTGGTCCCGCTTGTTGTCTTCTTTCCCGCTTTGCTTCTCCAGTTAACAAGCACATAAATAAGTGCTGCAAGGAATGAAACTACCACAATGTATTTAGGTTGCATCAGATTAACAGCGGCTGATGTGCTTGAAGCATATCTCGGTACAAGTTCAACAACCTTGCTGTAAGCCTTGTAGTAATCCTCCTGTCCGGAATAATCTGTCAAATTGGCAAGTGCTATATCCATTATCTCTTCGCATTCTGATGTAGAGATATTTTCCTTTGCCTTTCCGCTGGTGGATATCCATGAATCCACTCTTCCTGTAGAAGGCTCTCTGAAGCAGTTATCAACAAATACAAGGTTTGAGCCGCAAGCGTAATCGTAACCCATTTTGTGGTCATCGGCAAATGAATCAGCATAACCCTTAACCCACATATCATAGGTTCCTCTTCCGGAAAGTCCGGCCTTATAGCCTTTTCCTTCAAGGCTCTCGTTAAGAATAACAACCGCAATATCTATACCGGTCTGTTCTTCTATCTCGGCAATTGTTGCTTCCAGCTGCGCTTCTCTGTCAGCTGTAAGGTTATCTGCATAATCAAATACATTATTTTTAAGATCCGTTTCATTATTTGAACGTACCATTGATGTGCTGTTTGCTATCTTTATTCCGACACATATTACAACAATGACTGCGGTAATAATGAATGGAATTTTAAAATATTTAAAATACTTTTCCATCTTTCCTCAGCCCCCCTATAATGCCATAAGGGCCATACGAATCATGAACCCAATCAACATCAACATTCCAAACACCGTAAATCCGTAGGCAACAACTCTGCCCTTGGATACAGGTGTAACTCCCAGCACCTTTCCGGTCTGTCCGTTAACATGATACTGGTAATCCTTACCACGGAAATTGAAAACATATTCCCATACAGGCAAAAGAGCATATCTTACTCTCTTCTTTGTAAGATTTATATTCTCATTAACATTGGTGAGAGTTGCATATCCGCCCACTGTACTCTGAATCAGTTCATGGGAATCCCTTTTAACCTTTGCCTCGGCTCTTGGAGTCAGGGAAGCCTCTCCCATGTTATATTTTTCTGCATTGAATCCCGAAAGATATTTGTCCTGATGGGGCTCAAGTTCTCCATAGTTAAATGGCTCAAGGAGATCCATTTTGCCATCATCCATCTCAATAGAGGCATCTACAGGTACCTTCTCAAATCCTGCATTCATCTCACGAATAACATCATAGTAGGATGTTTCTGTGTAATTGTATCTGGAATCAGACCAGGTTCTGACCTTTGTTCCTACCGCACGATAGTTCATGTCAGAATGATAATCATACATGAAGAAAGGAACATAGGTGCCTTCCATCTTATCAACACTTGCAAGCGACAAAAATGCATCCGGAGTAAATGGTCTCTTACCAAACTCGTCTCGCAGTATTTCCTTGGCAGATTCCTTACCGATTTTAAAAGGAATAATTATCTCGGGCTGAAACTGTCCCGTCACCCTTTCTGTCAGAATAAGGTATGTTCCGCAACTTGGACATTTTGTTGCAGAAGTATGCTCCTTAACCACAATGGGGGCACCGCAGTTTGTGCACACATCCAAAGTGCCGTCAGGTACAAGTTCTTCGCTGTCAAGGGACTCACAATGTGGGCAGCACATGGCATGCTTATCCGCATTGTATACTATATTTCCTCCGCAGTTTTTACATCTGAAAATCATCTGTTACATCCTTTCCGGTGCACTGAAGCCCAGTACTGAAATGCAGGCCTCCAGTATTCCCTTACAAAGCATCAACAAAGCTATATATCCGGCCTGTTTCTTCTTGTCGGCCTCTGCCATTATTTTAGTCTCGTGATAGAATCCGTTAAATGCATTTGCCAGTTCATAGATATATGCACAAATTCTGTTCGGTGCAAGCTCCTCAAATGCCGACTCCATCATTGAATTAAACTTGGTAATCGAAAGCATCAGATCCTTCTGCTGCTTTGTCTCAGGTGCAGTAAGTTCTGCGCTTTCCGGATTTCCTCCATTTTCCCTGTACTTAGCAAGAATTGATTTGATTCGAACAATTGTATAGAGAATGTAAGGACCGGTGTCTCCTTCAAATGAGGTGAATTTATCAATATCAAATATATAATCCTTTGCAGGCTGATTAGACAAATCTCCGTATTTAATTGCTGCAATAGCAATCTGCTGCGAAGTGGTCTTTGCTTCCTCCTCGCTCATATCACGGCCGTCACTCATTTTCGAATACATCTTTTCATTAATCTCTTTAACAAGATTCTCAAGGCGCATTACACCGCCTTCACGTGTCTTAAATGCATGACCGTCTGCTCCGTTGACAGTACCGAAACCGATATGATCAAGTCCTGTCTGAGCATCAATGAGTCCTGTCTTCCGTGCACAACGGAATACCTGTTCAAAATACAGATTCTGACGTTTATCCGTAAGATAAATCATTCGGTCCGGATGGAATTTCTCCGTACGATCCATGATTGTTGCAAGATCGGTGGTATTATACAGAGATGCTCCGTCAGACTTCAATATGATACATGGCGGCATCTCCTTTGTGTCTGTCTCTTCCTTAACGTCAACAACAAGAGCTCCGTCACTCATATATGCATAACCGCCGTCCTTAAGGTACTGAACCATTCCCGGAATAAGATCATGAACACTGCTTTCTCCGTTCCACAATTCAAATTCAACACTAAGTGAGTCGTATATCTTCTTCATGTCGGTTACGGAAACATTAAGAACTCTCTTCCACAACTCCCTGTATCCGCGAACACCGCTCTGAAGCTTAAAGGTTGCTTCCATTGCTGCTGCCTTGTACTCAGGATCTTCCTTGCTCTTTCCGGAAGCTGTTGGATATATCTCTTCAAGTTCGGTTACCGTTACCGGGCTTTCCTCAGGATACTCACCGTCATAGTTCTCGTCAAAATATATAAGCTCGGGCATTCTTTCTTTGATTTCTGTTATAACAAGACCCATCTGAAGGCCCCAGTCTCCGAGATGTATGTCCCCTATTGCATCATATCCCATGTAATTGCACAGATTCTTTACAGCTTGTCCGATTACCGCACTACGAAGATGACCTACATGAAGCGGCTTTGCCACATTTGGTCCGCCGTAATCAACTACAATCTTCTTATTGCTTACTGTATCAAGTCCGAATTTGTCAGCCTTGCTCATCTGTGTCAGATAATCTGCCAGAAACTCCTCGTTGATATTCATATTAAGAAAACCGGGAGCCACTGCCTCAACATCCTTAACAAGTTTGCTGCCCTCAAGCTTTGCTGCTACCTCGCCTGCTATCATTATCGGAGCCTTCTTATATATTTTTGCTCCCGCCATTGCTCCGTTACACTGCAATTCGCACAAATCCGGGCGGTTAGACCATGTTACCCTTCCCAGTTTGCTGTCGTATCCTGCTGCCTCGAAAGCATTTTCCAATTCTTTCGTTATACAATCCAAAATCTTTTCCATATCATAAACTCCCTTTTGAACATAAGAGCATGCAAATCACCATTCGGGATGTCCTCCTTATCGGTTTACATACTCCTATATATTATACTTGTTTTGACCGTAATATACAACATATTGGTTTATTCGTACCTTATAAGCTTTATTCGTTCCTATAAGCTTTATTCGTTCCTATTAGTTGTATTCGTATCTTGAAAGTACCTTGTCGAATATATTCATTCTCTCATTAACCTCCGAGAAGAAATCTTTGCCGTAGCCTCTGGCATAAAATACATCCAGAAACTGAGCATTCAGTTCACTGCTCTCGTGCTCATCAGCATGCATCATCTGAAGAGCAACTCTCTTCTTCAGGTCATGCCATCTTGACTGAAACTTCTCGTACCTTTCAATGTCTTCAATTCCCAGCCAGTCTCTTATTACCACATCACTGCCGGCGCCCTTTAACTTTTCGCACCCAATTTTACTGTTCAAGACATAATAGGTTATGGTTCCGTCTTCTTCAAATCCTCTTCCCAATGGGAAAAGTCTGCATAGTCCGCTTCTGAATCTGTGAATGGAGCATCTGCCTTTTGAACCCAGAAATGGGCAACGTCCGTCATCAACCATCTTGATGTTGGGCATAATCACACCATCCTGAACAGACAGTTCCCAGGGTCCGTCCTCTGAAATCAATATTTCAAAGGTAACCTTCGCACCGCCCGCAAGTCGCATATTTGATGCAAACTGCCAGAAGTCATAAGGATCCTGAATGACCGTGTCTCCCATTTCATGGCAACAACTGCTGCAACCGCTGCAATCGTCACAACCAACGGGCGCGGCATCATTTATCCCGTATTTTTTTCCATCCAAAGACCAATCCATTTTTCTTTTCCTGCTTGTTTTGCTTACCAGCTTGTTTTTCTTACCTGCTTGTTTTTCTTACGCCATAAACATCGGCGCAAATGCGCCGAAATTCCACATTTGTATACATTATAGAGACTACAGCATGCGAACGCAACCGTTCTATACAGTAAAATCCATTCCACTGATCCGGGGCGAGACTTGGGCAAAGGTTACATATTCGTAAAGAAAAGATGATTTCCTTCTACCCTCACCAGCTGTGCCAAGGGCACCGATACATGATCTGTTATAAAATGCCATCTGCCTTTTCACAATTTCTATGCAACAAAACGGTGACAAAACCTCGGCCTGTGGTAGAATAAAAGAATGAATGCACGAAACTATTCCAGAGAAATGGACAATATAATAGGTAATCTTGATACGGTTCCAAGGCTTCTTCTGCACAGTTGCTGCGCTCCATGCTCCAGCACCTGCCTCGAAGCACTTACACCCTATTTTGATGTTACCGTGCTTTACTACAATCCAAACATCACAGATAAGTCTGAATACGACAAACGTGTTCTTGAGGAAATGAAATTCATCGAAAGGCTTAACAGTCAGGGCGGTTTCGGCAACGGTAACTCATACCGACCCATTAAATTTATAGACGGCCGTTATGATACCGACGAATTTTGGAATATTGCCAAGGGCTATGAGGACTGTCCGGAAGGTGGCGAACGCTGCTTCCGCTGCTATGAGCTGCGATTGCGGGAGGCTGCAGCGGTTGCCCAAAAAGGTGGCTATGACTATTTCACCACTACCCTTACGCTAAGCCCGTTGAAAAACACCGCCAAACTGAATGAAATCGGTGAAAAGATTGCTTCGGAAACAGGTTGTGCATTTCTCCCATCTGATTTTAAGAAAAAGAACGGATATAAAAGGTCAATTGAACTGTCCGTCGAATACGACCTGTACCGCCAGGACTACTGCGGTTGCGTGTTCAGCAAGCGACACGATTTGAAGTTATAGAAAGGATTTACTTATTATGAAAAAGAAATTTATTATTCTCGGCTCCGTTTTACTGGTTGCCATTATTGCAATTATCCTTGCTTTTATTCCGATTGGGAAGGTTGATTCAAATGAAAAGATAATTCAGAATTATCTTGAAAATAAAGATAAGGAATATTCCGATGAGGAAAAAACAGAAATAGTCACCGCCTATAAATCTTTGCTTGATGAACAGGGTGAAGAATATGTTGACAATATATTTACAAGGGAAGAACAGACCGAACTCACATACCTGGGTATGACTGTAAATGTATATGTCTTCCGTGATTTTAAGAACTACGGATATCTCAATTCCGACAATTCATTTATTGATGTTTCGGATTTCAATACCATCGCAGGATTTGATGTGGATGCCGCTCTCGGTGCTGACGGCTTTGCAGATATTGCCCATGTGGAAATCATAATTGACGGCGAGGTTTATGCAACAGCAGATCTGACTGAAGAAATGGCTTCGTTCCTGCAGCGTCTTCAGGCTCAGAAGGAAGCTGACGGCTCTGTTACAATCTTTGGTGTGGACTCCGTTGATGTTGACGAAAACACTCGTCTTTACATTACATATATTGATGCCCAGTATGATGATTCCTTTAACGTAACATCACTTCGTGTATCAGGCCATCTTGCCATGAAATAATGGGGCTATAAACTTTTTTCTTTTTTAATGTTCATTATAAGCTCCACTATGCATATTGCATCAAATGCAGCAAAGAGAAGAACCATTCCCCATACCTTAAGTTTCGTCCAGGTTCCGTCCACTTCAACCCAATATATACGGTTGGTATCATCACTAATTTCCTTTCTTTCCAACCGTTCACCATACGCCCTTTCCACATCCGGGTCTAATGTGTGAACCAATCCCTTAACAATTACAGGCTCTGTAATTGTTTTGCCCGCCTGAACACTGTTTCGCAAATTGTTCAGTTCATTTCGCATTTTCTTATCGGAAACAACAATAGGAACCACGTCTCCATTTTCAAGTAAGACCGCATAATGCTCCTCTACGCTTGTCTTAACAAAAAGCGCATAATTTGTGGTTGTGTAATATTTGTCCAGTACATTTGAAACCTCAAGGGAAACATAGTCATCCTTTTGCACACCTGAAGCATTCTCAAGTGCCACAAAATCCTCGTCCAGATCAAACATTACTTCGTGGAAAACCACAACCGACAAAACCATAACCGCAAAAAAGAGTATCGTTCCCCAAACGAGACTCCTTTTTGTCAATATAGGCTCTTCTTCTTTTTTCCTTTTAAACATATTCTTATGACGGAAATGTTTCCGTCTGTCTCCTTTTCATGATACACTCGGATATTGTATCACAGAAAACCTTATAATGATATATCTATTACAGGTGCTGCCACTTCCGTTCCTGCGGCAAATGCTCCTCCCAGCGCTATATCTGCCGGAGACGTTACACCTGCTGCCGAAGGCATTCCAAGAGACGAATTCGAAATCGTCCCCCCTGTATTACCCCCAGAGTTTCCGAATATCGCTCCTGCTCCGGCGTCCTTTGCCTTGGCAAGTTGTTCAAACACAGCCTTAAGATACTCTGAATCCGCCTTTGCTATCTCTTTCATTTCTTTGCAGCGATGCTTAATCTTCATCATCTTCAAATCTTCAGGATCCATATCGCCGCTCATGCTCTTGACCGTTTCAGTCAACTCTCCGAGCCCCATTTCATCCAGCATATCCTGCAGGCTTTCGCTCATTTCCCCTATGCTCTCGCTCATTTCGTCAAGCATCTCCTGCACATCTGCTCCCAGGGCTTCTATGTCTTCGCCCATGCTCTCTGCGCTTTCACTTATCTCAGCAAACAGACTCTGCAAATCCTCTTCGGTTGCTTTAAGGTCGTCAACATTGAATTCTTCTCTTTCGCTGTCTTCACGTTCTTCCAAAGCAACACAGGGACCTGCCGCAGCCCTTGCCATTTCTTCCTGTTCCAGATGCTTAACCTTTTTCTTCGCAACTCTCTCCATTGACTTGGCATGAGCAATAGCTGCCTCAATTTCTTCGGGATCGTATTTGCCGGTAGCCTTTTCCTTCTGAAGCCTCATAAGCTCACGCTTAGCCTGACCAACAGCCTTCCTTGCAGAAACCGATGTCTTACTGCTGACTATCTGTGAAGAAATATCTTTGAAGGCATACTTAAGTTTCTTCTTTTCCAGGGAAGCATTTTTCAACTTTTCACGCTGGGCTCTAAGCTGTTCGCCATAGCTCATGGAACTCTTCAGGTATTTATTGTAATCGCCAAGAGCAGCCTTATTCTTTTGAGTGCTTCCGGCATCCTGTAACTGACGCTTAAGTGTCAAATGGCCGTTCTTCACCTCCAAAGAAGACGCCGCATTCTGAACTTTCTTCCCAGAGCCGCCACTGTTAACAGACCTGTATGAATTTGTGAGTATAGGATTAATCTTCATACGTAATTAACCTCAAAATGGATACTCTAACCTTTAAAATTGATACCCTAACCTCTGCAAATGATACTCTAACCTCTGAAATCTATGTTCTGCCCTACAAGCAATTCACTTTCAGTCTGAACGCTGTCACTGCGCTCATTAAAGCTAAACTCTTCAATCTTTCTTATCAGACCGTCAAATGAATCCGCCATGATTATCACGGTATCATCATCTACCTTATTAATCTGAGCAAAGTCCTCTTCCCCTTCTTCAAGACCTTTTGCTTCCTGCTCCTTAGCCGCTTTCTTTTCCGCGGCTTTCTTTTCCGCCGCCTTCTTCTCTGCTTTTTTCTCAGCCGCTTTCTTTTCTGCCTTATTCTTTGCAGCCTTATTTTCTATTCTTACCTTCTGCTCCTGCGAAGATTTCTTAAGTGCAGCGAAAAATGATGTAGTACCATTATCATTTACCTGCATAACTACCCCAAATAAACTTGCGCCCGCCTTTTTTGCAGCTTCCTTAATCTGTTCTATCTGATTAGTCGCGCCGCTTAAAATTCCTTCATACTGTTTACGGAATTTCTCGTCAGTTGCCATTTTTTCAATCTTTTCTTCATCGATCAAAACAACTGTCTTCAAATTGTTTGCGTACTTGCCCGCATTGGCTCTTGCATTCTCTTTCTCATCGGCACTTACCAGTATAAAATCATACTGTCCGTATTTTTTCTTCAACTGGTTATAATACTGCTGTGCCTTCTCGGAAAGCTTTGGTTCTCCTATGGTCTTCCCCAAACCGGCCTTAACCACCGAATTGGTTTCGGCAGGAGTAACCTTTGAATCAGCTTTGGTTTTGCTGACCTCAGCCTGGGCCTGGTAAGCATTCATTGCACTGTTTACATTGATACCTGCCATAGTCTGTCCTCCTATAATTTAACTTGTCGAAACGAAATCGGAAATTCTGCCGAACCGGCAAAGAATAAAAAAATGATACAGCAACCCCCTGCTGTATCATTTGTATACATGAGCGTCCCATCCTTGAGTCACATAATCGAAATCCGTTTCGATTGCATAATTATTCATTTCAGAATATGTATCGGCACATTGCCGACAAAACTTTACAGTAAATCAGAAAAAAGTCAGAATCCTATCCTATTTATTTCTTTAACAAGATTTATGCCATACATTTCTGCCCCCAGGGTATTGGGATGCAGATTATCAAGGTAGTACTCCGGCAAATGAGGCACCATTTTAAATCCGTCCACCACCGTAACCTGCTCATACTGACAGGCTATATTTTTAACCTTTTCACAAAAGCTGATAAGTGTTGGAATGCCTTCGGCATTATCTCCTCTCCACAAAGGCGTTATACACAAAATAGGAATATCCCTGTAAATATCCGTAAGCACCTCGTAATATTCCTCAATATCCTTCATGGTCTCGGTTCCATACTGGTTCGTTCCCAAAGCCACAATTATCTTATCCGGCGTATAACCTTCCATCTTCATAAGAGAGTTTTTGTCATAGATATATCCGCCGATTCCCTGATTAATGATATCGTAATTAAGCATTCTGTTGGCAACACTGACATAAGTATGCGCAGATCTTAAAGGTCCGTATCCCTGGGTAATGGAATCTCCCAGCCACAATACCTTCTCTCCCTTCTTCACGGGTTCAAAATCGGAATTAATATCAAAGTTTCTGATGAGAGCTGTCGCATCTACAGGAAGATATACAACTACCTTCTTTTTTCCCTCCGGCAGTTCAAATGACAATGTTCCCTCATTTTCAATATTCTCAAGATAAACTATAGATACAGCCTGATTATCCACCCACACCTCAAAGGAATCTTTGGAGCAGGTCCATATCAACTTGTAATCGAAGGACAATTTTGTTGCATCTGTGACAAATTCGATTGTCTTAGCCGAGCTTGCATCACATCTTTCGAACCACATAAGCAATGCGCCTTCAAAATAATCCATTTGCGGTTTGCTATACTGAAATGCCTGCAGGTATCCGTCCTCTGTTTCTCCAAATGTATATGCTCCGCAATATATTCTCTTTAATTCCTCATTACTCATTTTCTTCGTCCTTATTTATCAAGTAAGCAAACAAAACTCCTGCTGCCGCAAAAACAGCCAGTACTGTCTCCACCACAATAAAATTCGTGTAATTCGCCAGAATAACTGTACCGAAATCCATCACAAAATGATATAAAAATGCAAGTGCAACGTACTGCTTCTTCCCAAACTTTACACCCTTATACATAAAAAATGTCATTGCAATGTGCCCGGCTATCGCAAATATTCTTTCAGCCCCGCCAAGGAAGAACTGATATGACGGCAACGTCCACAACTGGGATATCTGGTCAAAAGTCACCTGTCTTGTATTTTCATCCAAAAGCGCCATTACACTTTTTATCGTTCCCGAATTAATGGCTATCGATGTAGCTATATTGGAAATGCTTGTCAATCCAACAATAAGTATTGCCTCAATTCCGCCATGTCCCACACCATACATGAATGCATTTTTCCTGTCCCTGCAATTCTTAAGAAAAAACTTCATGGCAATCCATCTGCCGGTTTCCTCAAACACTGCTGCCGCAGCGCCACCGTACAGACCATACACCCATATATTGGCCATAAGCTTATCCTGGCCGCCTGCAAGTGCAAACACCCCAAGATGAAAACACTGCTCCAACGTCAGGGCAAACAATATAAATACTCCTGCACCTGTTAAGAAGGAAGTTATCTTCGCCTTATATTTAACAAGTCCTATTACCATAAGAGCTATCGGCAATCCAACTGAAACCAAAAGCGCAAAAAACATTCCGGCTATAGATGCTGCTGAAACAACTCCAAATTCCATTACACACTCCTCCTTTAATCAATACGCTCGTTAATCGGATAGCCGCACTTATACGCATCCAGCAGACTGGGGAAATATACCTGCAGATTATTTCTGTCTATAAGTCCAAAATTCTCTTCACCTACTCCGACAGCGCCATTGTCCCAGATAAAATATGATATGCCCAAGGATGAAGCCTTCATGGTATAACCTCTTGCCCATCTTTCCCTGTCTTCCGGATTATCCTTGTTGGTTGCTCCGAATTCACCTATAACAACGCCATAACCCTCATGGATAAATTTACTCATCAGTTTACCCATAAAGTTAAATTCTGTTGTTTTCGATCCGTCCCACTCCTTATATCCTGAGGCACTACCCGCAAAATCGTAAGGGGTATAGGCGTGAACGGAAAGCATTATTCTGTTTGCCGGGTCTTCAGGCATACTAAAGGATTTATTAAGCGCAAAATCCTGTGATGCTGCATAACTTGGAACCATAAGGAACCTGTTTTCATTATTTCCTCCACTTGCTCTGACTGTATCCACAAAGGTTTGATTTAATGAACAAATTCTCTTTATGGCCGCTTCCCCTTTAGCGTCACCGGCATTAAACCACCATTCAATGCCCGTTCCTGCCAGTCTTGGCTCATTCATTGATTCAAATACAAGGTGATTGTCGTAATCCTTAAATTCCTCTGCAATCTGCGCCCAAACCGTGCTAATGTATCTTGTGGCATTTTCCATATTTTCTTCAGAGGGATAATAATAATCATTATCATGATGGGAATTGATAATAACAAACATTCCCTCGTCGTAGGCATAATCCACTACTTCCTTAACTCTTGCCATCCATTGTGGGTCTATGGTGTAATTCTCGTCAGTGTGCTTTCCCCAGGATATGGGAATTCTTATGGAAGTAAATCCCTCACTCTTAACATATTGAACGAGTTCCTTTGTTGTAGTTGGCTGTCCCCAGCAATTTTCAGATTCCAAACCACCAACTGTGTTAGCATCAAGGGTATTGCCGAGATTCCATCCCATTTTCATAAGAGCTGCAAATTCAGTTGAACTTACATTATCTATATCCACAGTCTCTTCCCATGCATCTTTTTTTGCTGTTGCTTCGGGCTCGGCTGTTTCTGCCTTGTCCGCTTCTGCCTTGTCTGCTTCCGCCTTGTCTGCTTCTGCCTTGTCTGCTTTGTCCGCTGCTTCGGGATCGACTGCTTCTGTTTCTTTGCCGTCAAGGACATCAGAATCAATGGTGCTCTGACTATTTTTTCCTGCACAGCCGGCAAATATCATAAGTCCGGTTAACGTCAATATCATTAAAACACTTTTAATTTTCATAACCTAACTCCTGTTCTCTATAACCCAATAATTGCATACACTAATCAATCAAATCATACATTAATATATCATAGTGAATTATACCATAATTATGACGAAAAAGTTCAGAAATAAAACCTTTCAGTGCGGATAACAGGGTGAGCGTCGTCCAGTGGACGACATGTTTGCGAACCGACCGAGCCGGCAGGCGAGACCGAACCTTTGCGTAGCAATAGGGACGGTCTCATTCGCACAAAAAAAGGGCATCAATGATGCCCTTTTTAGTGCGGATAACAGGAATCGAACCTGCACGGTCTCCCACCAGAACCTAAATCTGGCGCGTCTGCCAATTCCGCCATATCCGCTTGTTCAGTTTTTCCGATACTTTGGAATTGGCAGCCGCCTTGCTTCGCAAGTTGCGTCTGTCTACAATTGAACTTCGTTCAATTGTCATGAATTCCGCCATATCCGCTTGTTCAAAACCAAAGGTTATTATACTTTACGAGCACAAGGGATGTCAAACCGTAATAGATAATGAAAATTTACCATTTCTTTGTTTTTTCGCAATATGCGGTTTGGGCTTACTAACCAATTTTCTATTTTGCAGAGGGCTTTTCTCTTTTTTATGTTTCCCTCTGCACATTCACCCTAGTTTTCACCCTATTGGAGCTTGCCTTTGCAGAGGATTCTCTTCTTCCCAGCTTTCCCTCTGCACATTCGCCATGATTCCTAACTATTTTACCTTTTTATGAACATCACTTATCTCATTCCGGTCAAACTACAGCATAAAATCCCCAAAAGAGGTATCACGCTACTCGTGATACCTCTTTAGTATAACCACTTACTTACTATCCTTACTTTACCTTAGTACTTCTCGCACTTCTTCATGCTTCTCCGTACTTCTCGTACTTCCTGCTACTTCCTTAGTATTTGAATCCAATCTCGTCAGCAAGCTTCTTCTCGATTACAACATATGCATCTCTGTGAAGACGAAGGAATGTTGCAGGGCACATAGGATCAATCTTGTCTTCCATAAGAAGTTTTGTAGCTGCTTCCTTCTTGTTGCCGTTGATAATCATAAGAAGTGTCTTTGCCTTCATGATACTTCCCATACCCATTGTTACAGCATATCTCGGAACATCATCACGTGATGCAAAGAAACGTGTATTGGCATCAATTGTACTCTCCTCAAGAACTTCCTTGTGAGCCTTCTCATAGAGAGTAGCACCGGGCTCATTAAATCCGAGATGTCCGTCGGGACCAACTCCGAGAACCTGAAGATCGATATCTGTCTTATCAAGAATCTCATTGAATTCAGCAATGTTCTTATCAACATCACCTGTTCCCTTGGCAACATATGTGTTAGCCTTATCAATATTTATATGATTAAAAAGGTTGTCATCCATAAAATATCTGTAACTCTGGTCGTGTGTTGGTTCAAGGCCTACATACTCATCAAGGTTAACTGAATGAACCTTTGAAAAATCAAGTCCCTCTTCCCTGCATCTTCTTGCAAGTTCCTTGTACATTCCAACCGGGCTTGAACCTGTTGCAAGACCAAGTGTACATGTAGGATTCTCTCTTACAAGTTTCTCAATGATATCGGCAGCTTTCTTAGCGCCTTCTTCATATGTATCTGCTACTATAACTTTCATTACTAACACCTCCTACTGTCTATACAGTTTAACTTTGTGTTCGTGCGGCTCCAAATATTCCTTCACAGCCAAACCTTATTTTGTCATGACAAATTCATAAAAATGCAAATGCACCATACAACGTACAGTGCATCAACGAGTTAATAATATACTTTCAGACTTTTTTCTGTCAATAAAAAACGGTCTATTTTTTTATTCGTATTTCAGATATTAATGATAAGAACAGCTTATATCGCATGTGATGGTTATAAGAAAAAGTAATGTCATATCAATATTACCATACCCACAACGCTACATCAGTAATGCATATCCGCAATATCATATCTTATCAATAATCTGCTTCTTAACCTTAACAAAGAAAAATGTGCTGGCCATAAGACTCATTACCTCTGCAATAGGGAATGCCCACCAAACATTGTTAACATTTCCTGTAAGACTCAGAAGGTAAGCTGCCGGAAGAAGAACAACAATCTGTCTCATTATTGATGTAATAAGACTGTAGGTTGCCTTGCCCAGGGCCTGCAGAACCGAACCAATAATGATACAAAAAGCAGCAACAGGGAAATGAATACTGATTGTTCTAAGTGCCGTAACACCCATACCGAGCATTTCTTCCGATGCGCTGAATAAACTCATAAGAGGTTTGGGGAATATCCAGAACAAAAGTGTTCCGATTGACATTATTGCAAAAGCATATCCCATGGTTACCTTGATTGTTTTTACAACTCTGTCCTTTATTCTTGCACCATAGTTGAATCCGATAATCGGTACCATACCGTTGTTAAGTCCGAACAATGGCATAAATACGAAACTCTGCAGTTTGAAATAGATGCCAAGGACAGCTACCGCTGTAGCCGAGAAGCCCATAAGTATCTGGTTCAGACAGGCTGTCATAACAGAACCGATGGACTGCATAATAATTGAAGGGAAACCGATGGAATACACTTCCTTGAATATTTTCCCACTTGGTTTGAACCCCTTCATACTTATATTAACTTCATTGTTAAGTTTCAGATTAAGTATAAATGCAAAGATTGCAGCAACAATCTGTCCAAGTACAGTGGCGATTGCGGCACCCTTAATTCCCATCTTTGGTGCTCCGGCAAGGCCGAAAATCAATATGGGATCAAGGATAATATTGATGATTGCTCCCGTACTCTGAGTAATCATTGTACACACCGTACGGCCCGTTGACTGAAGCAGTCGCTCGAAAATGAACTGTGCACACATGCCAAATGAAGCACAACATACTATCGCAAGATAATCTACACCGTACTGAATAATCTCAGGATCTGTTGCTGAAAGCACATAGAATGGTATGACTGCGAATATACCGATTAAAAAGAATATTACGAAATTACATGCGGAAAAGAAAATACCGTTTGTGGCAATCTTATTTACCTTGTCATACTCCTTTGCTCCCAACGCTCTGGAAAGAAGTGCATTTACGCCGACACCAAGACCAACGCCCATTGCAATCATTACCTGCTGAACGGGAAATGCAAGAGAAACGGCAACAAGAGCATTTTCAGAAAGACGCGCTACAAATATGGAATCCACAATGTTATACAATGCCTGAATAATCATTGAAATCATCATAGGCACTGACATCTCCAACAACAACTTGTTTATGGGCTTAACACCCATTTTATTTTCAACTACCGCTTCGGGAACAGCCTCTTCAACTACTACTGTCTCCCCGGTTACGTTTTCTTCATTTTCAATTATCTCATTTTCTAATACTTCGCTCATCTAAGCTCTCCATAACTGCTTATTTCCCCAAATGCCTTAAGCATTGTAACATATCTAAAATAAATATGCACACGAAAATCCGCAGCTTCTGTTTTTTACAATAAAAAAGGCCGAAACATTCGGCCTTTTTTATTCCAACTAATTATTTTGAAAGACTCTTAATGAGTGTTCCGTCATTGTAGTAATAGTTGTAAGTAATTGTGTTAGGAAGAATCTTGCAATCGCCTTCGATTGCTTTCTTAGCCTGATCAAATGTAGCGTCTGACATTGTAATTAAGTCAGGATTAACCTCAACATCACCAACATAGTAGTAATTGTAAACTACATCATTCTCTGTTACTGTCATCTCAACCTTTGAGAAGATTGATGAGTTCTGCTCAGCAAGCTGCTCAAGCTGTGCATCAAGTGCCTGACGAATTACCGGCTGATTGTAATACTCCTCAATTGTCTTTGGTGCTCCACAGGCTGTAAGGAACATTGAGCATACCAATGTTAATACAACCAACATTTTTGATAACTTTTTCATCTTTTTCTCCTTTATCTTCTTTTCTTTTGTCCCCGCATGTTTCACGCATTTTTCTGTACATGATTCACACTTAGATGAATTTACAACAAAATTACCAAAAACGCAATCTGCTATTTGTTACATTTGTTAGTATTCTTTTACGTTTCTTTTATGATTTTTTAACAAATCACATTTTTCCGGCTACCAGCTTACTGATTAACAAATATCGGTCCATCTTCCTCAAAGTTACTCCCTTTACTTTCCAAACACTATATACCAAACCACACCGATAAACTCTCTAACCGTATAATGAATTCCCACCGGGAACAGTGTTACCGCCGGTACAGAATACGCATCTGTATATCCGGTTTTCTCTGCAATCAGATTGGCTCTGAACTCATGAAATCCGTTGGTTATTATCCCCACCGAAGCATCGTTTCGTCCGATTATCGCCAAGCTGTTGCTCAGATTCTCTTCCGTGCTGGTGGATTTGTCCTCCAGCAGAATTCTTGATGGGTCAATTCCCCGTTCAACCAGCTTATCGCGTATGCACTGAGCTTCGGTTATGCTCTCGCCGGGACCTTGTCCGCCCGAAGCAACAAGTATTGTTGTCTCATTTTCCGACATATACTCGTATGCCTTTTCAATTCTTGCCTTGAGAGGATTGAGGGGTTCCGTTCCCCTTAGTCCCGCGCCAAGAACCACAACGTACTCCAGTTCCTCCCGGGAAGAAGATGTCATGGCATGTATTACCATTGCTTCAACTACAATAAAAACTGCAAGGCACAGAATAAATACCACTCTGTAAATGACAGTAACTGCCCCGGGAATCTTTCTGCTGCCTGTCTTTCCGCCACCCGCCTTCTCGGTACCTGTCTTTCTGTTGCCGTCTATCCGATTCCAAAGCATCCGAATTCTTATTGCCGCAAATACAGCAAATCCCGGCCATATCCAAACAAGTGAAAGTCCAAAACCTGCATAAGCAAGACAAGTAAAGAAGTAAAGGACTGACCATACAAAAAGTATTACGTAAGCAAACAATACCGCCTTGTCAAATGTAATCTTTCCAAGCCCCGCGTATCTGCTTGTCTGCTTCTTATAGTTTTGATACTCTTCGCCGTATACATTCTCCAAAAACTTCTCTTCATTAAGGATCTGAAGATGCATCAATATTATTGAAATTAATGTAATCACAAGAAGGATTGGGTTAAAAAACATTACAAGTATTCCAAGGTAAACCAAATTGAATCCGAGAAATGCAGGATTTCTGGAAAAACGATAAATGCCTTCCGTAACAAGTTTTCTCTCCTTCTCATCCTCGGCAACTCCCGCTCTCCAGCTGTCACGCATGGTAACAATGGCTGTACCGAATATGGCATCACCCACAATCAGGAAATACAACCCGAAAACTTTCTGTATCAGATTCGAATTTACCGTAAGAACAGATACCACCTCAACAACCGGTAAAATGAACGCAGTAATTTTGAGTATCAGTTCTATGTAAAACACCCTGTCCTTAACTTTTCCTTTTGCCATTTTGTCTGTTATGATTCCATTCTTTTTCTGCACAATCATTTTCCCAAAGAAAAAACAATAGAACACACCCAGACAAAACAATGCCAATACTCTGTAAATCATTTCAAATCCCTTTTGGCAGCAACAGTCCGCCTATACTAATTTGCTTTCTGCAAATCAATCTTTATCTTGACAGATGTAGCCTTTGATTCATCCTTACATCCTTCAAATCTGAAGTTGATAGTCAAAGTCTCTGCATTAATTTTCGGCGAAACCTCTGCATTTGTAAAGCCCAAGCGATAGAGTCCGCTTCCGGTTTTAACTTCTTCAAGTGTAAAGTTCGAAACTGCACCATTCTTCGTAAATATTTTTGCCGACTTGATTTTAGAAACAGATGCATCATCTATTTTAAATACGACGTAATTTCTGTCATCCTTATCAGCCTGGCAGAGTGATGACTTTCCGTTGTTGCTCAGCAAAATATTAATCTTGTTCTGTTTAATCGGAAGTTTGAATACTGCTGTTTCATAGACAGCCTCTGCACCATCCTTAAGCACAGTCACTCCTGGCATGCTGAATTTTGCATTATATGTAAGCGTTGCATCAAATGCATCTTTCTCATAAGCATCCGAATCGGCATTCTCAAAGATAACAATCTCACCGGTTTCACTATCATAATAATAATCAAACCAATCCGATACATCTCCGCCTTCACCTATATAATCATTATCTCCGCCTCCGGCAACCGATTTTCCGTTCATGGCAGTTACAATGAGTTCCGGCTTCATCTGCTCGGAAACATTGTTCCATACTGCGACCGCAGTTACATTTGAATATGTAGGCTTAACAACTATTGTAGAATTAATTCTTGCAGGGTCAATTGCTCCGGAAACCTTAAGTTTAACATCAGTCTTGGCATTTTCTGCAGGAACCTTAACTGTAATACTCATAGGTTTTGCAGAAACTGCGTAATCCGAAAGTTTATAAATAACCATAAGCTTATAGGACATGCCATATCCCGCATATTCATTAAGTTTAATATTCCAGTTCGAGCCAGTCTGCTTCTCTGTAATCGTCAACGGGATATTTTCTGTTATTTCCTTGCCCTTGGAATCGCATACAGCTATCGTGCAATCTGTTTTTGCATATTTATCTGCGCTGATTGAAAGTTCGGCAACATCATTGCTTATATTCTTATTAAGCGTTATCGTTGATACATTTGCCTTATATTTCGGAAGCGCAGCATTGGTCTTAACAACCAAATTGCAGGTTGCACCATCCTTATCCGTTATAAACAGCTTATAGCTTCCCGGCAATGTATCTTCATTGCTCTTTACCGTTACTATACCAGCGGTAGGATTATAGTTAACCGTTAATGCATTATTACAGCTCTCTTTGCCCTTTGCATCCTTAATATCAATCTTCAGTGTATCCTCTTCATAGCCAACCTTACTGAATGTTCCCATGTTATAACCTGAAGCTGAAGGAACTATTTCAAATTCTCCGCTTGCTGTTCCTGCAGAGAGGTCAAGATTAAGTGTCTTTACAGAGGGCTTAATTGTAACCTTATCCGTATTTGCAACCGTAACGGTAAACTCTACTCTCTGACTTGTCTTGCCGCCGACATAAGCATATATCAATACCTTTCCGCTCAATAAAGCTTCAGATCTGTCAGTCGGAATAATTGTAAATTCTCCCGTCTCAGAATCAAAATCTTTAACCTTGTATGAAAGGCTTGCCATATACTGCTGCTTTGTCTTTTCAGGCAAAACTTCAATATCACCTGCATTTGCAACTTCCACATCAGTAAAGTTAAGGCTATCAAAGCTTACCTTCTTATCCGTTGACAAAATGCTCATGGCTACCGGTCTTGCCATGTCACCTTTATGCTTTGGAAGGGTAAGCTTTGTGGTTGACAGTTTCACCTTGGGTGCTGTCTTTGAAGCAGAAACCGATACAGCCAGTGCAACAGGTGCATTGTATCCTTCCACGTAAACCTTCAGACAAAGTTTTCCGGAATATTTGCCTCCCTGACCGGGAACTGTAATGCTACAGTCATTTTCATCAAATGAAATCCAATCCGGACAGGCTTTTGCTTTAGCGGTCGTCTTCGATTCATCAATCTCAACTCCGGTTATACTTCCCTGTGAAACCGTAATATCAATCGGAGCACTTACATCCTCTGTAAAGGTATTAAGTTTAACTGCAGCTGCTTTAACGGTAGGAAGCTTCTTGGTTACCTTAAGAGTAACAGGAACTGTCTTCTTTCCTTCAGGATTTTTAACAGATTTTACAATCAATTCACTCTTGTAGCTTCCTTTAATTTTCTTAACTTCTGCTGCATTTTCTGTAGAAGCAAAATCAAATTCAGGATTTGGAAGTACTACAAATGACCTGTCATCCTTGATTTCACAAACAAAATATGTATTCAGGCTTTCATCTGCCCAGGTAACATCGGTTACCTTATCTGCTGTTTCAAAGAAAATACGTTCCGTAGCCTCATCAGTAGCATTTTCATAATATACATTTGTTGTCAGTGTTGTCTTTGTCACCTTGGGTTCCGAAGGCTCCTCTGAGAACACGTCAACTCTTATCTGAGTTGCGGATTTATTGCCATAGATAGAAGGCGTTAATGTAATATATGTACTGCCTGTCATATCTTTCATGGGCGTCAGGATTATAACGCCCTCATCCAGAGACACGTTTAACAAATCAGGATTTTCACAACTAAGTTCTTCTACTCCGAGACTAATGCCATTTGGAAGATTGGTGCTGAGTTTTACAGACTCCGGCTCTTCACCGTCTGTATATCCTTTAACAGCCTTATACTGAACTTCATTTTCTGTTCCAAAATCATATACCTTAAGTTCATATCCACCGGGACATGTACCAACAGATG
Source organism: Lachnospiraceae bacterium (assembly GCA_045639685.1). GTDB lineage: Bacteria > Bacillota > Clostridia > Lachnospirales > Lachnospiraceae > Colinaster. The sequence goes on from JAZUDO010000063.1 coordinate 82,101, forward strand.
TCGTTGCCCTTGTTAATGCCACAAAACTTTCAGGCAGATAACTTGGTACGTACTTCTTTCCTGTGTCATTTGCATAGTAGGCAACAAAGTCATAATTCTTGTCAGCTGATAAACCGGTAAACATCACACTCCTGTCAGATGTTGATTTTTGAGTCATTATTATCGGCTCGTCAGGATTTTCCGGGTCAATACACTCTACCTTAACAAGGTTGAAATCATAAGCCTCAGACAGAGCAGTCGGGTATGCATTATCAGGCAAATCCCAGGATACTGTTACACTGTCTCTACCACTCGGATTCCATTCCGCTTTAAGATTCAAGGGTGCTTTGACATAATAACAATCCGCATCAAGTGTGACTGTCTCATCTTTTCCGGCTTTCACAATAAATGATTTATAATTACCAAATGAACTTGTTATTCCATTGCTCTTTACTGCCCAGATTCCATATAAGTCGTTATCTCCGTCATAGGAAATTGTATATTTCTCATCCTTATATATATTAAGCAATTCTGCACTTGAAGAAGATGGAATCGTTATGCTTCCCGTACCATCGTTCTTTGTAATCGCAACACTTATTCCTTCGGGCAATACCGGATCAGCGCCAAACTTCAATGTGTATTTCGGCGGGTTATTTCTTTGTATCCTTATTGTATATGTTACAGAATCAACACCGTCCGATACCACAATCGTAACGTAATTATAGCCATAAGAAAGGTTCTCAAACGTATATGTTTTTCCACTGTTTCCGTTAATGGTAACATGAGAATCACTCTCATATGGTTCTACACCAATCTGAACAGAGTCGGTAGTATATTCTACCGTTTTATACAGATAATTAGCGGAACCAAATCTGTAATCATCAGAATCAATCGTTACAGATTTAATATCAGTACCATTTCCTGCAACAGGTCCAAGTACATTGGAATAGATTGTTCCAATATATTTGCCTCTTCCTGTTACTTTTAGTCTGATATATTTTCCAATGTAAGATTTATCCAGCTTAAAAGCATCTGTACTATAATATACTGGGCTGAATGTTCCATCTGCTGTATCCGAATATTGCCATTCGTAGCCAGCAGTTGCATTCTCAGGTGTAACTGTCGCAACAGACAATGTCTCTCCCGACTTGGCAGTACCTGTTATCTCTACACTTTCAAGCTCAACAGGTTTCTCTCCACCAACCATTCGAAGTGTGGATACTTCTTTTCTTTCGTTATCACTTACAGTTTCTCCCTCCGACAAAGTCTCACTTAATATAAACCTGTACAATGTGGTATATTGAGGCCTGTAAGAATATTTAATATAATCTACATTCGGTATAAAAGAAACATTATTCCCTCTTGTCAATCCACCCAAATTGTATCTTTCGTTTTCATTCAATACAACAGCAGGTCCACCACCAAGATTATATATTTCCACATCACCATAAACACACATTTTGCCCACTACCACCGCAAGTGTAGCTGAAGCAAGATCTCTGGACAAACTACTGTTATTCTCCAATGTTAACTGTGATCCGGCATTAACATTAAATGTTCCCATGTTAACCCTGATTGCATTTGACGGTGAAGCCGTAGACACTTTCATTTTACCGTTCAAATTAATGACACCGTCCACGCCTAATACAGGATTAACACAATCATTTGCTTTACAAGTACAAATAAGTTCGCCTGTCTTTCCAATCGTCAGATTGCCTGTGGATATGATTTCTCCTCCGGATGTGGTCACATCTGTAGATGCTGTCTCTATAGAGACCTTTCCATCAATTGTGATAGTACCATTTGTATAGTATCCCATACCATTTCCGTAACCCTTGTCACCTTCATGTCCCGGAAGTTCTTTACATACAATATTGAGTTCAGAAGTCTCATCAACACTAAGAATATTCTGCCTATTACTGTAATATGCCCATCCAAAGCAGTTTACATTAAGTTTGGCATTATTCCTTAATACCATTCCTTTCGTATTATTTGTCGTTCCGGAAAAACAACTTATTGCAGCCTGTCCTTCACCGGACTCAATATTTACAGTAGCATTATCCACTGTAAATCCATCATATACCTGGACTGTATAATATCCTTTGCTTCTGCTGCCACGGATTGTAACATTTACGTTATCATTAAAGGTTAAACCGCCATTCAAATCCTGGAATAAGAAAATATTGTTAGTATAATTCTTGTTAACATTTTCCAGAATAAGAGAACCATCTCCTGAAAATGTCAATGACCTTGTTCCGGAACCATCATTAACGGCTAGCGGAGTTGTTCCGTCAACTCTGATTACATTAGTCGATCCTTCCGTTACTCTTATTGTTGTGCCATAGGGAACACTTAAAGCTCCCAATAAAAAGCGGTCTGATGCATACAAAAATACATTGTCCAGAGTAAGTACTTTATTTGCTTTGTCCCATCTGTAACCGTACTTCTCATAATCTTCATCAGATGTGTCATTCGCATACGCCAAACTCAATCCTTTTTCAAATATGGGTTGTCTTCCTTCTGGCATTACGCAAACAGCAAATACATCGGATTCAATAGAATACTCTCCATTCATTACAGATGCTTTATAATAGTACAGCTGTTCACCGATTTCATTTTCAGGCACAAGAGTTTTCCCATCACTCACTTTGTTGGGATTTGCTTTGTACCAATCTGACACCTTGAACCACTCAATCGTCAAATCATCCGTCGAACCAAAATTAAATGCTTTTACATTAGCGTCAACCGGTGAAATAGATCCCTTATTCATAAACAGCACCGTATTAGGTTCCAGCGTTTGGACAAGGTAAGGTTGTTTTGTCTGCTCTATTTTTATCCTTTTTACTTTTTGAGTAAAGCCTTCATCAGAATACAAATTATATCCGTCATTATAATACTTAGAAGGAACGATAATATCACAGCCTTCGGTTTCAATCGAGCCCCATACAGAAACAGTAAACTCGCCATCAGCAAGAATCTCAACATTGGCACAATTAGCACATAGTTTTCCTGTTCCGTTTGGTGTACTTATAGCAGTTCCGCTTTGTTGCAGAAGGTTTATAGTCAAATTAACATCCGGCCCAACGTCTACTTGGTTAAACCCACCGATTCCTCCTCCTGAATAACCGCCATATCCTGCATCAATCATAAGAGATGCCGACCCATATATTCCTACTTTGTCTTTTTTCATATCGGTATAACAATTACTAATTCCAAAATTGTCATGTCGTATATAATTTTCTGACCCTTCGACCATAATAATTCTGGTTCCCCTGGGGACACGAAATCCTGTTGCAAAATAGGCATTGTTCAATATGAGTTCGCCTTTATCCCCATCCCATAACCATCCATGGGTTGACATACGGTCTTCATATTTGCCGTCATAGAAGTATTTCTCGCTTTTATTTTCGTCAGCTAAAGTTATCTCTCTATTTGGAGGAACTACATCCACATCACATTCAATAAAGCGCACTTTGTTCCCGTATTTTATCTCAACCTTGTATCGTGTTCCTCCAATCTTTTCTGTGGCAATAGAAACAGTTTTACTATTTGCTCCCGAAACAATTTCATATTTCTTTTCAATAAAATTATACCTATACCATGATATCTCCATTCCCGCCGGTTTGCCCTTTGGCATTCTGTACTCAACAGTCATTGTCGTATTCGAATTTTGGGATACATGAGGTGCTGATTCATCCACAAGTTTATTATTCTCTTTGACAACAATCTTATCTGTAATAACATATGGATTGGGGTCAAGGACAATTTCCAGTTCATTCGGACATGCGTCACCTGTCGCACTTATTATATGCCTATTATCATCATAATATGCTCCCTGGGGAGTGATAATATTCGTTCCAATATCATCGAATCCATTACAATAAACAACCGAGTATGTTTCACTATCCGGTTTTGACACCTTCATTGTACTTTCAAATACTGTCAATTTACCATTGCAATACAATGCATAATAATTTGAAGCACTATAATCAACCAGAACTCTAGAATTATCACAAAGCTGCACATCCCCGCCTACATATATTGCCGCTGTTCCCCAGCTCGTTCCTTTGGCCTCTGTGCTAAACTCAGTCCCTTTAAGTATCAACGAATTACCGTTACCATAAAGATTTGCAGCTACCGCTACTCCCTTTATATCAATATTGGAATCCTCTGCATTAATTCCTTTCCCCCCATATATTCCATACTCATCTCCATGAAAATTCATAGTCAAATCGGAATTCTTTATTACTATATCCTCCGAAGCATAGTCTGAATAGATGCCGTAAGATGCCTTTCCGCTGATGTCCAATTTTGAATCAATAAGTTCAAAGTCTTTAACATATATAACATAACCCGATGTGCCATTTTGGTTTATCTTTACCTCTGAGCCGTTCTTTATTGATAACTTTGCACTGGAATATACTGCCTGACTATCTGTTTGTATATCCATTTTTACGTTATCAAGTTCCACTCCGGCGGAGCAACTCAATCCTTGGGTATTCTTGCCTTTTAATTTTATACTACAATCCTTAAAACTGCCCTTTCCTCCGGAATATATCATATTACTTGAATTTGACTGAATAAATGTATCCGCACTAATATCAATATTTCCCGAAACATTTATTCCCCAATTTGTTCCCGAGATGCCTGATATAGGCTTATCCGAAGAAAAGCTGCTGTTGTTATAGTAACCATATATTATAACTCCGTTTTCCGTCTCTATATCTAACGGTACATGTGAAATAACATCAACGTTATAGTAATTAATTCCGTGTGAACGTGAACGTATGAAAAGTGTTCCGTCACCTTCAAATACTATTTGTGAATTGCCACTTGGATTGTATGGTACATCAAAATCAAATGCCTTTTCGCTGTCATTCGATATCAGACACTTTCCTTTTACCTCAATGGTAACAGGACTTGTCTTTATCAAAACAGCACTACTGCTATTTACGTCAAATATTACATTGTCCAAAACCAGCCTGCGGCTGTCCTTATCCCATGTCCACCCTTCCTGCGCATTAGTTTTAGACCGGGTATCATTGTCTATAACAAGTGTCTCTGTTCTAGCTTTTCGTTCGCTGTCTTCATCCGGCAGCAACGTAACACTGCAACGATTTGATTCCAATTTCAAATCACCGAGTGTAATCTCGCAATAATATTCCCTTATACCTATTTCGTCGGGAATAACTAATTTAGCCGCCGTAGCACCAGTAACCGTAGTTTCTTTATATGTATCTGTTCCCAATACCTTTTCAGACAAATACCACTGATATCTTACTTCGTCTTCATTTCCGTTAATTACCTTTACTTGTACATCTGCAGTGAGACCTGCTCCAACTTCTCCGCGAATAGTATTTGCAGGTTGTTTTAAAATATAAATGCCGTAATCATTGTTTGACTCAATCTTAACATCGCCGGTAACAATTTCATTATTCTTCTTGCGCAAAATTCCTTCTGTCACATATCCCTCTTCAGGTTCTGCTACTGTAGCCCTATTAACTGAGAGTTTACAGTCATCTGATATTGTGGCATCAGTATTCACATCCGGTTTGCTGATTAACAGATTTGAATTATCAATTGCTATCTTTGCATCACCGCTTATAATTCCTCCTTCAGTTAACAAAGAATTAATCTTCAAATCAGCTCCATTTTTAACATAAATATTACCTTTAAAAGGATATGAATCATATTTGGAAATAAAACCATTTGCACATTCTGCCTGAAGAGTTCCCTCGTTAATCTCTATAATTTCTGTAGAAGTTCCGTATCCCTTAATCGGAGTTGTCTGATTCTCTGTGGTTTGCAAAAACAACAAAGATTCATCCCCGTAAATGTTAATGCCGGAATTATACAAGCCTAACATATATCCGTAACATTCTTTATCCTCCATAGGCATTAATCTGACTTTACCGCCTGAAAATATATTGGCTTCGCAGTTTAACAAATACAGGGCTTCATCATAGTTATTCCAAATGCTTACATTTACATTTAATTCAGCATTATCCGATACTTCCAACAGTTCATCTACTTCTATCCTTCCATCGCAATTAAAAACTGCTTTATCTGACACCTTTAAATTATTAACTTCTACTACTTCATATGCTCCGCTATTGCTGAAATTGCATTTGGTATTCTCACCCTTTATAACGAGCGAACTAAAACATGTTGCATCACTTGACGGTGTTAAGCCTTCAAAAGTCGCCCCACCATCAACAAGCATATTAATATTATCGCCGGACAGTATACTATAGTATCCCAAACATTCTGCGCTCATAGACGCACCGTTAGTAACTTTAATTCTTTCTTTCTTCATATCTGAATAGCTGACATATAAACAACTATAGTAAGAAGAAATTGTTACATTAGCTCCATCAACAACAAAACTTCCCTTACCTTCCAAATCAATCGGGCAATAATATGTACGCAAGGAAATACTTCCACCCAGGCCAACATTTATGTCTCCATCTTCCGGATCAGCCAAATAATAGTTTTCCTCTTCATAATCATGAGCATCCATCAAAATACCACAGCCATAAGCATAATGTACGTCTTTCGAATAATCAGCCGACTTAATCGTTCCTCCGGTTCCTAAATTAATATCACCCTTTACCATGTGAAGACCATAATAATCACTATTGGAATTTGTAGGTGATAACATGGTATATGTACCACCATTGGTAATATCCAAATCAGCTCTCTTTATGTATAATCCATCACCATTATTGGAAGCAGCTTCAACTATTCCCCCGTCATATATCTTCAACGGAGTTTCACCATCATAACGTATTGCCGGAGTATCATACTGTGCTCCGAATGTAAAAGCATGAACATTAAAAACGTTGCTATTTTTTACATCAAAACTGTTTTCCACCTGCAATACGGTTCTCTTAAGGTACCATGTGTTCAATTTCCCGCCATTAAGTGTACTAAAGTCTTCAACAAGAACACCCGGATTTGTTGTTATCTGATTCTCTACTGCCCACTCTGTTAAATACAATTCTCCGGAAAAATCAAGTTTCAATTCCTTCATGCATACCATATATCCGGCTGCGCATACATTAGCCTTTGCGCCACTGCTCACCGTTAATGTTCCGTTAGATTTATTGGCAGAATTAAAGAAAGCATCATTTCTTGCAGTAACATCAATATCGCTGCTTACAGTAATGTTTTCAATGTTGTAGGTTGTATATGAATTTATACCATTTGACACAAATGTTGTAGGTGCCTGAATGTTAAGATTTACTCCTGTGGCATTGGCAAAAATACCCGCCGCAACATTGCTTCCGGATATTCCGGCATCACTCTTCTGGGTAATTGTCAAACTGCCGGTTTCGCCTTCCTGCACACCAATATTGATAATTGTATTATTTCCTACGCACTTTATACCACCAAGTCCGCCGGCAATGCTACATTCACCTTTTACTTCAATATTAAGGTCTTCATCTATTATAATTGCATAGTCGTTAGCAACATCAAAATCCACACTGTCAAGATAAAGCGTATTAGTTGCATCATCATATGACCAGCCTTCCAACGAATTACCAGTTTCCGTTTTATTTACCAGGTTAAGCTGAGTAATCCTCTTTGTTGCCAATTCACCCAGTTGCTCTTCGCTCACCACTTCCTCTGAATTATCATTTTCCAAAGCTTTATCCGGAAGTTCTTCTTCCTCTGCGCTTTCCAAAATCTCTTCAGGAATTTCCTCTTCTCCAAGTATCTCTTCCTGTTTCTCTTCTGAATCTGCAACCACGTCTTCGCTTAGCAGCTCATCGACTGAGCCTTTGTTATCTGTGCTCGAGCAAATTTCCGTGTTTAATAAATCTTCTTCAGAAATACTTTCCGCTACTGCCACAGTTTCATCATTTACCTGTGCAGCATAAGTATCCATCGGCACGGTTGTCAAAACCATAGCTGCTGAAACAACAACTGTAACTAATCTTTTGCAAAAAACCTTCATTTTCATGTTCTGCTCCCTTCAATAACAACACAGCATTCTCATTATATATAAAAAATCGCCGCCATTACAACTAATAGCGACGATTAAAACTTATATTTTATTAAGGTTTCTACCCTACTCCAAATAAAACCCACAGTAAACTGTAGTATAGGATTTGACCGCATTTCCGAACAGTTCTACCATTTCATATTGCACCTTGCCATCGAGAACCTGCTTCCACACTTCCTTAACCTTCTGGGCGTAATCCTTCGGAACAACGTATTCATCGTGAGATGCATATATACAGTCATACTCCTCCTGTAAAGCTATAAGCTTATCAAGGGAGTTCTCATACATTTCCGGCACTCTTTTCTCACCAAACATATAGATGTGTCCCTTTTGAACTGAATCACCGGCATAGAGAGCACGATTTTCAATATCCAGTATGGCTATGCTTCCTTTGGTATGACCGGGAATATGTATAATCTTAAGTGGCCTTGCTCCCAGATCAATTATATCCCCGTCTTTAACCTCCACCAATGCGGTATCGGGATATCGCTTTGCCATATCACAGCCCGTATAATCATAGGGATGCATATATATTTCAGCAAACCCGTCTGTTCCGGAGGTATGATCCCCGTCGCCGTGGGTATTGAGTAATATTATGGGTTTATCGTAAATGTCCCCGCGATATCTGCCGCATTCGGCAATTCATTCCACTGTCAATAAGTACAGCTTTCTGCTCTCCTTCCAACAGGAAAAAACGCACAAATCTGTCTTCAAATCTCCAGGTGTGTTCATCTATCTTAATTACATCCGCCATATTATTCCTCTTCTTCCATTAACGAATTATACGCGTTCGTCATAGAACTGATTGCAGAATACATATTTGCTGTTCCAACGTCCATAAGTCCGCGATTATCCTCGCTGATATACCATTTGTTATCCTTTTTCTCACAGTATACCGTTATTGTCCTCGTTGTATCCTGAACAACGGCGGTTTCTATTTTCTCGTTAAGTATGTCTATAAGAAGACTGCTCATATCCTCCTCCGAAGTGGCTTCAAGAGATGCTATGCGCTTTACCGTCTCTTCCAAATACTCCTGAAAAACTTCTGTTATAAAATCAGTAGCATCGTTATATTCAAAAGTAACCCTGACTTCAGCTTTATTTCCCTCAACCTTTGAATCAACCAGTTTATAACAGATGTCCTTATTCAATTCACAGATATATGAAAAGAAAACCTTATTATATTCCTCTTCTTCGTCCCCAAAGGGGTCAAAATCCGGATTCGAAGAATACTTGTCCATTGCCTCAAGATCCATACTCTTTAGTGCATCAACATATGCCACTACCGCACCTTCCGGCTTGTTATAATATATCAGACGTTCCGCTTTGCATTTTATAAGTTCCTTCATTTGTTTTGGAGTATAATCCTGCGTAAATGCATATACTCCAAAGCCTATCAGGGCAAGAATCAGTATAATTGCAAAGAAAGACCGTCTCGCTTTTCTTTTACGTTTCTTAATCAGCTTTCCGGCATTTTCTTCACTCTTATATTGGGCTATTGCCTGTTCCGCAGCAATTTCTCTTCTCTTCTTTTCTTCTTCTATTGCTGATACTTGCTGCTCAGATATAGATTGCACCGAAGGTGCCTGCTGCTGACAGTTCTGAGTATCATAGGCAGACGCTGTATTTATGGTATCTGCCTCCCCTGAATTTTCCACACTGTATTCATTAATATCACAGCCACAATTCATGCAAAATCTTGATTTGCTGTTTATTTCCTTACCACACTTAGGACAAAACATATAAAACCCCTCCAAATTCCGGACCGCTATCACCATAATAAACACAGATAAGTAAATGATTAATCCAGATAAAATTCGTCCGTACTCCCTGTTTATACTGTTTAACATCAGAAACAGTATACGGTTCTCCAAGTTCTCTGCTTATAAGCATACAACTATCCGGATTAATACTTCCCCTATAAATAATTATTTCATAATATAACCGCCCGCGCTCAGTAATTCTATCATGTGAGCAGTATATTTTTGAAGCGCTTCTTCCGCCGGTCCTTTACGCTCGTCTTCCATAGACATTGTTGTTCCTACTTTCCACGCACCGAAAAATACATTATGAGAATGAACTGATCTGAATATATCCATCTCTGCTCCCTTGGGTGTATTGCACACGGAAAGAATTACTTTATTATTCTTATTAAATAATCCTCCGGCTCTTCGGGAATATACTATTACCATAAAACGCTCCGTTGCGGGAAGTAAAATATATTGTTCAATTGAAGCAGCTGTGGGACGTCCGATAACAAAATCGTTATACTTTTCTTTGTCCCATCCGCCTTGCATAAACTGTTCCAGTTCCTCCAAAGTAAATGCTCTGTTTGTTTTAATAACCTGTCTTCCTATCATTTCATATCTCCTTTCCTACCAGCAATCTGCCGGCTCATCATATTGGCTCGCGTCAAATACGTTAGCCTCTTTAAACAGTTCCTCATCAAACTCTTCTCTTGTCAAACGTCTGTCAAGCGGAATCCTCGCATCAACCTCAAGTACCGCTCTTTTGTATTCATATCCGGAAACTCTTTCATTAATGTATACTTCAAGATAATCATATTGATTTATTCCAAGTTTTTTGTATTCTTCACATAACCATTCATAATGCTCATACAACACCGTTGCATACTCATCCTCGGAAAACTCAGCGTCTCTTTCAATATTGACACTTGATTTAGGTTTTACCGGTCCATCCGCACTCCCTTCAAGCTTGTTCATAACCGAAATCTCTCCCGGTACGGTATCATAAGTATAATCAATATAATGTCTATAAATTGTCGCAAATACATTATCAGAATTCATATCAAATTCAAACTCTGTATTCTCCGGCTCATAAACTCTGCTGTATTTTTCTCCACCGTATTCATCCATATATATTGAGTATGTTTCGGCAAAATATCCCATAATTGTTTTGGAAGCGGAAAATTCATTTGTTTCGCTCCATTCAAAGGGATATTCTGCAGTAAGAACGTCAAGGCTCTCCCTAATCTTTTCAAATGACTCAGAAATATTATCAGTATCAAGCACGTAATAATAATTTCCCGCCGCATCGCAGCTTATTCCTTTATTTTGCGATAACTTCTTTTCAAAATCTTTTATTTCTTTTTCTGCTTCCTGTCGACAGGGTTCCATCTCCCTTTTGATTTCATCCTTAAGACTTTCCGAATTGATATTTCCTGTCACCTTGGTTTTTACAATTTCTTCTCCCAGACATTTGAAGCTTATCAGATACGGTTCATTTGTCTTTATATATTTGAGATATTCATCATTTCGTCCCATAATGCCATCAACAACCAATGCATTTTCAACATACAAATCAATCACTTCATCCGTCGCAATGGGATTAACGTATACTGTAAGAATAGGTTCGACTGCATTCATCTCGTTTTTTGAATAGCTTCCGGTTGAATAATCACTTATGGGAAGCTCCGCTTCACGGATGCGGCCTTTAAGCACATCTGCTTTGGTATATTCTTCTATCTGCTCTTTCTTAGACAGTTTCCTCGTACCATCAGCTTCATCACTGCTCTTGCCACATGCAGCAAGAAATGACATGCTCAGCACAACTATTATTAGTCCAAGTTTCTTCATAAATCCTTCCTTCATATTGGTGCAAACGGTGCTGCCTCATAAACTATCAATTTGATAACCAAATACCAAATCTATAAACCACGCACAATATTCAAATAATCCTGTCGTTGGTCTACGACCGCATATATAACTACTTTTTACCTCATACTTCATATTTACCCCTCCTGAAGCATTTTTCTCAAATCATTAAATGTCTCAGTTATTGGAGCAACTCTACCATTTTTCACATCATCTTCTGCTTCTGATTACATTATATACAAATTATGTCGCAATTTGCATATATTCTCAATTGTATTTCATTTGACCCGTTTAACCTCTTCTATTCCGTCAAAGGAATAATCTGAAAGCATAACCGTATCCCATCCATAATCATGGTAGGAATCTATATCCAAATCAAACATTTCAACATACTTCTTAATGTTATATATTCTTGTAGTGGTCATGGCATCTGAAGAATTAAAGTACTGATTCTCCAGGGTTTTGTTTCCATTACATATTGTCTTTATATCATCTGTATAATATGAACCATCTCTTACCTGTTCAAAATGGTCAACGACATATTCATCTCCGTTTTTCTTAACATACATCACTCCCGGAGTTTCTCCACCGGATATACATTCAAGCGTTGTACCTATTCTTTCATAAACAAACAGCCAATAATTTCCATATACTTTTACGATATCCGCGTTAGTTTCATCCACCTCTGACATAAATATGCAGAATGCCGGAATTGCTACACTTGGCTTCATTTCATAATGATAGTTATTAGAAAGATAATATTCTATAATAGCCTTTTCAATGGGATCATCGCCATAATAAACATATTCAGGCAATATATTCCACTCGTCATAATCAATTTTCTTAAAGATATGCCACTCATCATCTATAGAAACTTCAATGGTATCTGCTCCGTATTGATAATTATAGCCACTTCCAAAATTAGACTGATTATCCTCTGATGGGATATCTCCATCGCATACAGAATCAATTGTTCCATCCATCATTCCACATCTCAATTCTGTGCTTATTTCTGCGCAATCATAAAATAAATAGCCATTTACACGGATAAGCCTAGGGTATTCCCATTCAGCTGACTCTGAATCGTCAACATCAGGCTCTTCAATATTATTATATTCTGTATCTATAACCTCAGCGCCATCCTCTTTTGAAATATCTTTCGTTAAATCCTGATTATCATTTATTTCCACGACATCACTAAACAAATCATAATCATCCGGTACAAGTATATATTCTGCTCCATCTTCCAACTGCCACATTGAATTGGAAGCAGACTCATTGGCTACATAGTATAATTTGCCATCATTATAAAGAAATACCTCTTTTCGTCTATCTCCCATTCCAATATCATAAAAAACAATATGGTCTTGATTGATTTCCCATGTTCCGATTCCCATATAGCTACTGATTAAACTTGGACTATATGCAAATGTTCCATCCTCATTAATGGAAAGTTCCGATGTATAAAATAACTTATCTTCTTCAACTATGCTTTTTATATATCTACCCACAATTGAATTTGTATCATTCTCTTCAGCCTTGGGGTTCGTCAAAAAACATATAGCTATTATGATAGCTGTAATAAGTGAAATGCAGACAATCCAAAAACCGGGCTTTTTATAATTAATAACAGACTTTATTCTGTCCTTCACACTTACCTCCCCAAAAGCTACCGGACAGGCCGATATCAATCTTCTCTGAGAACTGCAATTCAAAAGAGTCTGGCAGTATTTAGCCTTCCATTCTTTGTCCTTATCATATGTAACCTTTTCATCACAGGCATATTCGATATCCTTACATAAACAGATATAGGAAATCCAACAAAGTGGATTAAACCAGTATACAGAAAGGATCAGAAAGCCCAATGGTTTCCATATGAAATCACCTCTCTTAATATGTGCTTTTTCATGTTCTATTACACACTGATAAGCTTCTTCATCCAATGAATCCGGAAT
>JAZUDO010000064.1:0-2484 GCA_045639685.1 Lachnospiraceae bacterium
AGGTCGTTGTCCTTTCTGATTCCGGTAATATCACCGATGACAACGCTGTTTACCCTATTGGTTCTGCAGTAATCAGCCACATACCTTGTAACCTTATGGAGATAATCCTTTACCGCATGACGTTTGGATTCATACAGCTTAAGCAGGAGCTTTGAAGGTTTGGGATACTTTATTCCCCGGTTTACCTGAACATTTGCCCACTGTGACTGAACCCTCGCAATCTCCTTATCATAGCGGTGGGCTATTGCAAGATACTTACGTCCGAGGATGAAGCTTTTACCACTGCTGTCATAGCAGGTCATGAGGTTATGAAGACCAGGGTCTATGGAAAGATATCTGCCGTTATCAGGAAGCGGCTCAATGTCCGGCACTTCATATATGACTATCAGCCGACAGCTCCCGTCTCCCTTTGGCGGGTATATTTTTATCTGCTTGATGATATCAGTATTCTGAAAAAGGACATTTTTCAGAAAGAGATAGTTGTTACTGATGCCATAAGCAGATGACATATATGCCTTTAATGCTTTGGGGAGTGACAGACGGATGATATCAGAACCTGCTTCATGAACAATACCGTTCTGCATGTAGGTTATGGCGATACCTGACTGCTTGTACCTCGGTGGTCTGGGATTTACGATTCCGCCGGTCTTCTGAAGTCGATAAAAGGACTTCCATGATTTGTCAAGAAGCTTGCATACTTCCTGAGCTGTCTGTGAAGGAAGGGATTTGTACCACATGTTGTCTTTGTGCACTGACTTCTGGTAATACCAGTCAGGATACTTAGTAAGGCCGAGTTCTTTATAGTTGTTCCTCTCGTAGTTGCAGACATTCCAGAGTTTTGATGCGGCATAGCACATGTGACCGATGATATTTGCAGATGCAGAATCAAGACTTATTGCAGTCTCACGTGATAATAGCATTCCTTTCTCCCTCCTTCAGTTAATCTTTGTCCTTCAAAATAGGTTTTGTATAAATCTATTATAACAAAAAACATGATTAACCGCAAGGAAAAATCGAATGTATGTTCTATTTATTTTATGCCCCTGCCGATTTTTCTTGCGTTCGTACGCTTTCATCTCGGCACTTGAAGAACCGAGGATTCCCGCTTTTTATCCTAAATCATTCCTGAGCAGGTACTTCTTCAAAGTGTGAATGAGTTGTCTGACCGGGTGTTGGATGAAAGTCAGGTTGTTGAGTGGAAAGAATCATGGCAGGATAAATACCTCGAATGGATTTGTGGTTATGCCAATGCACAAGGGGGAACTCTTTATATTGGTATTGATGACAATGGTAACGTCCTGGGATTGGAAGAAAAGATTGTAAAAAAGCTGTTAGAGGATATTCCAAATAAGATCACAGCGGCTTTTGGGATGACATGTGATGTTAACCTCAAAACAAAGGATAAAAAGAAATATATTCAAATTGAAGTAAAGAAATCAAAACTTCCGTTAAATCTTCATGGTAGACATTATTATCGAACCGGAAGTGTAAAAAAGGAGATTACCGGATTTGAACTTACAGAGTTCATCAAAAAAAGTACTGGGACATCGTATGATGAAATGATTTCGGATATTCCAAGAGAAAGGCTAACATTTGAATCATTTAGGAAAAGATATTTGAAAGCAACACATCTCCCGTTGGAGCTTGATAATGATCTTGTGAGCTTTAAGCTCATGCAGGAAGATGGTCAAATGACGAATGCAGGGATTTTGTTTGCAGATCAATGGAATATTCATCACTCAAGGATTTTTTGTACAAGGTGGAATGGTCTTGAAAAAGCTAATTCTACACAGGATGCGATAGATGATGCCGAATATACAGGTGGACTTATAGAACTCTATGACAGTACTATGGCCTTTATAAAAAACAATACAAAAAAAGGATGGCGCAAAGACAATGATAAGCGCGTGGAGTTACCGGATTATCCGGAACGAGCATTGGAAGAGGGATTGGTTAATGCTCTTATCCACAGAAGTTATCTTCAGACAGGAGCTCACAGTCAGGTAGATATCTATGATGACAGGATTGTCATCACTAATCCCGGAGGAATGTTTGATGGCTCTGAAGTTCAATTGCTGGATATAAGGCACGTGCCCTCAAAACTACGCAATCCGATTCTTGCAGATGTTTTTGGAAGAATGCGGCTTATGGAGCGACGAGGTAGTGGATTTAAGAAAATACTAGACGCATATGAAGCTGAGGAACGCTATAAGGAAGAGCTAAAGCCGGTATTTTATACGGATGGATATAATTTCTTCCTTACGTTGTGGAATCTGAACTACGCTTTTGATAAAGCGCAAAATAAAGCGCAGAATAAAGCGCAGAAAAGCATGATGTCGGATAGAGAACACCTATTGTTGCTAATAAAAGAAAATCCGTCGTTAACGCAAACTGAACTGTCGGATATGATGAATAAATCCAGAAGAGCAATACAAATGTTAATGAAGGAATTGCTGGACGAAGGTGTGATTGAACGAATCGGAT